>NZ_CP043473.1:1222792-1528490 GCF_008275125.1 Chromobacterium paludis
CGCCGGATTCGGCTATCAGCTTGTCTATGCCGGTGGCGCGCAGGCCTTCCCGATAAAACAGCCGGTGCGCGGTGGCGAGGATGCGGTCGCGGGCGGGCAACGTGGCGATGTCGTCGGCGATGTTCGTTTTCATGCGACTTATTGTAGACAGGGTTGTCTACTTCGGTCTAGACTGATTGAAGGTAGACAGATCTGTCTACTTGAAAATAAGGAAACATGACATGGAAACCCGTCCTCCGCTGCCGCGGTTCACCCGCGAAACCGCGATCGAGAAAATCCGCTTGGCCGAAGACGGCTGGAACAGCCGCGACCCGGCGCGCGTGGCGCTGGCCTACAGCCCGGACACCCGCTGGCGCAACCGCGTGGATTTTCCGCGCGGCCGGGCCGAGGCGCAGGCCATGCTGGAGCGCAAATGGAAGCGCGAGCTGGACTACCGCCTGATCAAGGAGTTGTGGGCGTTTGACGGCAACCGCATCGCGGTGCGCTTCGCCTACGAATGGCATGACGACGGCGGCCAGTGGTACCGCAGCTATGGCAATGAGAACTGGGCGTTCGGCGCGGACGGGCTGATGCTCCATCGCCACGCCAGCATCAACGACATGCCGATCCAGGAGAGCGAGCGCAAGTTCTTCTGGCCCTTGGGCCGGCGGCCGGATGGGCATCCGGGGTTATCGGACTTGGGGCTGTGACGTCCGGGCTATGAATTTTGCATGGAAGGGACTTGCATTGTGCCAACTAGAACCCATGTCATTGACATTGGCGGCGCGGCCGTCTCTTCTAGGGCTTGATTCATGTTGGATACCATCAGACAGCGCTTCCGGGCGCTGCAGCCGCAGGCGGATTTCTGCTCCCTGCGTTACGTGGAGGAGGACAGCGAGCGCCTGAGCGTGCGCCAGGGCCGCCAGCAGCCGCTGACCCGCCGGCAGGATCGCGGCGTCATGATCACCGTGCTGGATCAGGGCGGCTATGGCTACGCCGCCACGGCGGATCTGAGCGAGGCTGGGCTGCGCGCCGCCTTCGAGCGCGCCCGCGGCTGGGCGCGCGCCACCGCCGGCCATGGCGTGTTCGATTACCGGCAAATTCAGATGCCCAAGCCGCAGGGCCGTTACCAGGGCGCGGGCAGCGAGGCGGCGCAAGAATGGCCGCGCGCCGCGCTGCTGGACTTGTTGCTAAGCGAGTCCGCCGCCGCCAAGGGCGAGGATGGCCGCGTGGTGGACTGGTCGGCCGGCTTGTGGCGGCAGGATGTGCGCCAGCTTTATTTGACTTCGGCCGGCGGCGAGGCCGAGCAGCACATGCGCGCGCTGACGCCGTCCTTGGCGGTGACGGTTTTCGACAAGGGCCTGGTGCAGACGCGCAGCCTTGGCGGCCAGTACGGCGGCCTGGGGCGGCAGGGCGGCATGGAGTTGATCGCGCAGGCCGGCCTGCGCGGGGCGGGCCGCCGCGTGGCGGATGAGGCGCTGCAGCTGCTGTATGCGCCCAACTGCCCCAGCAGCCAGATGGACCTATTGCTGATGCCGGAGCAGATGATGCTGCAAATCCACGAGAGCATCGGCCACCCGCTGGAGCTGGATCGCATCCTGGGCGACGAGCGCAATTACGCCGGCACCAGCTTCGTCACCCCGGACATGTTCGGCAGCTATCGCTACGGCTCCAACCTGCTCAATGTCACCTTCGACCCCTTGCAGCGCCAGGAATTGGCCAGCTATGGCTGGGACGATGACGGCAAGCCGGCGGAAAAAGTCTGGCTGATCCAGGACGGCATCCTGCAGCGCCCGCTGGGCGGCGACATCTCGTCCGCGCGCGCCAGGCTGAACGGCTTCGCGCTGGACAGCGTGGCCAATAGCCGCGCCTGCAACTGGAACCGCGCGCCGATAGACCGCATGGCCAACCTCAATGTGGAGCCGGGCGACCAGACCTTCGAGCAGCTAGTGGCCGGCATCGGGCGCGGCGTGCTGATGCAGACCAATGTCAGCTGGTCCATCGACGATTCGCGCAACAAGTTCCAGTTCGGCTGCGAATGGGGCCAGTTGATAGAAAACGGCGAATTGAAGGGCGTGGTGCGCAACCCCAACTACCGCGGCATTTCCGCCAGCTTTTGGCGCTCGCTTAAGGCGGTGGGGGACGAGAGCACCTTCAATGTGATGGGCACGCCGTACTGCGGCAAGGGCGAGCCTAACCAGGTGGTGCGGGTGGGCCATGCCTCGCCGGCCTGCGTGTTCGGCGAGGTGGACGTATTTGGAGGAGCGGCATGATGCGCGCGCATTTGCAAAGACTGGCGGCGGCGCTGAGCGGCCTGCTGCGCCAAGGGGAAGGCTATACGCTGTGGCTGGAAGCCGAGCGCAGTGATTTCATCCGTTTCAATCACGGCAAGGTGAGGCAATCCGGCCGGGTGGAACAGGCTTATCTGGATCTGCGGTTGATCCATGGCCAGCGCCAGGCGACGCAGCAGCTGTCGCTGAGCGGCGACGACGACGATCTGGCCTTGCTGGAGGCCGCGCTGCCCGAGCTGCGCGCCGCGCTGGAGCAGGTGCAGGACGATCCTTTCCTGCTGCTGAACGAGCAGCCGCAAAGCAGCGAGCGCGTGGCCGAGCACGCGCTGCCATCGGCCGAGGCCATGGTGGCGGACATCCTGGCCGCGGCTGAGGGGCATGATCTGGTGGGCATTTTGGCCTGCGGCGAGATGAGTTTCGGTTTCGCCAACCATCTGGGCCAGTTCAACTGGCAGCAGGGCGAGAGCTGGCATTTCGACTGGAGCCTGTATTCGCACGGCGACAAGGCGGTCAAGCGCAGCCAGGCGGGAACGGCCTGGGATGCGGCGGCGCTGAAACGAAGCATAGCCGAGGCCGCCGAGCAGCTGGCGCTGCTGAAGTTGCCGGTCAAAGCCTTGGCGCCGGGCGAGTACCGCGCCTATTTCACGCCCTCCGCGCTGGGCGGCCTGCTGAACATGCTGAACTGGGGCGGGGTGTCGGAAAAAGAGGTGCGCAGCAAGCGCAGCTCCCTGTTCAAGCTGGCGGAGGGCGAGGTGCAATTGTCGCCGCTGGTCAATCTGGCCGAGGCGGGCGGCGAGGGCCTGTCGCCGCTGTTCCAGAGCGAAGGCTTCATCCGGCCGGAACGGGTGGAGCTGATTGTCGAGGGCAAGCATGGCGGCAGTCTGATCAGCCCGCGCAGCGCGCGCGAGTTCGGTCTGACGCCCAATGCCGGCAATATGGAGTTCTCCGAGTCCATGCAGCTGGCGGCCGGCGAACTGCCAAGCGACGAGGCCTTGCAGGCCTTGGGCACCGGCGTCTACCTGTCCAATCTGTGGTATCTGAACTTCTCCGACCGCGCCGCCTGCCGCATCACCGGCATGACGCGTTTCGCCTGCTTCTGGGTGGAGGACGGCAAGATCGTCGCGCCGCTGGGCGTGATGCGCTTCGACGATAGCCTGTTCAGCCTGCTGGGCGAGCAGCTGGAAGCCCTGACCGCGGAGCGCGAGCTGCTGGTGGATGCCGGCAGCTATGGCGGCCGCGCCACCATGAGCAAGCTGCTGCCCGGCGCCTTGGTCAGGGCCTTGAAGTTCAGTCTCTAAGCCGGCGCTTGCCGCCGCCTGCCCGTCGCGTGGGCGCGGCGGCGGCTTCGCCCGGCCGTCTTGCTTAATCCATGTTGTTTTTGCATGCGTCATGCTGGCTGGGGCCTGGTTTGGGCAGAAAAGTGCTTGTCTCAGGCCGATTTTGCGCGTGATTCTTTTCATCCCCGAGGCGTCGGGGTATGCTTTCTGTTCATTGCAAGCCATGCGCAGCGCCGCATGGCGCATTTCGCCGCAATGGCGAGTGCAGTACCCTGCGACGCGGCCGCTTGCATGCCGCGCCGCGATACCGAATTCAAGGAATGCGTTGTGACCGATATCGCCCAACTCGAACCCAAAGCCGTCTGGGAACACTTCCAAACCCTGTGCGACATTCCGCGCCCGTCCAAGCACGAAGAGCAGGTGCGCGACTACATGAAAGGCTGGGCGGAACTGCGCGGCCTGGAAACCATCGTGGATCAGGTGGGCAACCTGATCATCCGCAAGCCGGCCACCCCGGGCTATGAGGACCGCGCCGGCGTGGTGCTGCAAGGCCACCTGGACATGGTGTGCCAGGCCAATAGCGGCACCGAGCACGATTTCTTCAAGGACCCGATCCGTCCGGTGCTGAAGGATGGCTGGCTGATCGCCGAAAACACCACCCTGGGCGCCGACAACGGCATCGGCGTGGCGCTGGGCATGGCGGTGCTGTCCGGCGACGACGTCGCCCACGGCCCGGTGGAAGTGTTGCTGACGCTGGACGAAGAGGCCGGCATGGGCGGCGCGCTGGGTCTGGAAACCGGCCTGCTGCAAGGCCAGTACCTGATCAATATCGACACCGAAGAGTGGGGCGAGTTCTACATGGGCTGCGCCGGCGGCGTCGATGTCAACGTCAGCCGCGAATACGCGGTGGAGTCGGTTCCGGCCGGCTTCCAGACCGCCAGCCTGACCATCAAGGGCCTGAAAGGCGGCCACTCCGGCGCCGACATCCACCTGGGCCGCGGCAATGCCAACAAGCTGCTGATCCGCCTGATCCGCGAGCTGGAAGCGGAGACCGAGCTGCGCCTGGCCAGCCTGAAGGGCGGCACCGCGCGCAACGCGCTGTCGCGCGAAGCCTTTGCCGTGGTGGCCTATCCAGCCGCCGACGCCGCCAAGGTAGCCGCCAAGTTGGACGCGTTCCAGGCGCTGATGCGCTTCGAGCTGGCCGGCGTGGACGAGGGCGTGGTGGTGCTGTCCGAGGCCGCCGCCGCGAATGGCGTGCTGGCCCGCGCCGATCAAGCCGCCATCCTGGCCGCCCTGCACGCCGCGCCGCACGGCGTGAAGCGCATGAGCCAGCGCGTGGAAGGCGTGGTGGAAACCTCGAACAATCTGGGTGTGGTAACCATTGCGGACGGCAAGGTGTTCGCCAACCTGATGGTGCGTTCGTTGCTGGATTCCGGCACCTGGATGCTGGCGCGCGAAGTGGAGAGCCTGTTCAAGCTGGCCGCGTTCAAGGTGGAGATGGAAGGCGGCTATCCGGGCTGGGCGCCGAATCCGCAGTCCAAGCTGCTGGCGCTGTTCAAGGACGTATACCGCCAGGAGTTCGGCGGCGAGGCCGCGGTGCAAGTGATCCACGCCGGCCTGGAGTGCGGCATCCTGGGCTCCAAGTACCCGAATCTGGACATGGTGTCCTTCGGCCCCAATATCCGCGGCGCGCACGCCCCGGGCGAGCGCGTGGAAGTGGAATCGGTCGGCAAGGCCTGGCAGTTGCTGCAGGCGGTGCTGAAGGCGATCCCCAAGCGCTGATGCGCAAAGACGCATGGCAAAAAAGCCGGACAGTTTTCTGTCCGGTTTTTTTATTTCCGCGCCGATTTACTGCGAGTCGTGCTTGGCGGCCTGGCCGGAAAAATGCCGGCCAAAGCCCACGATCACCAGCGCGCTGGTGAAGACGATTTGCAGGTCCGCCAGCAAGCGGGTGAGCCAGTCCGTCGGGTACATGTCGCCATAGCCCACGGTGGCGGCGGTGGCGATGGACAGGTGAAAGCAGTCCAGGAACAGCAGCGCGGCTTTGCCGTAGAAGTCGGGCAGAAAGCCGCCGGCATCGTCATACAGCGGCGTCATGCCGTGGAAGACTTTGCCGTGAGGCAGCAGCAATGCGAACAGGTAGTAGACTACGGCGAATTGGATCACCAGGCCCAGGTAGAGGCCTATCAGATCGCCCAGCTGGCGTTGCCGCGGCCGCTGCAGGATGTGGCGAACGGTGCGGTAGATGGGCAGGAAAAACAGCGCCAGGGCCAGCCATTGCTCACCCTGGCGCGGCAGCGCGCCGGGCAGGTCCAGACCGCGCCACAGCCCGGTGATCAGCGCGGCGCTGCCCAGCGACAGCGCCGTGCCCGCGTGCAGTTGCAGGCGGGTGCCCAGGCTGGGAAGCGGCAGCGAGGCCTGCATGCCTAGCCGGCCAGCCGCTCGCGGATGCTGGCTTCGATGCCGGCGGCGTCCAGGCCGCAGTTCTTCAGCAGCAGCGCCGGGTCGCCATGCTCGACGTAGTCGTCGGGCAGGCCCAGCTGCAGCGCGGGCACGCTGAGACGCATGGCCTGCAGCGCCTCGAGACAGGCCGAACCGGCGCCGCCCATCACCACGTTTTCCTCCACGGTGACGATCAGCTCATGGCTTTCGGCCAATTGGCGCAGCAGCTCCGTGTCCAGCGGCTTGACGAAGCGCATGTCGGCGACGGACGCGTCCAGCGCCTCGGCGGCGGCCAGGGCAGGGTGCACCATGCTGCCAAAGGCCAGGATGGCGATTTTCTTGCCTTGGCGGCGCAGCGCGCCCTTGCCGATGGGCAGGGCCGTCATCTGCTGCTGGATTTCCACGCCGGGGCCGGTGCCGCGCGGGTAGCGCACCGCGCTGGGGCCGTTGTGCTGGAAGGCGGTGTACAGCAGCTGGCGGCATTCGTTTTCATCCGACGGCGCCATCACCATCATATTGGGCACGCAGCGCAGATAGCTGAGGTCGAAGGCGCCGGCATGGGTCGGGCCATCGGCGCCCACCAGGCCGGCGCGGTCAATGGCGAACATCACCGGCAGATTCTGCAGCGCCACGTCGTGGATCAGCTGGTCGTAGCCGCGCTGCAGGAAGGTGGAGTAGATCGCCACCACGGGTTTCAGGCCATCGCAGGCCATGCCGCCGGCGAAGGTCACCGCGTGCTGTTCGGCGATGGCCACGTCGTAGTAGCGGTCCGGGTGCTCTTTTTCGAAGCGCACCATGCCGGAGCCTTCGCGCATGGCCGGCGTGATGCCCACCAACCGTTTGTCCAGCTTGGCCATGTCGCACAACCAGTCGCCGAACACCTGGGTGTACTGCGGCTTGCCCGCGCCGCCCTTGCCGCTGGCCAGGCCGTTGGCGGGGTCGAACTTGGTGACGCCGTGGTATTTGACCGGGTCGTTCTCGGCCAGCTTGTAGCCCTGGCCCTTCTTGGTGACGATGTGCAGGAACTGCGGACCCTTCAGGCTCTTGATGTTCTTCAGCGTGTCCACCAGCACGTCCACATCGTGGCCGTCAATCGGCCCGATGTAGTTGAAGCCGAATTCCTCGAACAGCGTGCCCGGCGTGAAGAAGCCCTTGACGTGCTCCTCCATCTTGCTGGCGATTTCCTTCAATGGCGGGGCGATGCCCAGCACCTTGCTGGAGCCTTCGCGCATGGCCGCGTAGAAGCGGCCGGACATCAGCTTGGCCAGGTAGTTGTTCAACGCGCCGACGTTGGGCGAGATCGACATGTCGTTGTCGTTGAGGATGACCAGCAGGTCGGTGTCCATCGCGCCGGCGTTGTTCAGCGCCTCGAAGGCTTGGCCGGCGGTCATCGCGCCGTCGCCGATGATGGCGACGCTCTTGCGCTCCACGCCCAGGGTCTTGGCTGCCACCGCCATGCCCAGCGCGGCGCCGATGGAGGTGGAGGAGTGGCCGACGCCGAAGGTGTCGTAAGGCGATTCTTCGCGCTTGGGGAAGCCGGCCAGCCCGCCGAACTGGCGCATGGAGCCCATTTGCTCGCGGCGGCCGGTCAGGATTTTGTGCGGGTAGGTCTGGTGGCCCACGTCCCACACCAGTCGGTCATGCGGGGTGTCGAACACATAGTGCAGGGCGATGGTCAGCTCTATGCTGCCCAGATTGGACGCGAAGTGGCCGCCGGTCTTGCTGACCGACTCCACCAGGAACTCGCGCAGCTCGCGCGCCAGTTGCGGCAGCTGGGCGCGATTCAGCTGCCGCAGGTCGGCGGGGCTGTTGATGGTTTCAAGCAGAGAATACATGGTTCTGGTTCTGCGGGTGGGCTCGCCGGGCGGTGGGCCGCCCTGTTGTTTGCGAGCGGTTCAAAACGAGCGGGCGACGATGTAGTCGGCCAGTTGCTTCAGGCGCTCCGCCTGCGGGCCGAAGCCCTGCAGCGCGGCGAACGCCTGGTCGTGCAAGTCCTTCGCCATGCGCTTGGCCTCGGCGAGGCCCAGCAGGCTGACGTAGGTGGGCTTGTCGTGGGCGGCGTCCTTGCCGGCGGTCTTGCCCAGCGTGGCGGTGTCGGCCTCGCAATCGAGGATGTCGTCCACCACCTGGAAGGCCAAGCCCACGCGCTTGGCGAAGACGTCCAGCGCCTCCTTTTCTTCCGCGCTCAGCTCGCGGCCGGCCATGGCGCCCATCATCACCGCCGCGCGGATCAGCGCGCCGGTTTTCAGCATGTGCATGAACTCCAGCTCGGGCAGCGTCAGCGGCAGGCCGACGCTGGCCAGGTCTATCGCCTGGCCGCCCGCCATGCCGGCGTGGCCGGAAGCGTGGGCTAAGGAGCGCACCATTTCCAGCTGGCTGGCCGGCGCGATGCCGGGCAGGGGCTGGGCAATCAGCTCAAAGGCGCGGGTTTGCAGCGCGTCGCCCACCAAGAGCGCGGTGGCGTCGTCATACGCCACGTGGCAGGTGGGCTTGCCGCGGCGCAGCACGTCGTCGTCCATGCACGGCATGTCGTCGTGCACCAGCGAGTAGGCGTGGATCATTTCCAGCGCCGCGCCGACGCGGGCCAGATTCTCCTGCGATGCGCCCACCAGTTCGCCGGCGGCGAAGACCAGCAGCGGCCGCACGCGCTTGCCGCCTTCCAACGTGGCGTAGCGCATGGCTTCGTGCAGTTTTTGCGGCGCGCAATCGGCGGAGGGCAGCAGCCTCTCCAGCGCGGTTTCCATGTATTGCTGGATGGCAGTCATCCAGCCGATGAAGGTTTCATTGGCCATTGGGCAGATCCAGCGCCTTCAGTTCGTTGTTTTCCAGGACTTTCAACTGCTGCTCCGCGTCGGTCAGCTTGCCCTGGCAGAACTTAATCAATTCGGTGCCTTGCTTGTAGGAGGCAAGGGCTGTTTCCAGCGGCATGTCGCCGCTGTCCATCGCCTGGATGATGTCCTCCAGCTGGGCTAGCGCGCTCTCGAAACTGGCCGGAGCTTTGGCGGCTTTTGCCATGGCGGTCTTCCTCGTGCGTGTCAGGCCGCCATTCTAGTCCAATTTCAAGTCGAAACGACAGTGGCGTCGGCCATTGTTTACCGGAGGGGACATTCCGGCGCGGAGGCGATTGGTGTAGGGTGTCGGCCTGGTTTATCGACGAAAGGCATGCCATGACCGTCCAGAAGCGCTCCATATTGATCACCGGCTGCTCCAGCGGCATCGGCTACCATACCGCCAAACTTTTCCATGAGAAGGGCTGGCGGGTGTTCGCCACTTGCCGCCGGGAGGCGGATGTGACGCGGCTGCGGGCGGAGGGCTTCGACAGCTTGCGCCTGGATGTGGACGATACGGCATCCATCCAGTCCGCGCTGCAAGACGTGCTGGCGCAGACCGGCGGCCGGCTGGACGCGCTGTTCAACAATGCCGGCTTCGGCCAGCCCGGAGCGGTGGAGGATATTACGCGCCAGGCCATGCGCGAGCAGTTCGAGACCAATCTGTTCGGCCCCTGGGAGCTGACCAACGCCGTGATGAAGACCATGCGCGCGCAGGGCCACGGCCGCATCGTGTTCAATAGCTCCATCCTCGGTTTCGCCGCCATGCGCTGGCGCGGCGCCTACAACGCCAGCAAGTTCGCCATGGAAGGCCTGTGCGATACCTTGCGCCATGAGCTGCACGGCACGGACATTCATGTGTCGCTGGTGGAGCCGGGACCGATAGAAAGCCGCTTCCGGCCCAACGCCTTGCAGAAATTCCTGCAGAACGTGGACATCGAAGGCAGCGCGCACCGCGACAATTACCAGAAACAGCTGGAAAGGCTGAAGAAAGAAGGCCACGCCGCGCCGTTCACCCTGCCTGCCAGCGCAGTGGCGGAGGCCGTCTGGCAAGCCGCGACCAGCCGACGGCCGCGGGCGCGTTACCGCGTGACGTTTCCCACCAAACTGTATTGGGCCCTCAAGCGAGTGCTGCCGCAAAACTTGTTCGACCGAGCATGCCGCGCCGCAACATGATGGTCTAGCCACAGCTTCGCAAATTAGTTGATGCCGTTTTGATAATTTTTTGTTGATCCGCGTAGCCGAATGGCTTTACATTCATTCCCGCTCGTCATGGCTGGCAGCCATGGCGGCGAGAACAAGGGGAGGCCCACGCAGGCCTTTCGCTACGAAGGAGAACAGAACAAGATGAAGCACCTCAAATGGCTGCCCGCGCTGCTGGTGGGCGCCTCGCTCATGCCTTTTGCGCATGCGGCCGATCCCGCCAAAGTGCTGAGAGTAGCGTTTGCCGCGCCGGAAACCGGTTTTGATCCGGGCAAGGTCAATGATGTCTATTCGATAGGTGTGATCGAAAATATTTTCGATCCCTTGCTGCGATACGATTATCTGGCCAGGCCGCTAAAATTGAAACCGAATACGGCGGCGGCCATGCCGGAAATCTCGGCTGACGGCAAGGTGTACACCATCCGGATCAAGCCGGGCATCTATTTTGCCGACGATCCGGTTTTCAAAGGCAAGAAGCGGGAGTTGACCGCGGCGGACTATGCCTATTCCTTCAAACGCTATGCGGACCCGGTGGTGAACTCCCCGGTCGCCAATATGCTGACGGATTGGATAGCCGGCTTGGCCGAGGCGGGCGCCCGCGCCTCCAAGACCGGCAAATTCGACTACGATGCGCCGATCTCGGGTCTGCAAGTCCTAGATCGCTATACCTTGCGCCTGACGCTGGTCAAGCCCAACTATATTTTCCTCTACACGCTGGCCGCCAAGCAGTTTGGCGCGGTGGCGCGCGAAGCCATCGAGGCCTACCACAAGGACACACTGTCGCATCCGGTCGGCACCGGCCCCTTCATGCTGAAGGAATGGAAGCAGGGCAGCAAGATCGTATTGGTGGCCAATCCGTCCTATCGCCGGCCAGTGTTCGATGGCGAGCCGACGGCTGATCCGGAAGATCAGAAGATCGCCCACGATTTGGCCGGCAAGCGCCTGCCGCTGGTGGATCGCGTGGAAATCCGGGTGATAGAGGAAGACCAACCGCGCTGGCTGTCCTTCCTGAACAAGCAGCTGGACATTGTCGGCGTGCCCAAGGCCGCCATGAAAACCGCGCTGCACGTCAGCGACAACGATCCGTTCCAGACCACATTGAATCCGGTGCTGGCCAAGCGCGGGCTGCGGCTGTCCCATGTCTTGAATCTCGACGTCACCTACGCCTTCTTCAATATGCAGGACCCGGTGGTGGGTGGTTACACCAAGGACAAGATCGCCTTGCGCCGAGCCATCGCCATGGCCTACCCGCTGAAGCAGGAAGTATTGCCGCTGATTTACGGCAACCAGGCCATCCCGATGCAGGGTGTGGTGTCTACCGGCATGGCCGGCTCCAGCCCTAATTTCCAGGGGCAGGTCAAGTACGATCCGGCCACGGGCAACGCCTTGCTGGACCAGTTTGGCTACAAGATAGGCGCCGACGGCTATCGGACGCTGCCTAGCGGCAAGCCGCTGGTGATCGAGCAGGCGACCCAGGCGTCCGCCTCCGACAAGCAGTTCAATCAGATTTGGCAGAAAACTTTCGATGACTTGCATATCCGGGTCAAATTCAAAGTGGCCAAATGGAACGAGAATCTGAAGTCGGCGTACGCGCACAAGCTGCAAATGTGGAGCCTGGGCGGTTCGGCCGCCATGCCGGACGGCGATGATTCCATGATTGAATTGTGGAGCCAGAGCATACCCAGCGGCAGCAACCTGTCCGCTTTCAGCCGGCCCGCATTCGACCGGGCTTTCGAGGCGTCGAGAATGATTCCTCCCGGTCCCGAGCGCGAGGCCAAGTTCGAGACGATGAACCGGGTGGTCGCCGCTTATCAGCCCTATGTGCTGGGGGTGACGCGCTTCACCAATTCCTTGTCGCAAGGCTATGTCAAGGGCTACAAACCGCATCCGATTTCCACGGTGGGCGGCTTCTGGCGTTTCGTGGACATCGCCAAGCACTGATTTGGATTTGAATCGATCTTTGCGTTCCGCGCGACGCAAAGGGAGGAAATGACATGTTTGCATTCATCACTCGCCGCATCTGGCAAATGATTCCGACCATGCTCGGCGTCATGTTGCTGGTGTTCGTGCTGTTCAACTGGGTGGGCGGCGACCCCACCTATATTTTGGAAGGCAAGCGGCTGACGCCGGAAATGCTGGCCAATATCCGCGTGCAACTGGGCCTGGACAAGAGCGTGCCCGAGCAATTTTTGTTGTTCGTGAAGCAGGTGCTGACTTATGACTTCGGCAACTCCTGGGCCACCCAGCACTCGGTGACGCATACCCTGGCCACCCGCGTGGGCCCGTCTGTGACGCTGGCCGGCAGCCTGCTGGTGTTGGAGCTGCTGACCGCCTTGCCGATTGCGGTTGCCGTGGCCTATTTCCGCGGCAGCCTGACCGATCGTCTGGTGACCTTGATCTGCACCGTGGCCATGTCCGTCAGTTCCCTGGTCTACATCATCGTCGGCCAGTACCAGCTCGGCTTCGCCTGGGACCTGTTCCCGGTGATGGGTTGGGACGACAGCATGCTGGCCAATCTGTTCGTCTATCTCCCGCTGCCGCTGCTGCTCGGCCTGCTGGTGTCGCTGGCGCCCAGCGTGCGCTTTTATCGCAGCTTCGTGGTGGAAGAACTGAACCACGACTACGTGCGCACCGCGCGCGCCAAGGGTTTGTCTGAACCCAAGGTGCTGTTCAAGCATGTGCTGCGCAATGCGCTGATCCCGGTGGTGACCAACATCACCATGTCGCTGCCTTTCCTGATGCTGGGCTCCATGCTGTTGGAGCGTTTCTTCGGCATTCCGGGCATGGGCAACGAGCTGCTGAACGCGGTGGACAAGAGCGACTTTCCGGTGATCAAGGCCATCACCATCACCATCGCCGGCGCGGCCATGGTGTTCAACCTGCTGGCGGACATCCTCTACAAGTGGATCGACCCGCGCGTGCAGTTGAAGTAAGCGGAGGAGAACCATTATGACAACATTGCAGAATACCGCCGGCGTCGCGCCGTCCGCCGCGCCGTCCCGCAGCCTGTGGGCGCTGGGCTGGCAAAGACTGAAACGGGACCGCGTCGGCTTCGTATCGCTGTGGATCGTGCTGGCCTTCATGCTGCTGGCCATCGGCGGCTGGCTGGGCCTGATAGGCAAGGGCTGGAACGACGAGATCGCCGTGTCCTACGCGCCGCCTACCTTCCTGTACCACAAGCAGCAGGCAGCGGTTGCCGCGCATTCGCACAAGCCGGCGGTGCCCGCCGTGGCTACCGAGGGGCTGTTGCCTTCGGAGGACCCGATTTGGGCGGAGACGCAGATCGCCATTCAAAACCGCGCCAAATACGTGGTGCCGGAAGTGAAAAAGGCCGATTCGCTGACCTTCGGCGCCGATCAACGCGGCCGCGACATCCTGGACAAAGTGATCAAGGGCACTTCCACCTCGATGTTCGTCGGCGTGTCCGGCGCCTTGCTGTCCATCCTGATCGGCACGGTGCTGGGCGGCATGGCCGGTTTCTTCGGCCGCAAGACCGACGATTTCCTGATGTGGTTCTACAGCGTGTTCACCGCCATGCCTGACATGCTGCTGCTGCTGGCCTTCGCCGCGGTGGCCGGCCGCGGCCTGGGCACGGTGATCCTGGTGCTGTCGCTGACCAGTTGGACCGGCACGTTCCGTCTGGTGCGAGCCGAGTTCATCAAGCTGCGCTCGCGCGAGTTCGTGCAGGCGGCTGACGCCATCGGCGCCAGCAGCGCGCGCCGCATGTTCGTGCACATCCTGCCCAATATCTCGCACCTGCTCTTGGTACAGTTCTCCCTGCTGATGGTGGGTCTGATCAAGTACGAGGTGATCTTGTCCTTCCTGGGCTTCGGCGTGGACGTGCGTCAGGTCAGCTGGGGTTCCATGCTGTCCGAGGTGCCGGAAGAACTGATGCAGGGCTATTGGTGGCAACTGGCCATGGTGGTGGTGTTCATGTCGCTGCTGGTCACTGCCTTCAGCATGCTGACCGACGCCCTGCGCGACGCGCTGGACCCGCGCGCGGCGGCGAAGTGAGCGGGATGAGGAGAAACAGAAATGAGCGATAACAACATCCTGCTGTCGGTGCGCAACCTGCGCGTGCGTTTCCGCCAGGAAAACGGCGGCCGCTTCGAGGCCTTGAAGGGCGTGAGCTTCGATATCCCGGCCCACCGCACGGTGGCGCTGGTGGGCGAATCCGGCTCCGGCAAGTCGGTGACGTCGATGGCCATCATGCAGCTCTTGCCGCCGCAGACCAGCGAGATCGACCCGGCGTCCGAGCTGCGCTTCGCCGGGCGCGACCTGCTGAAGCTGAGCGCGTCGGAGCTGCGCCGCCTGCGCGGCAAGGACATCGCCATGATCTTCCAGGAGCCGATGAGCTCCCTGAACCCGGTGTTCACCGTGGGCGAGCAGATCGTGGAAACGCTGACGCTGCACGCCGGCCTGTCGCGTTCCGCCGCGTGGAAGCGCGCGGTGGAGCTGTTGACCGAGGTGGGCCTGCCGGAGCCGGAGAAGCGGGTGAAGAGCTACCCGCACGAGCTGTCCGGCGGCCAGCAGCAACGGGTGATGATCGCCATCGCCATCGCCTGCGAACCCAAGCTGTTGATCGCCGACGAGCCGACCACGGCGCTCGATGTCACGATTCAGAAGCAGATTCTGCAATTGATCGCCGACCTGCAGAAGAAGCACGGCATGTCGGTGCTGTTCATCACCCACGACCTGGGGGTGGTGGGCGAGTTCGCCGACGAAGTGGTGGTGATGCGCCACGGCGTGATCCGCGAGCAGGGCACGGTGAAGCAGATCTTCGAGAACCCGCAGGACGCCTACACCAAGGCGCTGCTGTCGTGCCGTCCGCACCTGGACCGCCGCCCGGCCAGGCTGGCGGTGATCGACGACTTCCTGAGGCCGGAGCCGTACGTGGAGCCGCCGCACCGCGAGCGCGGCTACGCGGCGGGCGACGAGATCGTGCTGGACGTGCAGGGCCTGTGCAAGAGCTTCGACATCCGCGAAGGCTTGTTCGGCAAACGGCAGTTCCACGCGGTGAAGGACGTGTCCTTCCAGCTGGCCAAGGGCAAGACCCTGGGCATCGTCGGCGAGTCCGGCTCCGGCAAGACCACGGTGGGGCTGACCCTGGTGCGCTTGCACCAGGCCACGGCCGGCCGGGTATTGTTCCACGGCCAGGACCTGATCGGCATGAGCGCCAAGGCGTTCCACGCCTACAAGAAGCGCATCCAGATCATCTTCCAGAACCCGTACGCGTCCTTGAATCCGCGCTTCACGGTGGAGCAGATCCTGACCGAGCCGATGCAGCTGCACGGCATCGGGCAGGACGCCGGCCAGCGCCGCCGTCTGGCGCAAGACCTGCTGGACAAGGTAGGGCTGCCGGCCGGGGCCTTGGCCAAGTACCCGCACGAGTTCTCCGGCGGCCAACGCCAGCGGATCGCCATCGCGCGCTGCCTGACGCTGAAGCCGGAAGTGCTGATCTGCGACGAATCGGTGTCGGCCCTGGACGTGTCGGTGCAGGCGCAGGTGCTGAACCTGCTGCAGGATCTGCAGGACGAATTCAAGCTGTCCTATCTGTTCATTTCGCACGATCTGGCGGTGGTGAAGCACATCTCGGACCAGGTGCTGGTGATGAACAAGGGGCAGGTGGTGGAGCAGGCGGACGCGGACGTGATCTACCGCGAGCCGAAGGATGGCTACACCAAGAAGCTGCTGGGGGCGATCCCGCAGGGCTGGAGTCCGGCGCTGGCGCTGGCTTGAGCGCGAGTCTGATCGGCATCAAAGCAAACCGGCCCCTTGGGCCGGTTTTGTCTTGTCCTCAGGCGAGGTGTTCGCGCAGCCAGCTGGCAGCCGGCCCCAGTGGCCGGCTGCATGCCCAAACCAGGTCCACCGGCAGGCGTTGGGGCCAACCAGGCGCGGCCAGCTGTTTCAGTTCGCCGCCGCCGAAGCTTTTGACCAGCCAGCAGGGCAGCTCGGCCCAGCCTACGCCCAGCCGCGCCATGTCCAGCAACATCAGGTAGCTGGGCGCATACCATTGGCGCTGGCCCGAGTGGGGCGGCGTTTTATCTCCATAGGTATTCAGCCTGAGCTGCCTATGCCGGCTCAATTGCGTGTCGTCGACATGAGGCAGGGCGGCCAGGGGATGGCCGTGGGCGGCGTATAGCGCCAGCTCGCTGGCGTCGCGCAGGCGCTGGCGGCGGATGTCGGGCGGATAACGGTCCATGGCGCCCACCAGGCCCAATTGGGCGCGGCCGGACAGGATCAAGTCCAGGACGTCCTCCTGCTCGCCCACCAGACACTCCAGCTCCAGCATGGGGAAGCGTTCTTCCAGCCGGCAGGCGACCTTTTCCAGGGTCTGAGACTGAAAGGTGTCGGACAGCACGATGGTCAGCCGGGCTTCCACCCCCGCTTGCAATTGCGCCGCTTGCTGGCGCAGGTCTTGGCTGGCCGCCAGGAGTTGGCGCGCCTGAGGCAGCAGTAGCTGGCCTGCCGCGCTGAGTCTGGGTTGGCGCGTCGCGCGGTCGAATAGCGGGTTGCCCAGGTCGATTTCCAGGTTGGCGATGGCTTCGCTGATGGTGGACTGGCTCTTGCCCAGGCGGCGCGCGGCGGCGGAGAAAGAGCCGAGCTCGGCGGCGTAGACGAAGGCGGATAGGGCATCTAGAGAGAAATTCATATCGGATTTTCCGATGACTATTATTTTTATAATATCCGTTTTTCCTATCATAATCCGCCGCATCGCACTTTTTTGATGGGAGAAGTCCATGCTTGCGAGCGACAAGAAACTGGGCGAACGGATACTGCACGCGGTGCTGTACGAGGCCTGCGCCATGGCGCTGCTGGTGCCGCTGGCGGCCATGCTGATGCAAGAGAATGTGCTGCATATGGGCGCGCTGGCGCTGATGATGTCCACGGTGGCCATGTTGTGGAATATGGTGTTCAACGCTTGGTTCGAGCGGCTGGAAAAGCGGTTTGGCTGGCGGCGCACGGTGGCCGTGCGTAGCGCGCATGCGCTGGGCTTTGAGGGCGGCCTGGTGGTCATGTTGGTGCCGCTGGCCGCGTGGTGGCTGGGCGTGGGTTGGTGGCAGGCTTTGCTGCTGGACCTGGGCTTCTTTGTGTTTTTCCTGCCGTATACCTATGTGTTCAACTGGCTGTACGACCACCTTCGCGCTCGCCTGCTGGCGCGGCGGGGCTTGGCGGCAGCTATGGAGTGATGGCATGAAGATATGGTTGTTTCTGATGGGGGCCATCGTGTCCGAAGTGGTGGCTACTTCGGCGCTGAAGGCGTCGGACGGCTTTACCCGATTGTGGCCGTCCCTGCTGACTGCTGGCGGTTATCTGCTGGCTTTTTACCTGCTGTCCCAAACGCTGCGCCACATCCCGGTGGGCGTGGCTTACGCCTTGTGGTCCGGCATCGGCATCGTGCTGGTTTCGCTGATCGCCTGGTTGCTGTATGGCCAGAAACTGGATCTGGCCGCCGTGGCTGGCATGGGCCTGATCATCGCCGGCGTGGCGGTGATCAACCTGTTCTCCCGCGCAGCCGCGCATTGAGCGAAAACCGCGCCGCGCCTCATCCCTGTAAAAGCGCGATCCCTGTGCCAATATGGAATGGACTGGCACGCATTTTTGCGTGCTTGACATGCGTAAGCAGAATAAATGTATCGGGATGAGTCTGTGTTGAGAACCGGCGGGCTTTGAGCGCCGGATCGAGTGCACGGCAGGAATCAGCCAATCGGATGCGCTATACAGAGCGCAGTGCCGGCCGCAAGGCGGGCGAGGGCGGCTGGTGGCCGGCGTAGGCCGGCGTGGCGGGGCGTGCGGGGCCTCGCGTGTCGTCACTTTATGAAACCGACTGGACACAGCCTTTAGACAGAGGCGTGCATGACTATATTGTCGGTCTGTGGGGTCAAGGGAGGTTGCGGCGCCAGTGCGATTGCCGCGGCCTTGGCCTGGCATCGCCAGGAACAGGCCAAATCGACCCTGATCATGGATTTGTGTCCGCAGAACCTGCTGCGGCTGCACTTTGGCGTGCCCTGGAGCGAAGAGGCCGGCTGGCATGCCAGCCTGCTGGAGGGCCAGGATTGGGCGCAGACGGCGTGGCGGGTGGGCAATGGCCTGATGCTGGTGCCGCACGGCAATTTGCCGCGCGGCGTGGTCCAGGCCGCCGGTTTGCGCGCGGATTGGCTGCGCCAGGAGCTGGCGAGGCTGGACCGCCCCGCGGATGATCTGGTTCTGCTGGATACGCCCCTTGACCCGGGCATGTGCCGAGAGCTGGCGCTGTCCGCCTGTTCCCACGTCCTGGCCGTGCTGCCGCCGGACCCCATCAGCAATGCGCTTGCCGCCCGGCTGGAAGCAGAGTGGCTGGAACGGGGCAAGGCGCGTCAGCGCATTCTGTTCCTGATCAATCAGTTTGACCCGGCGCGCCGGCTGGACCGCGATGTGGAACAGCTGCTGCGGCTGATGCTGGGCAACCGCCTGTCGCCGCTGCCGGTGATGTGGGACGAAACCATGCGCGAGGCCTTGGCCGCGGGGCTGCCGGTGGCGGCCTATGCGCCAGACAGCCAGGCGGTGGACGATCTGCGCCAGCTGTCGCTTTGGCTGGCCGTGAGGCTGGCCGACGAGACGAGCGAGGCCGCGCTATGCTGAGCGTCGCGTCCTGGTCGGCCTCCGCCGTCAAGTGGAAGCTGCTGCATCCTGACGATGCGGGCAAGCCTTGGTTGTGCCTGTTGTCGCTGTTTTTCGTCATGCCGGAGCCAGGCTGGCTGGCGTGGGGCCGGCGCTATTTTCCGCATGTGGACTTTGGCCGATTGCGCGCGGCGGACGGCATACGCATTCCCTTGCAACTGCTGTGGCTGGGACTGTTTGTCACGCCGGAAAAACAGGATCCATGGCGCAGTCTGCGTGAGAGCTGGCGCCGTCTGCGCGCGGCGGCCGTCGCGGCGCGGGCGCTGCATGGCCGCGGCTGGGCCTGGCTCAAGGGCCGCCATCCCGGCTGGTTTGACTACGAGCGCCTGCATCGCTGGGAAGAAAGCCTGGCGACAAAGCCATGGTGGGAAAACGGGGTGATGCGGCTGGCGCTCTACCTGGCGGCCTTGTCGCTGGTGGCGATCTGCGTCACCACGCCGTTCGACGAGGTTTCGCAGGCGGTGTTCTCCGGCGTGCTGCTGCTGATCGCCTTGTGGGTGCGCCGGGTGCCAGGCCAAGTCAGCACCCTGATCCTGATGGTGTTTTCCACCGTGGTGTCCACGCGCTATATGTGGTGGCGAATCACCAGCACGCTCAACGACGATACCTGGATGAACATGACGTTCGGCCTGTTGCTGCTGTCGGCCGAGCTGTTCGCCTGGCTGGTGCTCTTGCTCGGCTATTTCCAGTCCTCCTGGGTATTGCAGCGGCCGGTGGCGGAGCTGCCGGAGGATGAAAGCCTGCTGCCGACGGTGGATGTGCTCATTCCCATCTATAACGAGCCTCTGCGCGTGCTGAGGCCCACGGTGATGTCGGCCCTGCGCCTGGACTGGCCTTTCGACAAGCTGCGCGTGCATGTGCTGGACGACGGCCAACGCGAGGAGGTGCGGGAGTTCGCGCTGCGCATGGGCGCCAATTACATCACGCGCGAAGAGCACAAGCATGCCAAGGCCGGCAATATCAATCACGCGCTGGGCGTGACCGATGGCGAGTTTGTCGCCATCTTCGATTGCGACCACATCCCGACACGCGATTTCCTGCGTTGCACCATGGGCGGCTTCCTCAAGGATGGCCAGCTTGCGCTGGTGCAGACGCCTCACCATTTCTTCTCGGCCGACCCCTTCGAGCGCAATCTGGAAACCCAGGGCAAGGTGCCCAATGAGGGCGAGCTGTTCTACGGCCGGGTGCAGGACGGCAACGACTTGTGGAACGCCACCTTCTTTTGCGGCTCCTGCGCGGTGCTGAGACGGACCCACCTGATGTCGGTGGGCGGCATCGCCACCGACACGGTGACCGAAGACGCCCATACCTCTCTCAAGCTGCATCGCTCGGGCTACCGCTCAGCCTACATCAACAAGGTGGCCGCGGCCGGGCTGGCCACGGAGAGCCTGTCCGCCCATATCGGCCAGCGCATACGCTGGGCGCGCGGCATGGCGCAGATCTTCCGTTGCGACAATCCCCTGTTCGGCCAGGGGCTGACCTGGGCGCAGCGGCTGTGCTATCTCAACGCCATGCTGCACTTCCTCAACGGCATGCCGCGCTTGATCTTCCTGCTGTCGCCGCTGGCCTTCCTGTTTTTCCATGCCTACACCATTTACGCGCCGGCTTTGGGCATCGTGTTGTATGTGTTGCCGCACATGGTGTTTTCCGTGTTGAGCAATTCGCGCATGCATAGCCAGTTCCGCCGTTCGTTCTGGGGCGAGGTGTACGAGACCGTGCTGGCGTGCTACATCATTCCGCCCACCACGGTGGCGCTGCTGTTTCCCGGGCTGGGGCGCTTCAATGTGACGGCCAAGGGCGGGGTGAAGGAAGAGGATTACGTGGACTGGGGCATTTCCCGGCCCTATCTGGCCCTGCTGCTGCTGATCCTGGCCGGCATGGGAATGGGCATTTACCGCCTGGTGTATGGCTTGTCCTATGAGGTGGGCACCGTCATCGTCAATCTGATTTGGGCCGGCTACAACGCCATGTTGCTGGGCGTGGCGCTGGCGGTGGCGCGCGAGCTGCGCCAGGTGCGGGTGACGCATCGCGTCCGCGCCAGCCTGCCGGTCACGCTGCATCTGCCCGATGGCAAGGCCTGCCGCTGCCATACCCTGGATTATTCCGAGGGCGGCATGGCGCTGCAATTGAACAGCCAGTCCAAGCTCAAGCTGCCGCGCGACACCGAACTGGACCTGTCGCTGCGGGTGGATGGGCGCAGCTACGCCTTTCCGTGCCGCCTGGTCTTTTCCAAGGGCGACAGGCTCAGCGTGCGCTTCGTCGACCTGACGTTGATGCAGCAAAGCGATCTGGTGCAATGCACGTTTGGCCGCTCCGACGCCTGGCAGCTGCGCGAGGTCAGACAGCAGGAAGAGAGTCCGATGAGCAGCGCGGTCGATATCCTGCGCTTTGGCTGGCACAGCCTCCGCGGATTGTTGTTGCTGGTGCTGCCTTGGGTCATGCGCGGCCATCTGCGTTGGGGGCTGTGGCAATGGCTGGCCAGCCTGCTGCCGCGGCCGCCGCAGGCGGTGAGGGAGTGAGCATGGCGCAAGGAGCGAGATGCCTGTTGCGCCTGATAGCCATATTGCTGGCGCTGTGCGCCGCGCCCAGCCTGGCGGCGGGTGCCGATGCCAGCGCGCCGGCTGCCGAGGCCGCGCCCTGGGTCATCACCCGAGACTTGAGCCTGAAGCAGATCGGCGTCCATGCCCCGCTGCAGCTGCGCGGCGGGGGCAGCGTCGGCACCGTCAGCTTCGGCAGCCGCGGCGACGAGCTGATCACCGGCATGACCCTGCATCTGCGCTACACCTTCTCGCCGGCCCTGCTGACCGACTTGTCGCACATCCAGGTGATGCTGAACGACGAAATCGTCACCGTGCTGCCGTTTGCCAAGGGACAGGGCGGCAAGCAGCAGGAGGCGACGCTGACGCTGAATCCGAGCTTGCTGACGGACTTCAACCGGCTGCAGTTCCGCCTGATCGGCCACTATACCAACCGTTGCGAGAACGAGGCGCACAGCAGCATCTGGGCCGAGATCAGCAATACCAGCCGAGTGCAGATGACGGTGCAAGCGCTGAAGCTGGCGGACGATCTGACCTACTTTCCGGAGCCGTTCTTCGACAAGCGTGACTTTTCCACGCTGGACCTGCCCATGGTGTTCGGCGTCCGGCCCTCGCTGGGCACGCTGCGCGCGGCCGGAGAGCTGGCGTCATGGTTCGGCGCGCAGGCGGGCTGGCGCGGGGCGCGCTTCCATGCCTTGTTGAACAGCTTGCCGCCCACTCAGCATGCCATTGTCTTCGCCAGCAATGACGCGCGGCCCGCCTTCCTGGCCAGCCTGCCGCCGGTGGCGGGACCTATGCTAGCCATCATGTCCAACCCGCTGCGGCCGGAGCGCAAGCTGTTGCTGGTGCTGGGGCGCAACGACGAGGATTTGCAACAGGCGGTGCGCGCCATGGCGCTGGGCCAATCCGGCATGACCGGCAGCCTGGTCAGCGTGCGCCAGGCCAGGCTGGAAGCGCCGCGTTTGCCTTACGACGCGCCCAACTGGGTCAGCTCGGTCAAGCCCACGCGGCTGGGCGACCTGGTGACGCAGCAGCGGGACTTGACGGTGACGGGCCAGCAACTGGCGCCGATCAAGGTGTCGTTCCGCGTGCCGGGCGACCTGTTCACCTGGGGCAGCCGCGGCATTCCGCTGAACCTGAAGTTCCGCTATACCGGGCCGCAGAAGGCCAGCGACTCCAGGCTCAATATCGGCATCAACGACTTCTTCGTGCAGAGCCTGGCGCTGAAGTCCAGCGGCATAGGCGGCGTGGAAACCAGCTTGCGCCTGCCGGTGCTGGAGAACGGCCTGCTCAGCAATGTCGACCAGATTCTGCTGCCGCCTTTCCGCGTCAGCAGCCGCAGCGAGCTGCAATTCCAGTTTACCTTCGCCTCGGACAAGCAGGGCGAGTGCAGCGGCGGTCTGGTGGACAATAACCGCGCCGAGGTGGACCCGGACTCCACGATAGACTTCAGCCAATACCCGCACTACGCCGAGATGCCCAACCTGGCCCTGTTCGCCAGCTCCGGCTACCCCTTCACCCGGCTGGCGGATCTGGCGGACACCACGGTGGTGTTGCCGCGGCAGCCGGCGCGCGAGGACATCAGCGCCTACCTCACCGCGCTGGGTTTCCTGGGCACCGCCAGCGGCTATCCCGGCTTGCGCTTCCGCCTGCTGGCCGAGGACCAGCTGCCTCCCTTGCTGGATGCCAATCTGTTGATCGTGGGCGACTCGCAGCGGCTCCAGTTGCTCAAGCGCTGGCGCAAGCTGCTGCCCACCGTGCTGGACGGCGATGACAGGCGGGTGGCGGAAGGCCTGAACGAGCCAAAGGAAACCGAGCTGAGCCTGAAGCTGTTCCGCAAGCAGAACAATCCGGTCAGCGGCGTGGCGGATTTCGTCGCGCACGGCAAGGTGGCGGCCTTCCTCGGCCTGGAGTCGCCTTTGCGCCAGGGGCGCAGCGCCGTCATCATCACCGCCTCCAGCGCGGAGGCCATGCGCTCCGCCGCGGACGCGCTGACCGACGACGCCAAGCTGGCGCAGATGGCTGGCAGCGTGACCCTGCTGCGCGGCGAGGAGGTGAGCAGCGAGCAGATCGGTCCCATCTACCATGTGGGCAGCCTGCCCCTTTGGTCGTGGATCTGGCTCTACCTGTCCGGCCATCCGCTGTTGCTGGTCAGCCTGTCGGCCATCGCGGTGCTGATCGCGGCGCTGGCCATTCTGCGCATTTTCCGTTCCATGGCGTCGCGCCGGTTGCGGGAGTAAGGCGATGCGCGCGCTGAAGCGGACGGGAGCTTGGCTGGCGCTGTGCGCCGGCTTGGCGGCGGCGCGGGCCGCTGGCGGTCCATGCGAGGATTGGCCGCAGTGGCGGGCGTTCGCGCAGCATTTCGTCTCGGCGGAAGGCAGAGTCATAGACCACGGCCGCGATGGCGGCGTGACCACCAGCGAGGGGCAAAGCTACGCCCTGTTTTTTGCCCTGGTGGCAAACGATCCGCCTGCGTTTGAGCGTCTATTGGGCTGGACGCGGGACAATCTGGCCGCTGGCGATCTGGCCGCGCGGCTGCCCGCCTGGCTGTGGGGCAAGCGAAAGGACGGCGGCTGGGGCGTGCTGGACGACAACAGCGCGTCTGATTCCGACATGTGGATCGCCTATGACCTGCTGGAGGCGGGCCGGCTGTGGCGGACGCCGCGCTACGCCGCACTGGGCCGGCAGCTGGCGCAGCGCATTCTGGAGCAGGAGACGGCGGATCTGCCGGGGCTGGGGCTGACGCTGCTGCCTGGCCGGGTGGGCTTCCGCAGCGCGGATGGCGGCGCCAGGCTCAATCCCAGCTACCTGCCGCCGCAGCTGGTGGCGCGTCTGGGCACGGCTTTGCCGGACACCGATTGGGCCAAGCTGCGGCATAGCACGTCGCGCGTGTTGCTGGACGGCGCGCCTGCCGGTTTCGCGCCGGACTGGCTGGCCTATCAGCCAGGCAAGGGGTTGCTGGCCGATGCGGAGAGCCGGGCCCTGGGCAGCTATGGCGCCATCCGCGTCTACCTGTGGGCCGGCATGCTGGCGCCGACGGCGCCGCTGCGAGACGAACTGCTGCGCCGCTATCGCCCCATGGCGCAGCGGGTGGTGCAAACCGGCGAGCCGCCAGAAACGGTGGACAGCCGCAACGGCCAGGCCGCGGGCGTCGGCCCCGCCGGTTTTTCCGCCGCCTTGTTGCCCCTGCTGCATGCGCAGGGCGAGGCGGCGGCGCTGCAGGCCCAGCAGAACCGCATCGCGGCCCTGCCGGGCCGACCCGACGCTTACTATGACCATGTGCTGATGCTGTTCGGCCAAGGCTGGCTGCAAGGCCGCTACCGCTTCGGCGCCGAGGGAGAACTGTTGCCCGCCTGGGAGGATGCATGTCCCGCATCGCACACGGTCTCGCGCTGAGCCTGCTGGCCATGCCGGCTTGCGCCGCGGCGGTGGATCCCGGGCAGGAGCTGCTGCAGCAAGCCAGGCATTGGCAGGAAATGGGGCGCCCGCAGGAAGCGCAGCAGGCGCTGGAGCGGTTTTACCGGCTATCAGCCGGGCCGTCGCCGCAGCACGCTGAGGCGCTCACGCTGCAGGCGCTGGGCCAGTTGCAATTGAAGCAGGACAAGCAAGCCGCGCAGACGCTGGCGAAACTGCGCGCGCTCTACCCAGGCCATCCCGGCATCGCCAGGGTGGAGCAGATGCAGCGCGTGCTGGGCGCGGACCGCGGCAAGCTGTTGCGGGCGCATGAGCTGTTCGCCATCGGCAAGGTGGAGGAAGCCTACGCCGCTTTCAATGAGGTGTACCAGGGCCGGCCGCCGGATGGCCCCTTGGCATTGGAGTATTGGCAGGTGGCGGCGCGCTTGCCTGGGAGCTGGGAGCGCGCCCGGGCCGAGCTGCAAGCCATCGTCGCGCGCGGCCAGTCCAATCATGCGGCCAGGCTGGCGCTGAGCAATATTTACCTGCTGCACCCGCCGGTGCCGCGCGCGGTGCTGGACGAACTGAAAACGCTGAGCGGTTTTGACGACAGCCGCGGCGACGCACTGGCGCAGTGGCGGCGCGCGCTGTTGCAGGCAGACCAGGGCTGGTCGCAGGCCGACTACCAGGCCTACCTGGAGCGCGCCCCGGACGACGCCACCGTGCGGGCCAAGATGGACGAGGTGCAAGCCAATCGGCAGCGCCAGCAAACCTTGCTGGCCGATCCCGGCTACCGCGCGCTGCTGGCGGCCGGGCGCGAGCTGGACGCCAACCGGCTGGACTTGGCGGAGCGCGATCTCAAGCTGGCCGCGGCGCGCTATCGCCAATTGCCCGAATACTGGCAGAGTCTGGGCCGGCTGCGCGAGAAGCAGGGCCGCTACGGCGAGGCCGTGGCCAGCTATCGCAGCGGCCAGACCCTGGGCGGCGACGGCTGGGGCCCGCGCATCGCCGGGGCGCAGCTGGCCGCCGATCTGGCACGGATAGGCGAGGCGATGAAACAGCAGGACTGGTCCGGCGCGCGCCGGCTGCTGGATGCGGCCAGGCAGGCGCATCCGGAGGATGCGGACGTGCTGCTGGCGCAGGCGGACTGGGAAGCCGCGCAAGGGCATGCGGCCGCCGCGCGCGACGGCTACTGGCTGGTACTGCGGCGCCGGCCGGACAGCGGCGCCGCGCTGGCGGGGCTGATGGGCGGCTACCTGGATCAAGGACGCTTCGACGAGGCGGGCCAATTGCTGGCTGCCATCCCCGCCGCGCAACGGGCCAAGCTGGGCGAATCCTATGTCACGGCGCAGGCGCAGCTGGCGCGCGCGCGCGGGGACGCTTGGCTGGACAAGGGCCAGGCCGGGCCGGCGCTGCCTTATTTGCGCCAGGCTGTGGCCTTGCAGCCGCAAAATGTGTGGAACCGCTACGCCTTGGCCAGCGCCTTGCTGGCTCTGGGCAAGGGCGAGGAGGGCAGCGCGCTGCTGAACGAGCTGGCGGCTCCGCCGCAGGCGGATCCGGCCAATCTATACGCCTACGCCTTGTTCGAGTCCAAGCGCGACGCCAACCGCGCCGCGCTGGGCGCCTTGGAGCGGGTGCCGCCCGCCGCGCGCACGCCGGGCATGGCCGCCTTGCAGCGCCGCGTCTGGCTGAACCAGACGGTGGCGCTGGCGGTGGCGGAGGTGGCGCAGGGTAGGCCGGACCCGGCGCGGCAAAGGCTGCTGGCGGCGGAGTCCGCCATGGGCGACGATGTGGCCCGCCTGGGCGAGCTTGCCGCCGCCTGGCAAAGACTGGGCGAGACCGCGCGCGCCAGGCGTTTGCTGCAATCGCTGTATCTGCGGCAGCCGACGCTGGACAGCCAACTGGCGTATGCCGATTTGTTGCTGGGCCAGGGCGAGCTGGCCGCGGCCCAGCCCTTGCTGGACGCCGCCATGCATGAGCGGGAACGCATGCGCGCGGAGCAGCGGCAGACGCTGGATGGGCTGCGGGCCGACCTGGCCGTGGCGCAGGCCGAACAGGCGCGCGCGGCCGGCCGGCAGGATGAGGCCGATGCTATTCTGCGGCGCGCCGCGGCCCTGGCGCCGGACAGCGCCAGCTTGCAGCGCGGCCTGCTGGCCATCGACCTGCGGCAAAAGAATTGGCCCGCCGCCATCTCCCGCGCCGGCAAGCTGCTGGACGCGAGGCCCAATGACGAGGAGACCAGGCTGTCGCTGCTGGACGCCGAAATCGGCGCCGGCCGCCTGGCCGACGCGCGAGCGGTGGCGGACAGCCTGCTGCAGCCCGCTGCGGACAAGCGCGACCCGGACTTCACGCTGCGCGTGCTGGACCGGGTGAGGGCGATGGGAGAGACGGCGCGCGCGGACCGCGAGCTGGACCGCCTGCTGGCCAGCGGCGCGGCCACGCCCGGCGTGTACTTGCAGCTGGCGGAGCGCGCGCGCGCGGCCCATCGGCCGGACGAGGCTTTGAAGCTGTATCGGCAGGGTTTGGCGCTGTCGGTTCCGCAGCCTGCGGCCGCCGACGTCCCGGCGGCGAAGGCGATGCCGGCGGCGCCGCCGACCGGCCCCTTGCAGCCGCTGCCGGCGGAGGACGCCAGGCAGGAGAGCCTGCACCGGGGCTATGCCGAACTGCGCGATGAGCGCAGCGTCAAAGTCTGGCAGGGCGCCGATCTGCTGTATCGCCGGCCAGGCGACGGCACGCCCGGCACCTCGCAGATGTCCATGTGGCAGGCGCCGCTTTGGGTCGAAATGCCGGCGGGCGGCGAGGGCCGCTACTTTCTGCGCGCCGACGCCGTCAGCATGAACGCCGGCACGCTGGACCTCGATGCCGGCAACAACTACACGTTGAACCGTTTCGGCAGCGTGGCCGCCTGCGCCGCCAATTCCACGCCGCAGGCCTGCGCAGCCGTCTACGGCAATCAAAGCGCGCGCGGCGCGGCGCTGGGCCTGGGTTATGAGAGCGAACGCTGGCGGCTGGACATCGGCCACAGCCCGATAGGCTTTCCTGTGTCCAATCTGCTGGGCGGCGCGCGCTATTCCGGCAGCCTGTCCACGCTGAACTATAAGCTGGAGCTGTCGCGCCGGCCCTTGACCAGCTCTTTGTTGACCTATGCCGGCGTGCGCGATCCGTTTACCGGCCAGACCTGGGGCGGCGTGGTGGCGGACAGCATCGGCGGCAGCCTGGGCTATGACCAGGGCGGGCGTTTCGGCGTCTGGTCCAACTTCGCCTATCAGCAGCTGACGGGGAAGAATGTGGAAAGCAACAGCAACCTGACGGCGATGGCTGGCATTTACTGGCGGCTGCTGGACGAGCCGGCGCGCTCGGTCACGCTGGGCCTCAATTCCATCAACTTCTGGTACCGCAAGAACCTGGGCGGCTTCACCTTCGGCCAGGGCGGCTACTATAGCCCGCAGCGGTATGACTCCCTGTCGCTGCCGCTGCGTTACGCCGCGCGCAATGAGCGCTGGAGTTACTTCGTGCGCGGCTCGGTGTCGGTGTCCAGCGCGCGCGAGGACGCGGCGCCGTTCTACCCCACGCGTCCGGATTTGCAGGCGGCGGCCGGCAACCCGTTTTTCTCGGCCAGCTCCGGGCCGGGCTCGGGCTATGAGCTGAGCGGCGCCTTCGAGTACCAGGCCAGTCCCACGCTGGCTTTCGGCGGCATGCTGGATGTGCAGCATTCCCAGTTCTTCCAGCCCAGCCGGCTGGTCCTTTATCTGCGCTATCAGCCGGATGGCGCATCGCAGCCGCTGCCTTTCCCGGTGGAGCCGCTGCAGCCGTATTCGGGGTTCTGAGCATGATGGCGAAGCGCGCGGCGTGCTTGTTTGCTTGGCTGGCCTTGGCGTCGCCGCTGCTGGCCGCGCCGGATGCGGAACTGGCGGCGGCGCGCGCCGCCTACTGGCAGCACCCTTATCAGCCGCAGGCGATCAACCGGCTGGCCCTGCTGCTGGCCAGCCGCGGCGACGCGTCCACGGCGGCGCTGTTGCTGGAGCGGGCGCTGCGCATTGCGCCTGGGCGGGAGGATATTCGCGACAACCTGGCGCGTTTGCGCGCGGGGCAGCGCCGCGTCGCCTCGGCGCCGACATACGCGGCCGAGCCGCCAGCGGTTTCAAAGGCGGCGCCGACCGCAGCCTCCGCGCCGTTGGCGGAGGAGGGCAAGCCGCTGCCGCCGCCCTGGCCCCTGCCGTCCGAGCCGCCTGCCGTCTGGTAGTGTCAGGGCTGGTAATCGCTCCAGGAGCCGTCGCTTTGCCGCAGCAGGTAGCGCGAGCCGATTTGCATCATCACATAGCCGGAGCTTTCCGCCACATAGGGCGTGGTGGGCAGGTCGCGCGCATACGCTTCCGGCTGGTAGTCCGCGCCAAACGGGCTCTTCTGCAGCATGCGTGACAGGATGGTGGTGATGGCGAAATAGCTTACCTGCTGGTTTATGCGCATCTGCTGCGGATGGCCCTCGCCGCCTATGACCTTGATGGCGGCCGGCAGGATGGTGATGCGCGGGGTGGGGATTTCGCGCAGGCCGCTGAATTGTTGCTTATCGCCGCGCAGCGCCGCGCCATGCTCCGGGATCATCAGCAGGATCAGCTTGCGGTGGTTTTGCTCCAGTTGGTCGATGAAACGGTTCAGGTCGTCGAACAGCCGGGTTGCGCGGTAGCGATAGCTGTCGTCGGTGGACAGGCCGGGCTTGTTTGGGATGCGGTTGCCGTCGTGCAGGCTGATGGTGTTGTAGAAGGTGGCGACATGCGGGCTGCTGTCCTGCTGGCGCAGCTGCAGCCAGCGGGCCAAGGTGGCGTAGTCGTTGTAGATGGGACTGCTGTCGAAGGCGCGCAGGCCGACCGGCAGGCCCTGCTGGTCGATCAAGGGCTGGTTTAGGTGGCCGTAGCTTTGGATTTGCTTGAGAAAGCCGTCGAAGCTGCCGTCATGATTGAAGGTGGCCTCGATTTTGAAGCCGAGTTGGGCCAGGTTGGAAAACAGGTAGCAGTTATCCGGCGCCGGGTCGTATAGCGCGGCGTGGGAAGGCTGGCCGCAACTGGCGCGCAGCACGCGCAGCGCGGCCGGGCCGCTGTAGGTGGCGGCGCTGTTGAAGCGGGTGAACAGCATGTCGAAGCGCGCGAGCAGCGGGTGATGGTCCAGGCCAGCGGCTTGCAGGTCATCCCAAGACAGCGAGCAGATGTGCAGCAGCAGCACGTCGAAGCCGGGGCCGGCCGGTAGCGGCTGGAACTGCACCCGGCGCTGTTTCTCGCTGCGGTAGAAGGCTGCCAGCCGCTCGTCCGGCGTTTGCGCCGCCGCCTGAGCGCCGCCGGCCGTGGCCACGGCGGCCACGGGCATGACGGGCGCTCGTTCCTGCCACAGCTGCCTGCCGCCCAGCCCCAACAGGGTCAGCGTCACCAGCGTGCCCAGGCGCAGATGCCGCGACAGCAGCAGGTAGCCGCACACCAGGATCACGATGCCGGTCATCAGCGATGGCGTCAGCACCCGGCCCGCCAGCTCCAGCCAGTAACTGAGGCTGAAGCCGCGCAAGGAGGCCAGCTGCGGCAGCAACTGGGCCGGCGGCGGCAGCCAGCTGTCTTGATAAAGCAGCGCAAGGGCGGCGGGCCAGGCCAGCAGCGCGCGCGCGAACCGGGGCCAGCCGCGCGGCGCCGGCAGCAATAGCAGCAGGGCGAAAGCCAGGTTGGGCAGGGGATGCAGGTTCAGGCTGCCCAGCCAAGCCAGGGCGAACTTGGCCATGAAATAGAAGCTCCAGCCACCCATGCCGGCGGGCGCCGGCTCACGAGCCGGCGCGGCGGTTTCGCTGCTCATGACGGATCACCCTGCCGCGGAGGGGCGCGGTCCGCCGGGTGGTAGGGATGGGGCTGGAAGTAGCGCAGCTGGCGTTGCCGCATGCGAACAATCCAGGGCAGCAGCAGGGCGCGCAGCAGATAGCCGATGACGATGGCCATCACGGCCGTCAGCAGTATCAGAAATTGGGATTCGCTGAGCAGGATGTTCAGCATGTTTGTCTCCTAGACGGCGCGCCTGGCCAGGGACGCTTTTTGCAGCGTCACGCGCTCCGGCCCGCGCGGCTTGGCTGACACGGGGGCGGCGGCCGGCTCCCGTTCGGTTTCGGCCTGCGCCGGTTCGGCCTCCAGCCGCGCCAGGGCCTGCAGGATGCTGTCGCTGTCCGGGCAATGGGTCTCGTTCTCCACGATGTCCTCCACCGGCAGGCGGAACAGATTGCTCAGCGCGGTCGGCACGTCGGTTTCATTGCAGGCGAACAGGAACAGGTAGGCGCGCGCGCGATCCGCCGTGCAGAGATCGCCCGCGCGCTGGAAGCGGCTTTGCGCCAGCAGCTCGCGCGGGGTAATGCCAGAGGAAGGCTGCAGTATCACCAGCATGTTGCGGATGCTGAGCGCGCTGCTGCGCTGCACGGTCTTGCGCACGGTGTCGCTGAACGCGGCCGGCTCCATCCATCCCCGGTCCTGCGCGGGCTGGCTGGCGTCCTGCAGCTGTTGCTGTTCCATCTTGACATAGGGTTGATAAACGGCAGGCTGCAGCGCGTTGATCAGATTGACCGTGCTGGCGAAATGCAGCTCCGCCGGCAGCACGGTGTTGGCGCCCAGGCGCAGCAATAATTGCTCCTCGTTCTGGCGCAGCCGGCGGCCGCCCACCTCGCGCACCACGATTTTCAGCCGCCGCCCGCACTGCTTGCGCAGCTGGGCAATGGCCTCGGTCAGCGTTTCCCGTTGCTGGCTGGCGGTATCCAGCAGCACGCTGGCGGCCACCGCGCCCTTGGCCGCCACCAGCAGCTCCTCCAGGTTTTCGTAGATCTGCCAGAGCGGGGAGGGCGGCTCGTTGCCGGTCAGGCTGGTGCGCGTGGCGTAGACCTGGAGGGTGTCGTGGGCCGGGCGGGCGGCCAGCTCCTCCTCCTCCTTCAGCAGGCACATGGCGCCGTCGTCGTCGCGGGTCAGCACGTGCGCCTGGGCCAGGCTGACGGTTTCGGCGCCCAGCCAGTGGCTGATCTGCCAGCTGAAGGTTTCCACGCCCACCGCCTGGCCCAGCGCCAGGCCGGCGCAGCGGTGCGCGGCCTGCTCCAGCTGGGAGATGGCGGCCAGGTCCATATAGCCCAGGTTCATGATCAACAGAACGCAGTGATCGCGCGCGCGCGCCCAGCGCATGGCGGCCTTCAGTTCCCGCTTCAAGGCCTTGGGCTGGTGCAGCCTCAGATAATCCTCGGCGTGCGCGATGACCAGCAGCTGCGGGCCGCCGGCGTCGGGTTGGCGATCCCGGCCATGGCTCAGGTCGTCCAGGTAATCGGTCAGCTGGGCCCTGGCCAGCCAGCGCTTGCGCGGCGCCAGCAGCACCAGGTGGCCGGTGTTGAGGCGGCGGTCCAGCCAGACGGTGTTCTGGCGGGAGCCGGGCGAGAGCCGAGCGCTGCAGGTCATGGGCAGCGCGGCGGAGGCGGGCAGATTGGCGAATAACAGCGATTGCGTCAGCGACTCGCTGCCGCTTGCCACCAGATACACGCCGCCGCGCATCAGCGAGGTGGCCGCCAGCGGCAGTTCATGAATGCCAAGACTGGTGTAGGAATCCATCGCAGCCTCTGTGGGGAGCTTCATCCAATACTAGCAGCCGCGCGCGGGGCGCGCGGACTCAATGTCCGGCGGGCTGCCGGCCTGTTGCCCTCCGCCAAGGCCCGGCATGGAATTTCCTGCTTCAGGCCCGCCGCTGAATCCGGTTATAATCGAACCATTTTTCCATCCAGAAAACCAAGATTCAGCACCATGGAACAACTTGCCAAGAGCTATGAACCGGGCGACCTCGAGCGCCGCTGGTATCAACACTGGGAACAGGCCGGCTATTTCAAGCCGAGCATGGACACCTCCAAGCCGTCCTTCGCCATCCAGCTGCCGCCGCCCAATGTGACTGGCACGCTGCATATGGGCCATGCCTTCAACCAGACCATCATGGACGGCCTGACCCGCTTCTACCGGATGAAGGGCCACAACACCGTCTGGATTCCGGGCACCGACCACGCCGGCATCGCCACCCAGATCGTGGTGGAACGCCAGCTGGCCGACCAGGGCCTGAACCGCCACGACATGGGCCGCGAAGCGTTCACCAGCAAGATCTGGGAATGGAAGGAAAAATCCGGCGGCACCATCACCAGCCAGATGCGCCGCGTCGGCTGCTCCGTGGATTGGGACCGCGAATACTTCACCATGGACGACGTCCGCGCCGAGGTGGTGACGGAAGTCTTCGTCCGTCTGTACGAGCAAGGCCTGATCTACCGCGGCAAGCGCCTGTCCAACTGGGATGCCAAGCTGGGCACCGCCATCTCCGACCTCGAAGTGGTATCCGAGGAAGAAGACGGCCATATGTGGCACATCAAATACCCGGTGGTCGGTAGCGACGAGTACGTCACCGTCGCCACCACCCGTCCGGAAACCCTGCTGGGCGACGTGGCCGTGGCCATCGCCCCGGATGACGAGCGCTACCTGCACCTGCTGGGCAAGCAGCTTGAGCTGCCGCTCACCGGTCGCACCATCCCGGTGATCGCCGACGAGTACGTGGATAAAGAGTTTGGCACGGGCTTCGTCAAGATCACTCCGGCGCACGACTTCAACGACTACGAAGTGGGCAAGCGCCACCACACCCAGCTGATCAACGTGATGAGCCTGGAAGCCAAGATTCTGGCCAAGGCGCAAATCTTCGGCTTCGACGGCGCCGCCCAAGGCACCATCGAGCTGCCGGCCGCCTACGCCGGCCTCACCGCCTCTGACGCGCGCAAGGCCATGCTGGCCGATCTGCAAGCCCAGGGCCTGCTGCTGGAAACCAAGCCGCACAAGCTGATGGTGCCGCGCGGCGACCGCACCGGCACCGTGATCGAGCCGCTGCTGACCGACCAATGGTTCGTGGCCATGAACAAGGTGGCCGAAGGCGACGCCACCGGCCAATCCATCGCCGCCAAGGCGATCGAGGCCGTGGAATCCGGCGAAGTGCGCTTCGTGCCGGAAAACTGGGTCAACACCTACAACCAGTGGATGAAGAACATCCAGGATTGGTGCATCTCCCGCCAGCTGTGGTGGGGCCATCAAATCCCGGCCTGGTACGACGAAGACGGCAACATCTACGTCGGCCGCACCGAGGAAGAGGCCCAGGCCAAGGCCGGCGGCAAGACCCTGCGCCGCGAGCAGGACGTGCTGGACACCTGGTTCAGCTCCGCCCTGGTGCCGTTCTCCACCCTGGGCTGGCCGGAAGAAACGCCTGAGCTGAAAGCCTTCCTGACCTCCAACGTGCTGGTGACCGGCTACGAAATCATCTTCTTCTGGGTAGCCCGGATGATCATGATGACCAAGCACTTCACCGGCAAGGTGCCGTTCAAGGATGTCTACATCCACGGCATGGTGCGCGATCACGAAGGCAAGAAGATGTCCAAGTCCGAGGGCAACGTGATCGACCCGGTGGACCTGATCGACGGCATCGCGCTGGAGCCGCTGGTGGAAAAACGCACCACCGGCCTGCGCCGCCCGGAAAAGGCCCCGGCCATCGCCAAGGCCACCGAGAAGCTGTTCCCGGAAGGCATCCCGGCTTACGGCACGGATGCGCTGCGCTTCACCATGGCCAGCTACGCCACCCTGGGCCGCAGTGTCAACTTCGACTTCAAGCGCGCCGAAGGCTACCGCAACTTCTGCAACAAGCTGTGGAACGCCACCCGCTTCGTGATGATGAATGTGGACGGCAAGGACTGCGGCCAGGATGAAAGCCTGCCGCTGGAATACAGCTTCGTCGACCAATGGATCATCGGCCGCCTGCAACAAGCCGAGATCGACGTCACCAACGCGCTGGAAACCTACCGCTTCGACATCGCCGCCCAGGTGATCTACGAATTCATCTGGAACGAGTACTGCGACTGGTACGTGGAACTGGCCAAGGTGCAGATCCAGGGCGGCAACGAAGCCCAGCAGCGCGCCACCCGCCGCACTCTGGTGCGCGTGCTGGAAGTGGCGCTGCGCCTGAACCACCCGCTGATGCCTTTCATCACCGAAGAGCTGTGGCAGACCGTGGCCCCGCTGGCCAATGCCAAGAAGGCGGACTCGCTGATGCTGGCCCCGTGGCCGGTGGCGGACGAATCCAAGATCAGCGCGGCAGCCAACGCCCGCATGGAAGCGTTCAAGGAGATGGTCAACGCGGTGCGCAATCTGCGCGGCGAAATGGGCATCGGCCCGGCCGTCAAGGCCCCGCTGTTCATCGAAACCGCAGACGCCTCCATCGCGGACTTCGTGCCTTACCTGAAGCTGCTGGCCCGTCTGACCGAAGGCACGCTGGTGGCCAAGCTGCCGGAAGACGACGCGCCGGTGGCGATGTCCGGCGAAGCGCGCCTGATGCTGAAGGTGGAAGTGGACAAGGCCGCGGAAACCGCGCGCCTGACCAAGGAGCAGGGCAAGGTGGAAGCCGAGCTGGCCAAGCTGACGGCCAAGCTGGAGAAGCCGGGCTACGTCGACAAGGCGCCAGCGCATTTGGTTGAGCGCGATAAGGCCCAGTTGGCTGAGTTGAATGACAAGTTGGAGAAGATTAGGGCGCAGTTGCTTAAGCTGGCCTGATTCTTTTGCGCATCAAAAACCTCTGGGCGGCAGCCTGGAGGTTTTTTTTGTGTTCCAAACAGAACAGGAACTGAAATCTCAAATGCTGTACTCGCTGAGCAACGTATAGGGTATGGAGTCAGGGCCTCCGCACTCGAACTGAGGTTGGGCGCAGGTTTCGGATACCAAGCGTAGCCAGGTAAACTGGCAGACGGAGGTTCCGATGTACAAGATTCCACGGCAGAGTTACACCGCCGAATTCAAACTAGAAGCCGTCCGGCAAGTTGAGTCTGAAGGCAAGCCTCAGGCCCAGGTTGCCCGTGAACTGGGCATTGCCGAGCAGACGCTCGCCAACTGGCGCAAAGCCCACCAGGCCGGCAAGTTGACCGGCGGCACGGGCAAGCCGATCACACCCGAACAGATGGAGCTGTCTCGTCTGCGTGCCGAAAACGCTCGTCTCAGGATGGAGCTCGAAATCCTGGAAAAAGCGACGGCGTACTTCGCGAAGAAGTCGCAGTGAAGTACGCCTGGATCGACAGGATGCGCGACGCCTACCCCTTGCAATCGCTGTGCCGCGTGCTGTCTGTCAGCACCAGTGGCTTTGCCGACTGGAAAGGCTGTGGCGGCCCGACGCTGTGGCTGTCAGATGCCCAGCTTCTCGTGCTCATCCGCAGCGTTCACGCCGAGCTCAACGGCGCTTACGGTTCACCCAGGATTTACCAGGAGCTGAAATCGCGCGGTTTCCCGGTTAGCAAGGCTCGCATCCGCCGGCTGATGACGCGGCACGGCATCCGCGCCAGGCACAAGCGGCGTTATAAAGCGACGACGAACAGCAAACATGCATTGCCAGTAGCCCCCAACCTGCTGAATCGGCAATTTGACGTGGCGGCGCCGGATCAAGTCTGGACAACCGACATCACCTACATCCCGACCCGAGAGGGCTGGCTGTATCTGGCCGTCGTGATGGACCTGTACAGCCGTATGATTGTCGGCTGGGCGATGGATGGCCGGATGACGCGGGAACTGGTGATGGACGCGCTGCGAATGGCGCGCTTTCGGCGCAAACCCGCCCCTGGGCTTCTGCATCATTCGGATCGCGGCAGCCAGTATTGCAGCCACGATTACCAGGCGCGGCTGACCGAATACGGGATGCGGGCGTCGATGAGTCGCAAAGGCAATTGCTGGGACAATGCGCCGATGGAAAGCTTCTTCAATAGTTTGAAAAATGAACGTGTCTTCCACGAAGACTACGCCACGCGGGCGGAAGCCAAGCAAGATCTCTTTGAATACATCGAGGTGTTTTACAATCGCAAACGCCGCCATTCTTCCCTGGGTTACCGCACTCCGGAGCGGCAGTACGCAGCTTGGTTCGAGGACGCAGGAAAGGCAGCATAGGCGCTACGTTGGGATCCGGAAATCGCGCCCAAGCTCAGTAGATCACCAGCGGCTTGCGGCTGGCGGAGAGCGTGAAGTCGGCGCCGGCGGTGCCGGGCAGGGTGAAGTCGGGGCAGGGTGTGCCTGTCATGCATTGCTCCTGGATAGGGTGCAGGGGTCCGCCTTGGTTTGAGCTTAGCGGATTCGCCTTGCGGTTGTCACGTTATCCTTCATCGCGGATTTCGCCATGGGCCGGGCGGCGCAGCAGCACCAGCAAGGAGCCGGCGCCGCCGCCGGTTTCCGCCTCGCAGAACGCCAGTACGTCGGGGTGGTGCTGCAGCCAGCTGCGCACCAGCTTCTTCAGCACCGGTTCCCCTTGCGGGGAGCCGAAACCCTTGCCATGTATCACTTTGACGCATTGGCCGCGTTGGCGGACGCGGTGGATGAACAGCGCCAGCGCATCCTGCGCCTGGTGGCGGGTGTAGCCGTGCAGATCCAGTTGCGCGCAGACCGGCCAGTTGCCCTGGCGCAAGCGTTTCAGCGTGGCGGACGGCATGCCGGGGCGAGCGAACTGCTGCGGCAACTCCTGCGGCTCGAACCAGCCTATCTGATGCTGCAGGATTTCCTGGCAGGCTGCCGCATGCAGTGCCGCGCCCTGGCTGGGCTTGCGTGGTCGAGGCTTGGGCTTGGGACGTTCATGGTGGTGCCGGCCATCGGTTTTCAGCGGCTTGGCGTCGCGGAAAAGCTGGCGGAAATCGGGTTCTTCCGGCGCAGCGGGCTGCGGCGCGACCGCCGGGGGGGCGGCCTGCCGCAGCGTCTGGCGAAGACCCTTCAAAGAGTCCTTGAAGGTCTTCATGGTGCCGATCCGGGCTTACTTGAGGCTGTCGAGGTAGCGCTCGGCGTCCAGGGCGGCCTGGCAGCCGGAGGCGGCGCTGGTCACGGCCTGGCGGTAGATGTGGTCCTGCACGTCGCCGGCGGCGAACACGCCTTCGATGCTGGTGGCGGTGGCGTTGCCGTCGCGGCCGCCCTTGGTGATCAGGTAGCCGGTGCTGTCCATTTCCAGCTGGCCCTTGAAGATTTCGGTGTTCGGCTGGTGGCCGATGGCGACGAACAGGCCCATCACCTTGATTTCTTCCGTGGACTCGTCCTTCATCGACTTCAGGCGCAGGCCGGTCACGCCGGAGTCGTCGCCCAGTACCTCGTCCAGGGTGGCATCCAGCTTCAGGCTGATCTTGCCTTCCTTGACGCGGTCCATCAGCTTGTCGATCAGGATTTTTTCTGCGCGGAAGGTGTCGCGGCGGTGGATCAGGGTGACATGCTTGGCGATGTTGGCCAAGTACAGCGCCTCTTCCACGGCGGTGTTGCCGCCGCCGATCACGGCTACGTCCTGGTTGCGATAGAAGAAGCCGTCGCAGGTGGCGCAGGCCGACACGCCCTTGCCCTTGAACGCTTCTTCCGACGGCATGCCCAGGTACTTGGCGGAGGCGCCGGTGGCGATGATCAGCGCGTCGCAGGTGTATTCGCCGGCGTCGCCGACCAGACGGATCGGCTTCTCATGCAGATGGGTGGTATGGATGTGGTCGAACAGGATTTCGGTGCCGAAGCGCTCGGCATGCTGCTGGAAGCGCTGCATCAGCTCCGGACCCATCACGCCGGCGGCGTCGGCCGGCCAGTTGTCCACGTCGGTGGTGGTCATCAGCTGGCCGCCCTGGGCCATGCCGGTGACCAAAACCGGCTTCAGATTGGCGCGCGCGGCGTAGACGGCGGCGGTGTAGCCGGCCGGGCCGGAGCCAAGAATCAGCAGAGGGCTGTGACGGGTTGCGCTCATGTGTGTTTTCCTGTCGTCAAAAAGGTGGGCTTGAGCCACATTCTAACAGTTTTGTTGTGACAGCTGGCTGCAGGCCGGCTAAACTGCTTATGAATGTTGGCCATCAGGCAGGAGGTTGGGGTATGAACGCATTAAGTCAAGTCAGCGCGCAAGGCGTGAGCAGCAATACGCAAGTATTCGCATTGAAGAAAGCGATGCAGGCTGACGCGCAATCCACGCTATCCCTGCTGCAAGGCGCTGAGCAATCGGCTCAGCAGATCCAGGCGTCCAATCCGGCGCATCTGGGGCAGCGTGTGGATGTAAGGGCTTAGACGGCATCCGTTTGCGCCGATGCCGACAAAGTGGCGACCGGGAGGTCGCCATTTTTTTTGGCTTGCCTACGGCAATTTTCAAATTTATCAAGCAAATCCATCTTTCCGTCGGCTAATTATCAATTTTATAGCGGGGGCAGATAATCGACTCATGCAGCCGGCACCGGGCCGGCGGCAACGCATGCAAGGAGTCGATATGAACCGCATTTCCCACTATTTGAGCGCAAGCGCGCTGGCCTTGATTGCCGCGTCCGCGTCGGCCGCTGATGTCTTGCCCCAGCCCGAGCGGGTATTCGCCGATCGCAGCGGCGCGGCTGCGTCCGCGGTGAGGCTGGCCGCCATGCGCTACGCCGCATTCTGGAACACCGGCGACCCGCGTTATGCCGATCTGGCGCTGGACCCGGACTTTATCGATCGCACGCTGCCGGAAGGGCGCCGCCAGGGCACGGCAGGCCCCTTGCAAGCCTCGCAGGCCTTCCGCGCCGCGGTGCCGGACCTGAAGGCGGAAATCAGCGATATGGTGCTGGCTGCGGATCGCGTGGCGCTGCGCCTGCATTTCACCGGCCACTTCAGCGGCAAGTTCGGCGATATCCAGGGCCACGGCCAGGCCGTGGATTTCCAGGCGTTCGATCTCTACCGCGTGAAAAACGGACGCATCGCCGAGAACTGGCATCTGGAAGACAACCTGGCTCTGTTGAAGCAATTGGGAGCGCTGAAGCCATGAACGAATTTCTGCGGCAAAAGACGGTGGCGGTATTGGGCGGCACCTCCGGCATCGGCAGGGCGGTGGCCTTGGCTGCGGCGGAGGCCGGGGCGCAGGTTTACGTGCTGGGCCGTTCGGCCGCCCAGCCTGGACCATGGCAAAGCTTGCATGCCGATGTCGCCGACTTGGACAGTCTGCGCGACGCGTTCGCCGGCATCGGCCGGGTCGATCACTTGGTGCTGACGGCGGGGGCGCGGGTGGGGTCACTCAAACTGGGGGAGGCGACGCGCGACGATTTTCGCCAGACTTTCGAGGTGAAGCTGTTCGGCAATTTGCTGGCCATTCAGCAAGCGCTGCCGTATCTGTCCGCCGACGCGTCCATCACGCTCACCAGCGGACTGCTGTCGCGCAAGTACGGCGCCGGCGGCTTGCTGAAAAGCACGGTCAACGCGGCGCTGGAGGCCGCGGCGCGGAACCTGGCCAAGGAACTGGCGCCGCGGCGAGTCAACGCGGTGAGTCCGGGCGTGGTCGATACCGAGCTGTGGGGCGAGGCCGGCTCGGAAGGGCGGGTCGGCGCGATGGCGCGCATCGGCGCCGGCCTGCCGCTGGGCCGGGTGGGGCGGCCGCAGGAGCTGGCCCAGGCTTATCTGTTCGCGATGGGCAACGCCTTCCTCACCGGCGCGGTGCTAGATGTGGACGGCGGGGGGCTGCTGTAGCCTTGCCCATGACGGCGCCGCGCAGGCGCCGAGTCGGCGCAGGGGCATGCCCTGCGCCGCGCTGAGGCGCGGCTGCTCGCTCCGGATCATGCGCGTTCCGCGCCTTACTTGGCCTTCTTGGCGTGCGCGTGGCGATGGGCCGGCTTGGTCGAGGGCTTGGCTTTGGCCGGAGCCTTGCGCTTTGCGTGGCTCTTGGCGGTCGCGGCATGCGCCTTGGCCTTGACGGGTTTGGCGCGGACGTGGCTGCGCACAGGGGCGGGGGTCTCAACCGGCTGATAGCCGCTCAAGGTGGTGACCAGCTTGTTCACGCCGCCGCTCATGCTCTGGTAATGCGTGCCGCCAGTGCGGGTGAGGCCAACCCATACCGCGACGTCATGCTTGGGCGCCAGCGCGACATAGCCGATGAAGCCGCCGCCGCCGGCGGTTTTCTGGATGATTTCCGGCGCATTCGGCGTGGCCTCCATGCGTATCCAGCCCAGTCCCAGCTCGTCCGCCTTGCCTGCCACATCCATGCCGCGCAGGCTGCGCAGTTCGTCGCGCTTGAAGTAGGTGTGGAACATGCGGTCGCGCAGTTCCCGTCGCGCTTCGTTTTGCGGGTGAACCAGGTCTTGCAGCCAGCGCTGCATGTCCCTGGGCGTGGAGTAGATGCCGCCGCTGCCGCCGGCCGCCCGAGTGTCCAGGCAGGGGCTGGCGCCGTAGCCTTCCATCAGCCTCGCGCACTGCTCGGGCGACGGCGTCAGCGTGGTGTCGCGCATGCCCAGCGGCGCGGTGATCTTCTCATTCAACAACGAGGCGTAAGGTCGGCCGGTGGCGGCCGCCAGGGCGTCGGCCAGAAAGTCGAAGGCCAGGTTGGAGTATTGCGCGCGCAGGCCGGGCGAAAAGCTGGAGCGGGTGGAGGACAGCCATTGCCAGCGTTGTTGCTGGGTGGGCCAGACGAATACCGGCGTGTCTTGCGGTTTGGCGCCGGGCATTTCGCGCGGGAAGCCGCTGGTGTGGGTGGCCAGGTTCAGCAGCGTGATGGGTTTGCCGGACTTGTCAGCCGGCAGCGCCACGCCTTGCGGCGCGAATTTCTGCAGCGGGTCTTCCAGGCGCACGCGCTGCTGCATGGCCAGCGAGGCCAGCACTTCGCCGGTCATGGTCTTGCTGATGCTGGCGATGCGCAGCAGGGAGTCGGCATTGGGCAGCGTGCGGCTGCCAGGCCGGGTTTGGCCGTAAAAGCGTTGGGCGGCTTGGTTTTTGTCTATGACGACCATGACCATGCCTACGGCCCGGCTGTTGCGGTAAATCTGCTCGCCGTAGCGGTCTATCGCTTGTTGATCACTATCGGGCAAGGCGGCGTGGGCGAAGGAGGTCAGCAGGGCGGCGGCCAGGCTCAGCAATTTGAAAGGCTTCATCTTGTTTCCGAAAAATCTTGCGCTAAACGACGGCTCGCGTCAGGGCGCGCGCCGTAAGAATTCTGTCTGTTTGGGATAACGGGCCAGCCCGGTCATCGGTGTACGCGGCCGAGGTCCGCAAATGCATTTTCCTGAAGCGCATCGAGGAGGCCCTGTCCAAGGCAGGCGGCAGTTTAGCGCAGACCGCAGCCATGCGCAGCGCTTCTTGCCAAGCTTGGGCGAGAGCGATCGGCTCGACACAAAGTCCATCCGGCGCCACCCCTCAGCAAACGCCACGCGCCGATAGGGGCTGGGAGAGCGCTACCAGCAGGAAGTCTATCAGGCGGCGGATGCGCGCCGGTTGCAGGCGATGCCCTGGATAGAGCAGGTGCAGCGGCGCCGGGTCGACGAAATATTCGTCCAGCACGGTGCGCAGCCGGCCGGTGGCGAGGTCGTCGGCGATGTCCAGTTGAGATTTATAGGCGAAGCCATGGCCCTGGATGGCCCAGCGGCGGATGACCTCGCCGTCGTTGCTTTGCCTGGCGCTGCGCAGGCGCAAGACGCGGCTGGCGCCGCCGTCTCGATAGCGCCATTCGTTCATCGGGCCGTGGCCGGTGGTCAGGGTCAGCGTCGGCAAGTCGGCCAGTTCTGCCGGGTGCCGGGGCGCGGCCAGTTTTTCCAGCAGGCTAGGAGCGGCGCAGACCACGCGGCGGCTGTCTGCCAGCGGGCGCGCGATCAGGCTGCTGTCGGCCGGCGCGCCGTAGCGTATGGCGAGGTCGATGTCGTCGCCGATCAGGTCGGCCGGGGTGTCGCTCAGGGATAGCGCGAAGTGGACGTCCGGGTGGTCGGCCGAGAAACGGTCCAGGCAGTCCAGCAACAGGTTGCGGCCCAGATCGGACGGCGCGGACAGCCGTATCAGCCCGCTCAGCTGCGTGTGCTCCTCGCGCAGCCGGTTTTCGCCTTCCTCCAGCCACTCCAGCGCCTGGCGGCAATGAGCGAGATAGGTTTCGCCGGACTCGGTGAGGCGCAAGCGGCGCGTGGTGCGTTCGAACAGGCGCGCGCCCAGCGCTTCCTCCACGCGCTGGATGCAGGCGCTGGCGGCGGCGGGAGACAGGCCGTGCTTGCGGCCGGCTGCGGAAAAACTGCCCAGTTGCGCGGCGTCCTGCAGCAAGCGCAGGTCGCTCAAGCGGTCGAATGGCATCGGTGCTTCCTTGAAAACAAAACAGGCCATGCCGCTAAGCATGGCCTGTGGTCGGCAAAGCCGCAGTTTACAGCGCTTCGGTATTGGCCAGCAGCCAGTCGCGCGCGGCGCCGTCCACCAGCGGCAGCAGGCGGGCGCGGACCTCGGCGTGGTAGCCGTTCAGCCAATCGATTTCCGGGCGGGTGAGCAGGGACATGTCCATGCAGCGGCGGTCAATCGGACACAGCGTCAGGGTCTCGAACTTGAGGAAGTCGCCGAACTGGTTTTTGTCCGACGGCACGTTCAGCACCAGATTCTCGATGCGCACGCCCCATTTCCCGGCGCGGTACACGCCGGGCTCGATCGAGGTGATCATGCCTTCCTGCATCGCCATGTGCGGTTCCGGAATGGCGCGCGAGATGCTTTGCGGGCCTTCGTGCACATTGAGGAAGTAGCCCACGCCGTGGCCGGTGCCGTGGCCAAAGTCGATGTCGTGCTGCCACAGCGGCGCGCGGGCCAGCGCGTCCAGCATCGGCGACAGCGTGCCGCGCGGGAAATGGGCCATGGACAGCGCCAGCGTGCCCTTCAGCACCAGGGTGAAGTCGCGCTTCTGTTCGGCGGAGACCGCGCCGACGGCCACCACGCGGGTGATGTCGGTGGTGCCGCCCAGGTATTGGCCGCCGGAGTCGATCAGCAGCAGGCCGTCGCCCTGGATCACGCTGTGCGCTTCGGGCGTGGCGTGGTAGTGGGGCAGCGCGCCGTTGGCGTTGAAGCCGGCGATGGTGCCGAAGCTGGGCGAGACGAAGCCGGGGCGGCGCGCGCGCGCGGCGGTGATTTGCTCGTCTATGGTCAGCTCGGTGATGCGGGTTTGGTTGACGTTGGCTTCGAACCAGGCGAAGAACTCGGCCAGGGCCGCGCCGTCCTGCTCCATGGCGCGGCGCACGTGTTCGGCCTCGGCCGCGGACTTGCGCGACTTCATCAGCGTGCTGGGATTGATCGCCTCGATGACGCGCACGGTTTCGGTCACGGCTTGGCGCAGGCCCAGCGTGACGCGGCGCGGATCGATCAGCAAGGCGCCGCCGGGCAGGGCATTCAGCGTCGGCTTGGCGGCGGCATAGTCGGCCACCTTGACCCCGTCGGCCGCCAGTTGGGCGGCCAACGCGGCGTCAATCTTGCCTGGCGCGACGAATAGCGTGGCCTGGTCGGCTTCGATCAGCGCGTGGGCGATGAACACCGGGTTGTAGCTGACGTCGGCGCCGCGCAGATTGAACAGCCAGGCGATGTCGTCCAGCGTGGAAATGAAGTGGCGCTCGGCGCCGGCCTTGGCCATCTCCTCGCGCACGCGGGCGAGCTTGGCGGCGCGGCTTTCCGGCGCGAAGTCCGGCTCGTGCGGGTAGACGGCGGCGGCGGGCAGCGCCGGGCGGTTGGCGTAGACCATGTCCATCAGGTCCAGATCGCTGCGCAGGATCACGCCGCGCGGCGCCAGCGCCGCTTGCAGCGCCTTGAACGCGGCCAGGCCCAGCACATCGCCGTCCACCGCCAAGGTCTGGCCCGCTTGCAGCGTATCGGCCAGCCATTGCAGATGCTGGCTGCTGGCGGCCGTTTCGATTTTCATCAGCTCGATGCCGCTGCCGGCCAACTCTTGTTCCGCCTGCACCCAGTAGCGGCTGTCCGCCCACACGCCGGCAAACTGCGCGCTGACGATCAGCGTGCCCATCGAACCGGTAAAGCCGGACAGCCATTGGCGCGACTGCCAGCGTTGCGGCAGGTATTCCGAAAGATGAGGGTCGGAAGAGGGCACCAGACAGGCATCGACACCGGCCTGCTTCATGGCGAGGCGCAGCGAGGCGATGCGTTGCGGAATGGTGTCCAGGGACGGGGTTGCAAGGGTGTTCATGCCGGCTCCGGTGGAAATATTGTATCCATTCTGTTGGGAAAGCGCGGGTCGCGCAAGGGGATGAGCGATGCTCATGGAAAGCGGCCCCTTGCGGATGGGCGGAGCGGATCAGCGTCGCAGCAGATGTCTGGAGGCGGGGCGTCCGGCAAGGTGGCAAAGCTCAACGAAAGTGCGCAGAAAATGATTCATCATGGTTCCTGTTGTTATGGATTGACGGGTTGCCGCGCGGGCGGCCAAAAAATGATAAAGACATTTCATGCGATTGCAATATGAGCGCGGCTGATACTTGCGTCCTGATGCGGAACCGGCCGTCATTTTCAGCGTCGCGGTCTATACTGAGGCCGGTGCCGGATTCCCGGCATACGGCAAGGAGCGAGTCATGAGCAAGACCAGACACAGCACCAAGGAAGCCAAGAAACAGCCGCAGATGAGCCTGAAGGAGAAACGGGCCGCCAAACATCACAAAAAGCATGCGCCGGAAGGCGCGCCCATCATCGTGCCGCACTAGGCGGGCGTGATGAGGCTGCCGCACTCACGCGGCATCGTTAGACCCAGCCGCCCGAGCGGGCGGATTTTTCCGGCCACGGCGCCGGACCAGCGGATAGACCTCCCGAGCGCGAAGCGGCGGGAGGTTTTTTCATATGGCTCAGCAGGATGGCAGCCGCATCTGCAAGGCGGCATGCTCGTAGCACGTGATTTCGTAGTCGTTGCCATCCGGATCGCGGAAATACAGGGACCAGGACAAGTCGTGATCCACCGCTTTGGGCAGGCAGCCCAGCTCGGTCCGTAGATTGGCGCGCCATTGCAGGAAACCATCGGCGTCCACCCGCAGCGCCACGACGGCGCGGGGCGGCGCGTCCGCGGACTCGAACAGCGCCAGTTTGAGCCTGCGCCCGGCATCGGCCAAGGTCAGCGGTCCGCCGCCAAGGCTCCAGCCCTCCAGCTCGGGGACTCGCCGCAGGCCCAGGACGCGGCCATACCATGCCTCGGCGGCGATCTGGTCGCTCACGTAGACGTGGATGTGGTCTATGTCTTGAATGTCAGGTGTCATGAGGATGCTTCCGTCGAGGGCGCGCGCAGTCTTTGGGCCAGCCTGGCGACGCGTGCCCCAAGGTGGCGCGCCGTGGCCAGGTCGGACGGGTGCAAGGCTTTCTCCTCGGCATGGGCAATCGCCCCCCATTGACTGCCCATGCGGTTCAGCCGCTCCGGACCCTGGTTGTTAGGGATGTCCAGTCCGCACCACAGCATGCCGTGCTGGGAGGCAAGAGTGGCGAAGTAAGTCAGGGTGCCTTGCTGGTCGCCGTTGAGTCCGGATCCGGTGGTGAAACCGGCAGCCAGTTTTCCGGCCAGCGCTTGATCGCGCCAGAGTTCGCTGCTGGCGTCGGCGAAGGCCTTGAACTGGGCCGTGGGTCCGCCCATATAGGTGGGGCTGCCGAAGATGATGCCATCCGCTTGGCGCAGGGCATCGGCGAACGGCTGAATCAAAAACCGTCCATGGCGGATGTCTGCCGATTGCAGGCGAAGCAATCGGCTTGCGCCGTGCTGCGATGCGCCCTGGTGGATGGCTTCCGCCAGTTGATGCGTGTTGCCGCCGGCGGAAAAGTAAAGGATCAAGATGAGGCTCATGCTTTCTCGTTTTGCTGTTGTCATGGTGATGTTAGTATCAATGTTCAAGTTAACTTGAAGTCAACGGCAAAATGAATGAGACGATCAGCATTGGTTATCTGGCCAAACGCAGCGGCGTGACGGCCAGCGCCTTGCGCTTTTACGAGTCGCTGGGCCTGATTCTCAGCGTGGGGGCGGCCGGCAAGCCGCGGCGTTTTCATCGGGACGCGCTGCGCCGCGTATCGTTCATCCGCGCGGCGCAGGCCTTGGGACTCAGCTTGCAGGAAATCGGCGAAGCGCTGGGGGGCTTGCCTATGCAACGCACGCCGACGACGGCCGACTGGGAAAGGCTGTCCCAGGCTTGGCGGCCGTTGTTGCAAGCGCGGATCGATGCCATGGTGCGCTTGCGCGACGAGCTGGATGGCTGCATCGGCTGCGGCTGCCTGTCTTTGCAGCGGTGCAAGCTGCTCAATCCGGATGACGAGGCGGGAGCGCAAGGCAATGGCCCGCGTTTCCTGTTGCAGGCTCGATAGGCGGATTATTTGCCAAACATGGTGGGGGCGGTATGCGGCAGGGTGGGAAGAGGGCAGCGCTTGGCGAGCCTGCGGAGACGATAAGGGCGGTGTTGTTCGATTTTGACGGCGTGTTGACGACCGACAAGTATGGCTCCGACGCCACCAACCGTTATCTGGCGCAAACGACGGGGCTGGCTTTTGCGCGCGTGGACCAGGCGCTGGAGAGACATAACGATGCCCTGCTGCTGGGGCGCTTGACCCATCGGGATGTTTGGCCGGAAGTATGCCGCGAGCTGGGGTGGAATATCGACTACGGCGTGCTGGACGCCGCGTTTCGCAGCACACCCATGAATGCGGATGTGCTGGCGCTGGCGAGACAGCTGCATGGCCGTGTCCGGCTGGGCATCATCACCGACAATAAGGCGGACCGCATGGATTGCCTGCGCCGGATGCATGGGCTGGATGCATGGTTCGACCCCATCGTGGTGTCGGCGGAGGCGGGCGTGAGCAAGGCGGACGCGGCTATTTTCGAGCATGCTTGCCGGCTGGCGGGCTTGCGGCCGGCGCAGTGCCTGCTCATCGACAACAGCCGGCGCAATCTGGATACGGCCGCCGCCGCGGGCCTGGCGACGCTGTTCCACGACGACGCGCGCAACGATGTGGCCGCGTTGCGGGGAGCGCTTGCGCGGATGCTGGGCGCGGGCTGGTTGGCTTGATCCCCGCCGGCATGGGACAAAACAAAACCCGCCGGCGCGCCGGCGGGTTTTTCTTGGCGGGATGCGCGCTTACGGGCGCTCGACCGCCAGCGCCACGCCCATGCCGCCGCCTATGCACAGCGTGGCCAGGCCCTTCTTGGATCCGCGGCGCTGCATTTCGTGCAGCAGGGTCACCAGCACGCGGCAGCCGGAGGCGCCGATGGGGTGGCCCAGCGCGATGGCGCCGCCGTTGACGTTGACCTTGTCCGGGCCCCAGCCTAGCTCCTTAGCCACGCCCAGCGCCTGGGCGGCGAAGGCTTCGTTGGCCTCCACCAGGTCCAGGTCTTCCAGCTTCCAGCCGGCCTTGGCCAGCGCCTTGCGGGTGGCGGACACGGGGCCGATGCCCATGATTTCCGGCTCGCAACCGGTCAGGGCGTAGCCCTTGACGATGGCCAGCGGCTTCAGGCCCAGCTGGTCTGCTTTCTGGGTGGACATCAACATCACGGCGGCGGCGCCGTCGTTGATGCCGGAGGCGTTGCCGGCGGTGACGGTGCCATCCTTCTTGAAGGCGGCGCGCAGCTTGGCCAGGCCTTCGGCGCTGGCGTCATGCTTGATGAACTCGTCGTCGGCGAAGGCCACTGGGTCGCCCTTGCGCTGCGGCACCAGCACCGGGACGATTTCGTCCTTGAACTTGCCGGCCTGTTGCGCGGCGGCGGCGCGTTGCTGCGATTGCAGGGCCAGCGCGTCTTGCGCTTCGCGGCTGATGTCGTACTTGGCGGCCACGTTTTCCGCGGTGATGCCCATGTGGTAGGCGTTATAAGCGTCGGTCAGGCCGTCGTTGACCATGGTGTCCACCAGCTGGGCGTTGCCCATGCGGAAACCGTCACGGGAGCCCGGCAGGATGTGCGGGGACAGCGACATGCTTTCCTGGCCGCCGGCGATGACGATTTCCGCGTCGCCGGCCAGGATGGCCTGGGCCGCCAGATGCACGGCGCGCAGGCCGGAGCCGCACACCACGTTGAGCGTGGTGGCCGGGGTGGAGACCGGCAAGCCGGCCTTGATCAGCGCTTGACGCGCCGGGTTCTGGCCGCTGCCGGCAGTGAGCACCTGGCCCAGGATCACTTCGCTGACCTGCTCCGGCTTGACGCCGGTTTTTTCCAGCAGCGCCTTGATCACGGTGGCGCCCAGCTCCGGCGCCGGGATCTTGGCCAGCGCGCCGCCAAAGCTGCCGATGGCGGTGCGTTGCGCGGCTACGATTGCTACTTCCATGTCTTTCTCCTTGAGCTTGCGGCCCGCCGGAGCGGGCCATGCCGCCCTGGTCGGGCGAGGTTCGGGAATGAATCGTTTTTCTTATTGCAAGGTGGCGGCCACCGTGGGCATGGCCTTGGCCAGCACATAGCTGCCCGGGGCGGCCATCAGCGGCGGCAACTCCTTGCTGCCCAAGGTCTTGGGCGCGGCAAGCTGCTTGCCGGATTGAGGGGCCAGCCAGGCGTCCCAGTCCTTCCACCAGCTTCCCGGATGGCTTTGCGCGCCTTCCAGCCACTCCTCCGGATTGACCGGCAGCTGGTCGTGGATCCAGTAGTTGCGCTTGTCCTTGGTCACCGGATTGATGGATCCGGCGATGTGCCCGGATGCGCCCAGCACGAAGCGGCGGCTGGGCGCGCCGCTCAGATATTTCAGGCCGGAGTAGGCCGAACTCCACAGCACGATGTGGTCTTCGCGCGCGGCGAACATATAGATCGGGATGTCGATCTTGGAGACGTCGATGGGCACGCCGCACAGGGTGATGGCGCCCGGGCGGATCAGGGCGTTGTTGATGTAGAACTGGCGCAGCATGAAGGTGTGCATGGGCAAAGGCAGATCCACGGCGTCGTTGTTCCAGTACAGCAGGTCGAACGGGGTGGGGGTCTTGCCCAGCAGATAATTGTTGACCACGTAGTTCCACACCAGGTCATTGGCGCGCAGGCTGGCGAAGGTGCGGCCGATTTCCTTGCCGCTGATGATGCCGCCGGCGGCCATTTTGGCTTCGCGGCTGGCCACCAGGGCTTCGTCGATGAAGAAGGAAATCTCACCCGGCTCGGCGTGGTCGATCAGCGAGGTCATGAAGGTGGCGGAGTCGAAATACTTCAGACCCTTGGCCTGGGCCACGCACAGCGCGGTGGTCAGGATGACGCCGCCCACGCAGAAGCCCAGCGCGTTCATCGAGGGCTGCTTGGTGATCTTTTGCACCGCCTCGGCCGCGGCGAACACGCCCTTCTCGATATAGGTTTCCCAGGTGAAGTGCTTCATCTCGGCCACGGCCGAGCGCCAGCTGATCAGGAACACGCGGTAACCCTGGGCGACGAAGTGGCGCACCATGGAGTTGTCCGGCTGCAGGTCCATCAGGTAGTACTTGTTGATGCAGGGCGGGACGAACAGCAGCGGCTTCTCGTACACTTTTTCCGTGGTGGGCGTGTACTGGATCAGCTCGATCAGCTCATTGCGGAACACCACCTGGCCCGGCGTCACCACCAGGTTCTGGCCGATCTCGAACTTGCTCTCGTCCGACATGGAGATATGGCCTTTCTGGACATCCTCCATCATGTTCTTCATGCCTTCCACCAGGCTTTCGCCATGGGTCTCGATGGCGCGCTTGACCACGTCCGGATTGGTCAGCATGAAGTTGCTGGGCGCCATCGCGTCCAGATACTGGCGGGTGGCGAAGGCCAGCTTGTCCTTGGCGTTTTCGTCTATCTGGGTCTTGTCCACCAGCTCCAGCATCCACTTGGAGGTTTGCAGGTAGCTATGCTTGAGGAAGCTGTAGAACGGGTGCTCGTCCCATTCCGGGGAGGCGAAGCGGCGGTCGGCGGCGGCCTTGGCCGGCTCTGCCGAGGCGTCGTTGCTGGCGGTGCGGCCCAGGAATTGCGTCCACAGGCCCAATTGCTGCTGGTACAGGCTGGATTGCAGCTGGAGAAGCTGATTGGTCTGGCTCATCAGCTGGGACCAAGCGCCTGTCAACGGGTGGGAGGCTTCAGCCTGGCCTTGGCCTAGCGACAGGGAATTGACAAACTGCTGCATCCATTGCTGGTTGGCCGCGGAAAGGCCGGCGAAGAAATCTTCCAGCGAGGCGGTATTATTCTGGGACAAGATGAATCTCCTGATACGTATTTAAATCGTGATCGAAGCCTGTCTGAATCTGTCTGTCTGGAATGCTGAGTCAAGCAGATGTACTTGCAAACTGTAACAGGGTTGCATGACATTTTCACGCCATCCGCCTGTCAAAATCTGAGAATTCCGGAAAATCAAGCGCTTCTGTTGCTGCGATGCACAAATTAAGCCGAGGCCTGTCGTCGCGGGCGCATGTTTTTTGCATCGCGCTGTGGGATAATTGACCTGACAAGTCATGAGGAATTGCAATGGCAAGTGTAAAACTTGGTTTACAGCCTGTTCGCGTGCGAAATATTTTCTGCATAGGCCGCAATTACGCCGCGCATGCCGCGGAATTGGGCAATGCGGTGGAAAGCGAGCCGCTGGTGTTTTTGAAACCAACTTCGGCCTTGCTGGATGAATCGTCCCGGATTCGGCTGCCAGAGTATTCCAGCGATGTGCATCATGAATGCGAGCTGGTGGCGCTGATAGGCAAGGGCGGAGACGATATCGCGCCGGAAAAGGCCTTGGGCCATGTCGCCGGCTATGGCATAGGCCTGGACTTGACGGCAAGGGATGTGCAGGCAGAGGCCAAGCGCAAGGGACATCCATGGACCAAGGCCAAGGGTTTTCGCGGCGCGGCCTGCGTGTCCACGCTGGTGCCTGCCGCCAGCGTGGCCGATCCTCAGCGACTCAGTTTTGAACTGCGCGTCAACGGACAGCTGCGGCAGCATGGCGATGCCGGCCTGATGCTGTTCACGTTGGCGCAGCAGATCAGTTACCTGTCACGGGTTTATGGCTTGTCAGACGGCGATCTGATTTTCACCGGCACGCCGGAGGGTGTGGGCCGCATCGTGTCCGGCGATGCGTTGGAGTTGGAATTGCACGGCCAGGTGGCGGCAAGCTGGAGGGTGGCGTGATGGCGAATCAGGAGCAGGACGACGGCAAGGTTCGTCTGGATAAATGGCTGTGGGCGGCGCGTTTCTTCAAGACGCGCCAGCTGGCGCACGAAGCGCTGGAGCTGGGGCGGGTGCTGGTCAATGGCGACCGGGTCAAGGCTTCGCGCGTGGTCAAGGAGGGCGACAAGCTGTTTTTGCGCCTGAATCTGCTGGAGTACAACGTGGAGGTGCTGCAACTGGCCACGCAGCGCCGCCCGGCCAAGGAGGCGGTGCTGATGTATCGCGAGGATGCGGCGTCCATCGCCGCGCGAGAGGAACGGGCTTTGCTGCTCAAGGCGGAGCACGCCAGCTTCCCGCATGGCGAGGGCCGGCCCACCAAGAAGGCCAGACGCGAAATTTCGCGCTTCAAGTCGTCGTTTTAGCCGTACTTGCGGCGCCAGTCCGGCCTGGCGCCGGATGGTGCCAGGCATGGAACCACTAGAAAGATAAAAAATGCAGTCGCTGTTGCCGTTCGCTGGATTCTATTTCACCTATTTCACCTTTCAGGGCATGTTCAGCCCGTTCTGGGGGCTGTACCTGGAGTCCTTGTCCTTCAGCGCCTGGCAGATCTCCATCCTGATGGCGCTGTCCACATTTGCCCGCATCATCGCGCCCGGCTTCTGGGGCTGGCTGGCCGACAAGCGCGGACAGCGCCGCAACATCATCATCAGCACCTCCATTCTGTCTGCCGCCAGCTTCTGCCTGGTGGGTGCGCACAATGGCTTCTGGTGGATCTTCGTCAGCATGGCGGTGTCCCACTTCTTCTGGGCGGCGGCGTTGCCGCTGGTGGAGGCCAGCACCGCCTACCTCACGCGCGACAACCCAGGCCGCTACAGCCGGGTGCGCGTCTGGGGCTCCATCGGCTTCGTCTGTCTGGCGATGACGGGAGGCTATCTGCTGGACTGGCTAGGCATCGCCGCCACGCCGTGGATTGTGTCGGCCTTGCTGATAGGCGTGGCGCTGACGGCGTTCAAAGTGCCGGACGTCAGGCTGCAGAGCCGGCAGCAGCCGGCCGGCCCGATCTGGGACACGCTGAAGAAGCCGGCGGTGATCGCCCTGTTCGCCTGCTGTTTCCTGCAGGCTTTCGCCCATGGTCCGTATTACACCTTTTACTCGCTGGGTCTGAAGCAGTTTGGCTATGACAAGGCGGCGGTCGGCGTGCTGTGGGCGCTGGGCGTGGTGTTCGAGGTGGGTGTGTTCATGCTGATGCCGCGCATCATGCGTCGTTTTGGGCTGGAAGCGCTGATGCTGACCTCGCTGATCGCCGCCGTCTTGCGCTTCGGCGTCATCGCCGTCGGCCTGTCCATCCCGGCCCTGGCCGCCGCGGCGCAGGCGCTGCACGCGCTGACTTACGCGCTGCATCACGCATCCGCCATCGGCTTGATCAACCGCATGTTTGCCGAGCAGCATCACGGCCGCGCGCAGGGTTTGTACATCATCGCGTCCTTTGGCGTCGGCGGCAGCGGCGGCGGGCTTTTGGGCGGGCTGCTGTGGCCGCACGGCGGCGTGATGCCCACTTTCACCATGTCTGCCTGCGCGGCCTTGATCGGCGTGTTCGTCTGTCTGCGCTGGCTTAAACCCAAGCGTTAGCGAGGAGTGCGATGTCTGCCGCCACGCCACAACAGGCCCTGGAGGGGTACAAGCAGGCCTTGGCCACGCACAACTGGCGCCAGGTGGCGCCGTGGCTGCATGAGGACGCCTGTTTTGTGTTTTCCGATGGCACCTTCAAGGGCAAGGCCGCAGTGTGCGAAGCCATCCGCCAGACATTTGAATGGATACGCGGGGAGGACTATCGCATCGCCGATTTGCACTGGACGCATGTGGGAGAGGATTTTGCCGCCTGCGTCTATGACTTTTCCTGGCGCGGCCGAGTGCAGGGGCAGCGGGCCGAGGGGCGAGGTCGCGGCAGCTGCGTGCTGGTGCGCGATGGTCAGGGCTGGCGGTTGCTGCAAGAACACCTGGGTCCGCCTGCTGAGTGAGCCGGGCGGCGCGGCGGCCGGCTAACCTGGGTCAGACGGTGGTGATGAGGGCGTCGGCGTGATAGCTGGCGGTGGCGATGCCGGAGGCCGAGCTGAAGGTCACTTGGTAGCGACGGCCGATTTGTTCGACAGACAAGACTTCGAAAGATACGACCAGGTTGTCGATGTGCTGGGTGATCTGGTCACCTTGTTTCAGTTCCTGAATTTTCATGACTATTTCCTATATTCCATGCATTTTGCATGGCTAGATTCTGTTAAGGCGCGTCCTTTCCGCAAGGACGGCTTGCGTTGTTTTCATGAGTTTGTCCGGATGCATGGAGGCTGCGGAGCAGCGGATTCCTGATCAGTCGCCGCAAGTCCAAAGCGGGCGGCATGGCGTTCGCAATGGGGTGCGGGCTGGGCGCGCGGCAATTATCTTCGCGTGCCAACGACTGATGATGCGGGGCTAAAAGCTTGGCTTGAGAAGAGGAGCTAGACAGCTCTTTGAGCGGGACAACATGAAGCAATGACCGCCCATTATCATGGTATTTTTTGATTTGTCAATGATTTTTGATAGGACTGGCTGAGAAACGGGGCTTGCCCTTTGGGCTTCGGCCGCAGTGGGTTTCCGTTGCCACGCCGATTGATGGCGAGGCGGAAAGGGAACCCGGCGTGGCTTGCGCGATCAAAATGCTTTGTTTCAAAATAATGAGCAGACTGTGAAATCCGTCATTCAATTTATCAAATGGTATTGGGCCAAGTGGACGCGCCTGCATGAGAGCCGCGATGTCAAGGATGGGCGCTGAGCGATGCGAGGAGTGGTGATGTTCAAGAATATTTTGGCCCTTGCCTTGTTGTTGGCGGGCACGATGGCCCATGCCGACGAGTGCGGCGATTTTGACCGAAGCAACCGCGACCAATACTCGGTGGCTAAGTGGGAATCGATTCTCTCCCGCTATTCCAGGCTGGAATTGCAAAGCTTTTACCAAGAGAAGCAGGCTTTCCTGCAGCGCTGCCCCAATCTGAGCGATTTTTCCCGCACCCATTTGCGCAATGCGATGCGCGCCGCCTCTTCCTTGTTCGACCAGCCCCAGACCAAGAAGTAAGCCACTGCCGCCCTGGAACGGCCCCATCCCTCGCTGGCTTGAGTTGACGCGCGCTTGATCCACGTCATCTTCATGATCATGCGGCCAATTATCATGTTTGCATTTAAAAATGCCGATAACCATGGCGAAGGGTGGGGGCGATGAAGTTAGGATCGGGTGGGTTGGTGCGGCAGCTTTCACTGGCCGTGGCCGGTTTTGTGGTGGTGACCGGACTGGTGGCCACCGGCGTGGATTTTTATCTGTCGACCACGGCCTCCAATCAGTTGCTTAGGGAGCAGATAGACTCCGCAGGGCAGTTGTACGCCTCCCATCTGTCCGGCTGGCTGGCCTCCAAAACCAAGGTGCTGGACAGTTTTCCCAATACGACGGACCCGGCGCAACTGGATGCCCAGCTCGCCTACGCGCGCGACGCCGCTTCTTTCGACAATGTGTTCATCGCGTATCCGGACGGGACGCTGGCCAATGCCAACCACATCAAGCTGCCGCCGGACAATAATGATCCGCGCAAGTGGAACTGGTTCAAGCGCGCGTACGCGGAACCCAATCACGCTTTTGTGGACATGCCTTCCATCGCCGCCGCCACCGGCCAGCCGGTGTCGTCCATGGCACGCGCGCTGGTGCGGGGCGGCAAGATCGTGGCCATCCTGGGCGCGGACATGCAAATCGCCTCCATCGTCAAGGAGCTGCAATACCTCAAAGTGATGGGCGATGGCTTCATGTTTATCGCCAACCGCGACGGCAAGGTATTTGCCCACGCCGACACCGCCCTGCTGAACAAGCCGGTTTCCATGCTGGGCCCGGGCCTGAGCGGAGACGTGCTGCAGAGCATGGCGGGGCAGGGCGATTTCCGCGATCTGCAAGTGAATGGGCAGGACAGCCTAGTGCGCGCTTACGCCATTCCGCATTCCGATTACATCCTGGTGGTGGTGAGCCGGCGCGACGCCTTGCTGGCCCCGCTGTACGCCAGGCTGGGCAAGACGCTGGCCGCGCTGGCCGTTGTGCTGGTGCTGGTGTTGCTGCTCAGCCGCGCCTACATCGGCTCCCGGCTGGCAGGCTTGGTGCGCGTGCGCGACGCCATGTCCGAAATCGCCAGCGGCGATGCCGATCTGACGCGACGCATCGCCGTGTCCGGCGAGGACGAGGTGGGCGAGACTGCCGGTGCGTTCAATGCCTTCTCCGAGCATCTGAGCCAGGTGATCGTGGCCCTGCGCGGCAAGTCCAAGCAGCTGACCGACGGCGTGGGCGAGGTGGGCGATCTGGTTTCACGGCTGGCGGCGGATGCCAGCCAGCTGGCCGACATCAGCGGCAATAATGCGAGCGCCATCCAGCAAGTCACCATCAGCGTCAGCAATATCGCGCAAACGGCGCAGGATACCGACCAATTGGTCTCCGCCACGCAGCGGATCTCGGCCGGCAGCGCCGAGGACATGCGCCGCATTTCTGACAAGATGGCGGCCACCCGGCAGTCCGTGGCCGGCCTGGCTGGCATGCTGGAGGTGCTGGGCCAGCGCTCGCAGGAAATTTCCAAAATCACCAACGTCATCAGCGACATTTCCGATCAGACCAATCTGCTGGCGCTGAACGCCGCCATCGAGGCGGCGCGGGCGGGGGAAACCGGCCGCGGCTTCGCCGTGGTGGCGGACGAGGTGCGCAAGCTGGCCGAGCGCACCGGCCAGGCCACGGTGGAAATCTCGGACATGGTCACATCCATCTCCAGCGAGGTGGAGCGCGCGCTGGGCAATATGCGCGGCACCACGGACATGGTGGCGGAAAGCGCGCAGCTGACCGACGCCGCGCGTGAAAGTCTGAGCGGCATGGTGGCGGCCATGCTGGAGATCAAGCAGAAGATAGGCGACATCGCCAGCGCCACGCATGAGCAGCGCCAGTCCACGCAATCCATGGCGCTCAGCACGGAATCCATCAACGCCCAGATCGTGCAGTCGGACGAGAGGATGGGCAGCACGCGCGACGTGTTGCTGCAGCTGGAGCAAGTGGCGGATGAAATGAGCGGCACCTTCGAGCGCTTCAAGGCTTAGCGTTGAGACGATGCGGACAGAACGCCCCGCCGCCGCGGGGCGTTGTCGCATCTGGACCCGCGCGGTAGGCAAAATGCGAAATGACGTTGATCAATAAAATCGAAATGAATATTGAAAATGAATAATAAGCTGCGTTATCGTGCAGCTTTCCTTACAAAACCGGACGGAGTCATGGCGAGAACCTTTTCCTTGAAGAGACGCCTGCTGTTGCAGACAGTCGGCGCCATTGTGCTGGTCTGCATCCTGGGGGCACTGCTGATGAACGCGCTGCGGCAGCAGATGCTGTCTGATCGCCAGGACTTGTTGCGCAATCAGGTGGAAACGGTGAATAGCCTGGTGGCCAGGCATGAGGAACAGGCGGCGGCGGGCCTGGTGCCGGAGGCCGAGGCGCGCCGCCAGGCGCTGCAGGAAATGACGCGCTTGCGTTTCGATGGCAATGAATACTTCTTCGTGCTGGACAAGGACTTGAACTGGCTGGCGCATGGCGTGAACCCCAAGCTGGTGGGGCGCAATATGCATGGCGTGAAGGATGGTGCCGGACAGGATATCGGCGCGCTGTTCGAACAGTCGGTGCGTTTGGGCGGGGGCAAGGGCTATGTGCGGTATGTCTGGGCCAAGCCCGGGGCGGCCGAGCCGCAGCCCAAGCTGGCCTATTTCCAGACCACGGGGCGCTGGGGCTGGATCATCGGCACCGGCCTGTACCTGGATGATGTGAACGCGGTGCTGTTGCGGCAGCTGCTGAGCGTGGGCGGGCAGGTGTTGCTGTTCGTGGTGGTGAGCCTGTCCCTGGGCTGGTGGGTATACCGCAGCGTCATGCGCGAGCTGGGCGCGGAGCCGTCGGAAGCGGCGGCCATCGTGCGCGAGATCAGCGCCGGCAAGCTGGATAGGGAGATCCGGCTGGGGGCCGGCGACAGGGACAGCCTGCTGGCCCACATCCGCGAGATGCAGGGCCAACTCAGGCGGCTGGTGGGCGAGATCATGCGCGACGCGGACGAACTGGGGCGGCTCAACGCCGACGTGGTGGACGGCGCGCGCATGGTGGCGGACAACTCCCAGGGGCAGAGCGAAGGGGCGGCGGCGATGGCGGCTTCCGTGGAGCAGCTGACGGTCAGCATCAACCATATCGCCCAGCACGCGGTGGACGCGCGCAGCGTGTCGCAGGATTCTGGCGAACTGTCCGCCTCCGGCAGCGAGGTCATCGCCAAGGCTGTGGCGGAAATGCAGGGCATCAGCGAAACGGTGGACATGACGGAGGCGGCCATCGCCGAACTGGCCAGCAAGACCGCCACCATCTCCAACATCATGCAAGTCATCAAGGACATCGCGGACCAGACCAATCTGCTGGCGCTGAACGCGGCGATAGAGGCGGCGCGCGCCGGCGAGACCGGCCGCGGCTTCGCCGTGGTGGCGGACGAGGTGCGCAAGCTGTCTGAGCGCACCGCCAAGGCCACGGAGCAGACCGCCGAGATGATAGGCGAGATCCAGGCCAGCTCGGACTTGTCGCGCCAGAACATGAGCGAGACCGTGGTCCGGGTGAAAACCGGCCTGGAACTGGCAGAGCAGGGCGGCGAGCTGATCCAGCGGCTGCATGGCCGCGCCAGCCAGGTGGTGCGCGTGGTCAACGACATCTCGCATGCTTTGCAGGAGCAGGGTTCGGCCAGCCAGGACATCGCGCGCCATGTGGAGCGCATCGCCCAGGTGGCGTCCGGCAACGCGGTGGCCGCCACCCAGGCTTCGGAAAGCGTGCAGCGCATAGAGGAAGTGACCGGCAGCCTGCGCTCCTCCGTGGCGCAGTTCCAGGTCTAAGCCCCGGCCTGGGCCTTGCCGCCTTGGGGAGGCCGGCTCGCAGGCTTGGCCGAGGCCGGGCCACTCCGCGCCAGGCTGGCCGGCGGCAGGCGCTCCACCTGGCATGGCCTGGCTGGGACTGACGCCTTTCGTCCGGCGGACGCGTCCCGCGCCCTGCAAACTGGCATTTTTCATGCGCGGTTTTGCTTCTCCGCTCCTGCTGCAGTAGCATGGGCGCCCCGCGTTCGTCGCGGCTAGGCAACAAGAAGCAATCGGCCGTAGGGCAACAAGAAAAATGACTGAGAAATTCCGCGGCGAGGTGGCGCCATGATGGTGGCCACGCATGTCGCGTTTTGCGCGTTTTGCGCGGTTTCGGCGGCGCTGATTCTGCATCTGCCGGGCATGATGGCGCTCCTGCTGTTGGCCGGCGGCTTGGCGGGATCGCTGCTGCCAGACATCGACCATCCCAAGAGCTGGCTGGGCCGGCGCATTCCCTTCCTTTCCCGCCCGGTGGCATATCTATTTGGCCACCGCGGCATCACGCACAGCCTGCTGGCCGTGGCGGGCGTGTTCTATGCCAGCGTCGCCTGCCTGCATGGCTGGGACATCAAGCTGGGGCATGCCATGCCGCTGGTGCTCGGCCTATGCGTTGGTTACGCCTCGCATCTGGTGGGGGACTGGCTCACGCCGGCCGGCATCCCGCTGCTGTGGCCGGTGCGCGTGCGCTTTCGCGCCCCGCTGATGCTGCTGGGGCCCAAGCTGGTGGAACCCTTGATGACGGCCGGCCTGTGGTTTGGCGCGGGCTTCCTGATGTGCAAGACCTTTTGACGCGCCTGCCGTTCGGCTGAGCAAGGATAAGCTGTTGCGCCGATGGCGGCCCCTCGCCGGTAATGGCGGCGCATGGGGGCTTATGCATTGCGACTGGATTTATACGGGTGTATAAGTCAGATCATGGATGCCCCTGGAAAATCGGACGGAACCCGCCAACGCCTCTTGCGCCAGGGGCTGGCCATGGTTGAGCGCACTGGCCTGCGCGGTTTGGTGGTGCGAGAGGTTGCCGCCGCCGCGGGCGTCAACCCGGGCAGCTTCGTCTACCACTTCGGTAGCCGGGATAAATTTGTCACGGAACTGGTGGAGCTTTGGTACGCGCCCATTTATCGCCAGTTGCGGCAGGCGGCCAGGCTGCGTCAGCCCGGCGACGCACTGGACAAGCTGCGCGCGGTGTTCGAACAGCTATTGCAGCTGGCGGCCGCGAACGCCGGCGTCGCCAGCCACGTGCTGGCGGATGCCCTGGCGGGCGAGCGCGTGGCGCAGGCGTTTCTGCTGAGCCTGCCGTCGCGCCACGTGCGGCTGTTGCTGTTGCTGCTGGCCAGGGCGCAGCGGCAAGGGCGGCTGATAGGCGCGCCGCCGCCGCAGCTGTTGTGCTACCTGATTTCCGCCATTGGCTTGCCCTTGCTCTTGGCGCGCGGCCCGCTGGCCGCTTGCGACTGGCTGCCCCCGCTGGCGAGGCAGCTGCAGGGCTGGATGGGGGAGATCCCCGCCGCGCGGCAGCGTCTGGACTGGGCGCTCGCCGGCATTGTCCGCAACGGAGAAAAACGATGAGCAAGCGCAGCATCATCGCCCTGGCGGCGACCGTACTCCTGGCCCTGGCCGGCGCCGCCTATTACTTTTATCAGCGCGCGGCACAGGCTGAACGCGAGTCCACGCTCTACGGCAATGTGGACATCCGCGAGGCGACGCTGGCCTTCCGTGTGGCTGGCCGGCTGGCGACTGTATTGGTGGACGAGGGCGATGCGGTGCAGCCGGGGCAGATTCTGGCGCGGCTGGACGCGGAGCCGCTGCGCAACAGCCTGAATGCCGCGCTGGCCAACGAGGCCGCGCTGGCGGCGCGCAACGCGCTGATGCATAGGGGCAGTCGCCGCGAGGATATTGCCCAGGCCAAGGACCGGCTGGCCGGGGCCGGAGCCGCTGTCACGCAATCAGAGAGCGATTACCTTCGCCAGCGCGCGCTGGAGCCGGCCGGCGGCAGCAGTCGTCAGCAGCTGGAGCTGGCGCGCATGCAAAGAGACCAGGCCGTGGCGCAGCGCGATGCCGCGGCGCAGCAGCTGCGCGCGCTGGAGGCTGGCTTTCGGCCGGAAGAAATCGCCGAATCCGACGCGCAGCTGAAACAGGCGCGCGCCAATGTCGCCACTGCCCGGCTGGCCTTGCGCGATGGCAATCTGCAATCTCCCAGCGCCGGCATCATCCTGACGCGCGCGGTGGAGGCCGGCACCATGGTGCAAGCAGGCACGCCGGCATTCACCCTGTCGCTGCGCCAGCCGGTGTGGGTGCGTGCCTATGTGGCGGAAAACCAGCTGGGACGCTTCACCACCGGCGTCAAGGTGACGGTGGCCAGCGACAGCCACCCGGACAAGCGCTATCACGGCGTGGTCGGCTTCGTGTCGCCCACGGCGGAGTTCACGCCCAAGAGCGTGGAAACGGCAGACCTGCGCACCGCCTTGGTCTATCGCATCCGCGTGGTGGTGGACGATGCCGACGCCGGCCTGAACCAGGGCATGCCGGTGACGCTGAGGCTGGAGAAATGAGCGCCGCCATCCGCGCCGAAGGGTTGAGCAAGCGGTTCCCTGGCGCGGTCGTGGACGCGGTGACGCAGGTGGGGCTGGACATTCCGGCGGGCTGCGTTGCCGGTCTGGTCGGGCCGGACGGCGCGGGCAAGACCACGCTGTTGCGCATGCTGGCCGGTTTGCTGACGCCCAGCGGCGGCACGGTGCGGGTGGCGGGGCTGGACCCGCAGGCGGACGCCGACGCGCTGCGGCGCAATATCGGCTATATGCCGCAAAAATTCGGTTTGTACGAAGACCTGACGGTGCAGGAAAACCTGGACTTGTACGCGGAGCTGCGCGAAGTCCGCGGCGAGGCGAGGGCGCAGGATTTTCAGCGCCTGCTGGCCTTGACCGATCTGGCGCCGTTCACCGGCCGCTATGCCGGCAAGTTGTCCGGCGGCATGAAGCAGAAGCTGGGGCTGGCCTGCTCGCTGCTGGGCCGGCCGCGCGTGCTGCTGCTGGACGAGCCTGGGGTCGGCGTGGATCCGATTTCGCGCCGCGAGTTGTGGAAATTGATCCGCGCGCTGTCGGCCGAGGGCATCACCGTGCTGCTTAGCACCGCCTATCTCGACGAAGCCGAAGGCTGCGACGCGGTCTACTTGATGGCGGAAGGTCGCATCCGCGCCAGCGGCCCGCCGGCGGCGTTGACGCAGCCGCTGGCCGGGCGTTGCCTGCGGCTGACGGGCATCGCCGGCAACCGTCGGCAGCTGCTGCAGCGCCTGCTGCGCCAGCCGGAGCTGATGGATGGCACGATACAGGGCAGCGGCTTGCGGCTATTGCTGCGCGAGGAGGGGCGATGGCCGGACCTGCAGCGGGCCGCAGCCGGGCCGGCTGCGGTGTTGGCGCCGGCTGCGCCAAGGCTGGAGGACGCCTTCATCAGCCTGCTGGGCGGCGGTCCGGGCGGGGACTCGGTTCTGGCGGAAGTGATGCCGGCGGTGCCCCCGCACTACGACGAGGCGGTGATAGAGGCTGACGGGTTGACCAAGCGTTTTGGCGATTTCTATGCCACGGACGACGTCAGCTTCACAGTGCGCCGCGGCGAGGTGTTCGGCCTCCTGGGGCCTAATGGCGCCGGCAAATCCACCACCTTCAAGATGGAGTGCGGCTTGCTCAAACCCAGCGGCGGCCGGGCGCGGGTGATGGGTCTGGACCTGAAAACCAGCCCCAGCGCCGCCCGGCAGCAACTGGGCTATATGGCGCAAAAATTCTCGCTGTACGCGCAGCTGTCCGTGCGGCGCAACCTGATGTTCTTCTCCGGCGTCTATGGCCTGGCCGGCGCGGCGCAGCGCGACAAGGTGGCGCAGATGGAGCGGGTGTTCGGCCTCACGCCTTATATGGACCGTCCTTCGGGCGAGCTGCCGCTGGGTTACAAGCAGCGGCTGGCCTTGGCCTGCGCGGTGATGCACGAGCCGCCCTTGCTGTTTTTGGACGAGCCGACCTCCGGCGTGGACCCGGTGACGCGGCGCGAATTCTGGACGCATATCAACGGACTGGCGGAGAAAGGCGTCACCGTGCTGGTGACCACGCACTTTATGGACGAGGCGGAGTATTGCGACCGCATTGCCCTGGTATACCGCGGCAAGCTGTTGGCGCTGGATACGCCGGACGTGCTCAAGGCCAGCGTGGCGAACGCGGCGCGGCCGAACCCGACGATGGAGGATGCCTTCATCCAGCTGGTGGAGGAGGCTGACCGATGAATTGGCGACGGCTGTGGGCCCTGTGCCGCAAGGAAAGCTTCCAGATCGTGCGCGATCCCAGCAGCATCCTGATCGCCTTCATCCTGCCGGTGGCCTTGTTGTTCATCCTGGGCTATGCGGTGAACCTGGATTCGGCGCATATCCGGCTGGGGTTGCTGAATCTGGATGGCGGCGCGGCCGGACAGCGGCTGGCGGCTACATTGCACGCCACGCCTTCTTTCGACGTAAAGCCGGCGGTTTCGCGGGGGGAGCTGGACGAGATGCTGGCGCATGGCAAGATTCGCGGCGCCGTGATCATCCCGGACGACTTTTCCCGAAACTGGCAGCGCCGGGGCGGCGCCATCCAGTTGGTGACGGACGGCGCCGAGCCTAATACGGCCAACTTTGTCGCGGCCTATGTGCAAGGCGCCTGGCTGCAATGGGTGCGCGCCGAGGGCGACGAACATGCCCGGGCCCCACCGCCCGGCATCGATGTGCGGCAGCGCGTCTGGTTCAATCCCAGCGCGGAAAGCCCCAATTTCCTGGTGCCGGGCACCATCGCCATCGTGATGACCATCATCGGCGCGCTGCTGTCCTCGCTGGTGGTGGCGCGGGAATGGGAGCGCGGCACCATGGAGGCCTTGCTGGCCACGCCGGTCAGCCGCGCCGAGCTGCTGCTGTCCAAAATCCTGCCGTACTACGTGCTGGGCATCGCCGCCATGTTGATGTGCCTGCTGGTGGCGGTTTTTGTGATGGGGGTGCCGTTCCGCGGCGCCGTCTGGGTCTTGTGGTTGATGTCTTCCTTGTTTCTGGCCAATGCGCTGGGCATGGGATTGTTTCTGTCGACGGTAATGCGCACGCAGTTCGACGCGGCGCAGGCGGCGTTGACGGCCGGCTATTTGCCGGCCCTGATGCTGTCTGGTTTTGTGTTTGAGATTTCCAGCATGCCCACGCCTCTGCAGTGGCTCACGCGCATCCTGCCGGCGCGCTACTTCGCCAGCACGTTGCAAACCTTGTTTCAGGCCGGCGTGATTCCGTCGCTGCTTTGGCTCAATGCCGCCAGCCTCATCGTGTTGGGCGCGTTCTGGCTGGGACAGACCGTGCGCAAGACCAGACGAACCCTGGATTGATACCATGTGGCAACGCTTGTTGTGGCTGATCGTCAAGGAGCTGCAAACCATCATGGGCAGCCGCCAGGGGCGTCTGCTGCTGGTGGTGCCGGTGTTGCTGCAGCTGCTGGTGTTTCCGTTTGCCGCCACGCTGGAGGTCAAGCATGCCAGCTTGGCGGTGTACAACCAGGATGTGGGCGCCGCATCGCGGGAGCTGGTTCAGCGGCTGGCCTCCAGCGTGACGTTTGATCATGTGCTCTCGGTGCATAGCCTGCCAGAGCTCCGAGACTGCATAGACCGGCAGTGCGCGCTGCTGGCGGTGGTATTTCCGCAGGATTTTTCCCGCCATCTGGCGCAGGGGCGCGAGGCGCCGTTGCAGGTGATCGTGGACGGCAGGCGCTCCAATAGCGGGCAGATAGCCAGCGCTTACATCAGCCAAGTGGTGGCTGCTTATCAGGCGGAGCGGGGGGGCGCGGTGCCGCAGGTCTCGGTGCGCAACCGCTACAATCCCAATCTGGAATACCAGTGGCACGTGCTGCCCAGCCTGGTGGCCATCATCACCACCATAGGCTGTTTGATCGTCACCGCCTTGTCCGTGGCGCGCGAGCGCGAGGAGGGCACATTCGATCAGCTGCTTGTTTCGCCCTTGACGCCCGCCTACGTGATGGCGGGCAAGGCGGTGCCCGGCGTGATGGTGGCCTTGCTGCAAGGCAGCTTGATCGCCTTGGCCGCGGTTTGGGTCTATGGCGTGCCTTTTGGCGGTTCGCTGCCATTGCTGCTGATCAGCATGGCGAGTTACGGCCTGGCGCTGGCCGGAGTGGGCTTGTTCATTTCGTCCATTTCGCGCACGCAGCAGCAGGCGTTTCTGGGCGTGTTTTCCTTCATGGTGCCGGCGGTGATCCTGTCGGGCTATGTCTCGCCGATAGAGAACATGCCCATGGTTCTGCAATGGCTGGCCAGGATCAATCCGCTCAGTTATTTCATCCCCATTCTGAAGGGCGTGTTCTTGAAGGGCTTTGGCTTTGCCGACGCCTGGCCCTGGCTGTTGCCGCTATGGCTGATCGCCTTGATCACGCTCAGCCTGGCCTTGTGGTGCTTCCGCCGCCATGTCGAATAAGCGCGCTTGAGGCAGCTAAGCCTTGCGGAAGCTGACCGCGTGGGGCAAGCCCTCCAGCGCGCCGCGCAAGATGCGCTCGCAGCGCGGCAGCGCGGCCGGGCCTTGCTCCAGCAGTTCGTACAAGCCGGAAAACAGGTAGACCAGATAATCGGCCGACAGGCCGATGTCCAGATCGACCGGCAGCTCGCCCTGGGCGATGGCGCGGCGCAGGTGGCGGCGCGTGTAGTGCATGGTCAACCGGTCCGCCATTTCGCGGCGGCGCAGCACGCTGCGGTTTTCCGCGATGTGTTCGCATTTTTGGTACAGGATCAGCGTGACGCGCTGCGGCGATCCCGGCTCCAGAAATTGCGCCAGGTAGTAGCAAGCGGCCTGCAGCAAGGTGGAGCAGGCGGAGGGTTGGGGGGCGGGGAAGCGCAGCGCGTCCAGCGCGAACGCCCGGCCTATCATTGCCTGGCACACCTCCATCTTGTTTTCATAGTGGCCGTACACCGCGCCGCGCGACACGGCGGCCGCATCGGCGATGTCGGCCATCGTGGCATTGGCGATGCCTTTGCGCAGGAAAACCTGTTCCGCGCCATCCAGTATCGCATCGCGCGTTTTCTGCGCATCTTCCTTGGTTTTGCGCGCCATCTCGTCTCCGTTCATGTTCTTGTCTGCGAATGGTGCCGGAAATTAATTAATCATGCATGACTGATTAAATGATAGAATGGCCGCTTCCCTTACCGTTCATTGAGTTATGTCTGTGCTGCAAACCCGCGATCTGGACAGTCTTCCCGTTTCCACCCTGTTCTGGCGCTATGCCATCCCTTCTGTCGCCGGCATGCTGGTCACCGGCCTGTATGCGGTGATCGACGGCGTATTCGTAGGCCACTATGTGGGCAGCCATGGTCTGGCGGCGATCGGTTTGGTGTACCCCGTCGTGATGCTGCAAGTGGGCTTGGGGGCGATGATCAGCATGGGCGTGGCCACACGCATCGCCATCCGCCAAGGCGCGGGAGATATCGACGGCGCGCGCGGCGCCATGCTGGCGGCCTTGCTGCTGCTGGCAGCCCTGGGCGCCATCATTCCGGCGCTGGGCCTGCCCAGGCTTGACGCGCTGCTGGGCTGGCTGCGCGCCGACGCACAGGCCGAGGTGGAGAGAGAGGCGCGCGCGTATCTGGGATGGATGCTGGGCGGCGCCGTGCTGACCATGGGTCAGATGCTCGCCACCTACCTGGTGCGCAACGATGGCCGGCCGGGCCTGGCCACCGTGCTGACCACGCTGGGCGCCGTGCTCAATATCCTGCTCGACTACCTGCTGGTTGGGCTGCTGGGCATGGGGCTGGAAGGCGCGGCTATTGGCACCTTGATGGCGGAGACCGTCGTGCTGGTGTTGGGCTTGGGCTATTTCTTCACCCGGCATGCATCCTTGCGCCTGCGTCTTGATGCCATGCGACCGGATTGGCAAGCGCTTGCGCCAATTTTGGCGCTGGGCGCCCCCAGCCTGCTGATGGAGCTGAATCTCGCATTCCTGCTGTATGCGCATAATTATCAGCTGTTGCAGTGGGGCAATGACCTCAGCGTGGCGGCCTATGCCGTGGCGGGTTACACCGAGTCGCTGTTCACGCTGCTGATTCATGGCCTGGCGGTGGGGATGCAGCCGCTGTTGGGGCATGCCACCGGAGCGGGGCGCCCGGATCGGGTGGCGGCCGCCTTGTCGCATGGCTTGAAAGTGTGCCTGGCTTTGGGTGTGGCGGCGCTGGCGGCGGTGCAGTTGTTTCCCGCCTTCATCGCCAGCTGGTATAGCGACGGCAGCGCGGACTTGATCGATGCGGGCAGCCGCGCGTTGCGCCTGCATCTGCTGGCCATGCCCATGGATGGTTTGGTGGTGGTGGGCTGCACCGCTCTGCAGGCCATGGCCTTGACGCGGCTGGCGCTGGGGGTGACGGTGGGCAAGACCGCCTTGCTGTTGCCTGCGTTGGGGCTGCTGCCGCTGCTGCTGGGTCTGGACGGCGTATGGCTGGCCATGCCGCTGGTCAATCTGCTCCTTGGCGTCCTGATGGCAGTTGTGTTGTGGCGCGTGTTCCGCCGATTGGCTCGCAGCGTCCCGGTCGCCTTGGCCTAGGTCTGCGTCGAGCGCGTGTTTCGCAAATGAAACGGCCCCGACTAGATGGCGGGGCCTTGTCATGTCTGCTGGGCTCAGGCTGTCCGCGCGCCCGGCGGGATTTCAATCAGCGACCGTCTGATTTCTCTCGGTGGATAGTCAACATTCGCCACCTGCATCAGCGCCATCTCCTTTAAACGATGGCGCATGACGGGAGTGTCGTCGCTTTCTTCGCCGCCAGTCTGGCCGTCATGAGGCAGCGCCTTAGGCTTGGCGTTGATCTGCTGTTTTTCAAAGCCGGTCAAGGGACGTTGCAGGATGGACTCTAGCGGTTCGTCCATTTCATAGATGTCACGCATGGCACACACCTTTCGGAGAAGGGGTATCCGCCCTGCGGGGTGTCGGGGCGGACTAACGTTGTCCTTGCATGATATTCGTCTGTCGGCTGATTGTTTATAAGTAAGAACCACAATCCCTGATCTAAAGTCTTGATTCTGCAGGGGCTTGTCTTGGCGTGCAGGCCGGGGGCGAGCGGCGGCCGGCAAAGCGCGAAGTCGAGGTTTATGCTGAAGAATCATGCTTCCGGGGTGATGTCAATGTCGCGTTGTTTGCTGATTCTTCTGGCGCTTTTCTGCATGGTCGCGCCTGTGCGCGCATCAGAGCCGTTGACCATTTACACCGACGAGTGGCCGCCAATCAGTTTCAGGGCAATCGCACCTTCACGTCATAAAGGCGACATGCCCAGCAACTCAGCCAAGGCCTCATCATCCCAGCCGGCACGCTTGCGTCGCACCCGCATGCTTTTCTTGGCCTGATACGGCGAACTACGCAGCAGGTTGAGCGCGAATTTCAGCAGCAGCGCAAAATTCTGCGGTCCATGATCTTCGCGCAATGGGCAGTTATCTTCCCGAAAAATCACATCCAGACACCAATGCAGGCCGTTTTCGATCGCCCAATGACGGCGCACCGCCTGCGCCAGCTCTTCCGCGCTCAACGCGCGCGACGACAAATAATAGCGCTGCTCCAGCGCCGATTGTCCGCGACCATCCAGCCGCACCGAATCCACGCGACCCACTGTTTGGCAGCCGGGCCAGGCCTGAGCGTCGACAATGCCGTCCGCCCGGGCTGTCACCACATGTTGCAACACCGTGCGGCCATGCCCTTTTTGCGCGCTGGCCACTCGCTCGGTGGGATGGTCATGCAGCGCGCACGCTACGGCCTGACGTAGCTTGGGCTGGTTCTCCTTCACCGCCAGCAAATAGTCCGCTTTACGCGCCACGATGGTCTTGGCAACCTCTTTCTGGCAGCCCATCGCATCCAGGCTGACCAGACAGCCCTCCACATCCAGTGCGGCCAGCAACGCCGGAATCGCAGTGATTTCATTGCTTTTGTCGGCGACTTTCTCCTGCCCCAGCGCCAAGCCCAGTTCGGTGGCGAAGGCGCTGACCATGTGCACCGGGCTGTGCGCGCCGCGAGCGGTGCCGCGCAGGCATTTGCCATCGATGGCGATCTGCTGGAACGAGCCCAGCAGTCCTTGCGTCCAGCTGCGGAAGGCGTTCTCGAACTGCTTGGGATCCAGCAGTCGGAACACGCGGTTGACGGTATCGTGAGAAGGAATGCCATTCTTCAACGGCAGGAAGCGCCGCAGCCAAGCTTCCTTAACCTCAGCCCACTCGACCGCCTCCACAAAGCTCTCCGCCCCCGCGAAGATGGCGCACACGGCAATCACCAGAATTTCGTCCAGCGGATGGGCGATGTAGCGCCCGGTCCTCGGCTCGGGCACCTCGGCCAAATGTTCCATCAACGTTCCCATCCCGCACCGGTAAAACCTGGGAGTTCACCTCAAGTCTGGGTGGGTTGGCAAGTCTGTTTGCTTATGACAAGAAGGTGCGATTGCCCTGAATCAGTTTTGAAGAAAACGGGCAAGTAAAAGGCATGGCGGTCGATCTGGTAGGCCAGATCCAGCAACGACTCGGTGCCGAGCAGCCAGTCAGGCTGCTGCCTTGGGCGCGCGCCTACAACTTCTTGCTGACCCGGCCCAATGTGCTGCTGTTTGTGATGGGCCGCACGCCGGAGCGTGAGAAGCTGATGACGATGATAGGCCCGGTGGCGACCGCGGCAATCAATCTGTATTGCCGCAAGGGCGAGGGCGATGCGTTGCGACGTCTGGGCGACAAGCTGCGGCTGCAACCCCTGGCGGCCTTTCGCAGCAGCATTTTTCTGACCACGGCCAAGCGGCATGGCTTCCTCAACATCGTGGAGAGCACGGACCCGGTGCAGTCGGCCCTGCTGTTGCATGCGAGCAGAGTGGCCATGTGGTCGGAGGGGGATAGCGTGGTGAACAATGTGCTGCGCAAGGCTGGCCTGCCGGCAGAGGAAATCGAGCTGTTGCTTCCTCTGGAGAAGATAGATTTGTATCTGGCCTTCTCGCGTGGGACGAGCCGGGCCACGATACTGGAGTGGGAACAAGCGCTGAGAGAGATGAAGCGCGACGGGAGCTTCCGCAAGCTCTATCAGCGCTGGTTGCCCGGCGCGCCGCCGCCCATGCAGGTGGAGCTGGCAGGGCTGGCTCCTTGAGGTGCGGAGGGCGGGGGCCCTGTGGTATATTCGCCCGCTTTGGCCGGTGGGGCTGGAAAACCGACGCATCGCCCTTATCTGGCATCGGATGGGGCCGTCTCGGTCCGCAACAGAACTAGGGTAAGCCGCATGACAACCATCGTGGCCGTGCGCAAGGGCAATCAGATTGCCATTGCCGCCGACAGCCAGACCACCTTTGGCGACGACCAGAAACTGCTGGCGCCGTACGACTGCTTCCACAACAAGATTTTCCGCCATGGCGACAGCTATCTGGCCGTGTCCGGCTCCGCCGCGCATGATCTGGTGTTGCAAGGCGCGCTGAAGGACCTGAAGAAAAAGGACTTGAGCAGCCGCCAGGGCATTTTCGACACCTTCCGCAAGCTGCACCCCAAGCTGAAGGACGCGTTTTATCTGCGGCCGGAGGAAGACGAGGAAGATCCGTACGAGTCCAGTCAGATGATGGTGGTGATCGCCAACCGCCATGGCATTTTCGGCGTTTACCCCATGCGCGAAATCTATGAATTCTCCCGCATCTGGGCGATAGGCTCCGGCCGCAAGTTCGCCATGGGGGCGATGTATGCCGTGTACGATCAGGACCTGTCCGCCCGCGAGATCGCCGAAATCGGCGTGCGCGCCGGCTGCGAGTTCGACGTCAGCTCCTCGCTGCCGATGTCTGTCTATACCGTAGAGCTGGCCGCCGAGGCGGCCAAGGAAGCATAAGCATGAAGCAAAACGACACACTGCAACGATTCCTGTTTGACGGCGCGCCGGCGCGCGGCGCGCTGGTGCGGCTGGATGGCGCCTGGCAACAGGTGCTGAGCCGCCGCGACTATCCGCCCGTCCTGAAGACCGTGCTGGGCGAAATGATGGCTGCCTCGGTGTTGATGGCGGCCAATCTGAAGTTCGACGGCACGCTGATTTTGCAGATCCACGGCACCGGCGCGCTGAAGCTGGCGGTGGTGGAGTGCAATAACGACCGCACCGTGCGCGCCACCGCCAAATGGCAGGGCGAGCCGGAAGACAAACCGCTGGCCGAACTGTTGGGCGAGGGCGGCAAGTTCGTGCTGACGCTGGAGCCGCGCCTGGATAAAAGCCAGACCTGGCAGGGCATCGTGGCGCTGGAGGGCGACTCGGTGGGCCAGATGCTGGAAAACTACATGTTGCGCTCCGAGCAGCTGGAAACCACGCTGGTGTTGGCCAGCAGCGACAGCACTGCCGCGGGCATGCTGCTGCAGCGCCTGCCGGAAGGGCATGGCGAGGCCGAGGGCTGGAACCGCATCCAAATGTTGGGCCGCACCCTGAAAGCGGAAGAACTGTTGGAGCTGGGCGCCGAGGACATTCTGCATCGTCTGTTCCACGAGGAAACGGTGCGCGTGTTCGACCAGGAAAGCGTCAGCTTCAATTGCAATTGTTCGCGCGAACGGGTCGGAGGCATGCTGACCATGCTAGGCGGCCAGGAAGTGGGCGAGGTGATGCTGGAGCAAGGCAGCGTGGAGATTGTCTGCGATTACTGCAACCAGCACTACGTGTTCGACGAGGACGATGTCAACCAGCTGTTTGATTACGATGTGATGGCGGCGGTGCGCGAGGCGCGCCACTAAGACTTGCTGTTGCAGTTCTCGCGGATGGCCATGGCTGAAAACCATGGCCGTTTTCGCTCCTGGCGCGGCGGGATGCGGGCATGGGCTATACCTAGTGCATGACTGCCGCTCGCCACATGATGCCGGATGCCCTGCTTGTGCAGGCGCTGCTGGCTCGCCACCCGCGCCGGACCGAAGCCTTGCTGCCGTTGCTGCTGGATGCGCAGCAAGCTCTGGGCTGCGTGCCGCAATCCTTGCATGGCGGCATTGCCGACCACTTGGGCCTGACCCTGGCCCAAGTGCGCGCCGCCATCGCGTTTTACCATTTTCTCAGCGCGGAGCCGCTGGGCGATTACTGCCTGCGCCTGTCGGACAGCGTGACGGACCGATTGGGCGGAGGGGAAGCGATACGGGATGGCCTGCTGGCCAGGCTGGGGGCGCAGCAGGGCGTCACGCGCTCAGACGGCCGCGTTTCCGTGCATATGACCTCCTGCATAGGCCTGGCGGACCAAGGGCCGGCGGCGCTGGTCAATGGCCAGCCGCTGACCCGTTTGACGCTGGCGCGGGCGCGGCGGCTGGCGGACCTGGTCGAACGCGGCGTTCCCCTTGCCGACTGGCCGCGCGGCTGGTTTTCTGTGGCGCAGCCTGTGCGGCTGGCGGGGCCGTTGTTGTCCGGCCGGCCAAGGCGGGGCGAGGCATTGCGCCGAGCCATGCGGCAGGGGCGGGACGCGGCGCTGCATGAAATCCGTCTCGCCGGTTTGCGCGGCTGCGGCGGCGCGGGTTTCTCCACCGGGCTGAAATGGCGGCTGGCCAAAGAGGCGGTCGGAGCGGCGCGCTATGTCACTTGCAATGCGGACGAAGGCGAGCCGGGCACCTTCAAGGACAGGTTGCTGCTGGCGCGCCGGCCTGACTTGGTGTTTGAGGGCATGAGCGTGGCGGGCTATGTCATCGGCGCCAAGCGGGGCCTGCTCTATCTGCGCGGCGAATACGCTTACCTCATGCCGCATTTGCGCGCGACGCTGCGGCGGCGCCATGCGGAGGGCCTGCTGGGTAATCGCGTGCTGGGGACGGATTTTTCTTTCGACATCGATATCCAGTTGGGCGCCGGCGCCTATGTCTGCGGCGAAGAAACCGCCTTGCTGGAATCGTTGGAGGGCCGGCGGGGCATCCCGCGCTTGCGGCCGCCGTATCCGGTCAGCGCAGGCTATCTGGGTGGGCCGACTGTCAACAATAACGTCGAGACGCTGGCCTGGGCCGCGCATATCCTGGCGCGCGGCGCGGCAGGTTTTCGCGCGCGCGGCACGGCGCAATCGCCCGGCGGCAAGCTGCTGAGCATAGCCGGCGATGTCGCGGCGCCGGGCGTGTATGAGTTTGACTTTGGCATCACTGTCCGCGAGGTGCTGATGGCCTGCGGAGCGGCCGATACGCAGGCGGTGCAGGTGGGCGGACCCAGCGGCGTCCTGATTTCCGCGGCCGATTTCGACCGGCGCATCGCCTTCGAGGACTTGTCCACTGGCGGTGCCTTCACCGTGTTCGACGCGAGCCGCGATCTTGTGGACATCGCCCGCCAGTTCACGCATTTCTTCGCCTTCGAAAGCTGCGGCTTGTGCACGCCGTGCCGGGTGGGCACGCAGCTGCTCGCCCGCGCGGCGGACCAGCTGGCCGATGGACGCGCGGGCGGCGCGGACCTGAGGCGAATCGAGGAGACGGGCCGCCTCATGCGCCAAACGAGCCATTGCGGCTTGGGGCAGACGGCGGCCAATCCCTTGCTGGACCTCCTGTCGCGCTTTCGTCCCTTGTGCGAATCGAGGCTGCGCGGCGATGGGTTTGCGCCGGATGCCGTTGACGGCCGCCGGCCATGCGGCAGGGAGGCGCGATGATGGCGCCTGAGCCGGCAAGCATGTTTCTGCTGGACGGGCGCGAGATCGCGTTCGAGCCGGGCCAAACCATCATGGACGCGGCTTTGCAGGCCGGCGTCTACATCCCGCATCTATGCCATCACCCGGATTTTCCGCCGCACGGCAGCTGCCGCCTATGCTGCGTGCGCGTCAATGGCCGGGTGGAGGCAGCTTGCGCCACGCCGGCCCAGGCGGGGATGGCGGTGGAGAACCTAAGCGAAGACTTGCAGCGCGACCGGCGGCTGCTGGTGCAGATGCTATTCGTGGAGGGCAACCATTTTTGTCCGTTTTGCGAGCGCAGCGGCAACTGCCAGCTGCAGGCCGTGGCTTACTTTGTCGGCATGGAGGAGGCGCATTACGCGCATTTCTATCCGCGGCGCGAGTTGGACGCCTCGCATCCCGACATCCTGCTGGACCGCGACCGCTGCATCCAATGCGCGCTGTGCGTGCGCGCCAGCCGCGAGGCGGACGGCAAGAGCGTGTTCGAGCTGGCCGGGCGCGGCGCGGCCACGCAGTTGATCGTGAATTCGCCTTCCGGCCTGCTCAAGGATTCTGCGTTGCAGGTCACGGATAGGGCGGCGCATGTCTGTCCGGTGGGAGCCATCCTGATCAAGCGCCAAGGCTACCGCGCGGCGATAGGCGAGCGCCTGTACGACGAGCGGACGATAGCCGAAGTGGGCAATCGTCGGCCAGACGAGGAGTGAAGGGCATGGCGCGCAAACTGACGGTTGCCACTTGTTCGCTGGCGGGTTGCTTCGGTTGCCATATGTCGCTGCTCGATATCGACGAGCGATTGGCGGCCTTGACCGAGCGCGTGGCCTTTGACCGCAGCCCGCTGACCGACATCAAGCGCGTGTCCGATGGCGTGGACCTGGGCCTGATCGAGGGCGGGGTATGCAATGAGGAGAATGTCGAAACGCTGCGCGAATTCCGCCGACAGTGCCGCGTGCTGGTCGCCGTCGGCGCCTGCGCGCTGACCGGCGGCGTGCCGGCCCTGCGCAACCGCTTTTCGGCGGAGGCGTGCTTGGCCGAGGCCTACGGCGGCGGCGCCACGCTGGCCGCGCCGCTGCGGCCGGGCGATCCTGAGCTGCCGCGCTTGCTGGACAAGGTCTATCCCGTGCACGAGCTGGTGGCCGTCGATTATTGCCTGCCGGGCTGTCCGCCGCCGGCCGACGCGTTCTGGGAGCTGTTGACGGCCTTGCTGGATGGGCGTGAGCCCCGGCTGGACTATGCGCTGCGCCGTTTTGATTAAGGAGAGGCCATGAGCGACAGCCTGGAGTCGGCAGACCATCCGGAACGCCTGCGGCGCGTGGCGATAGCGCCGCTCAGCCGGGTGGAGGGGCATGGCAAGATCACGCTGCTGCTGGACGACGATGGCCGCGTGCGCCAAGCGCGGCTGCACATCGTCGAGTTTCGCGGCTTCGAGAAATTCATCCAGGGCCGGCCCTATTGGGAGGTGCCGACGCTGGTGCAGCGGCTGTGCGGCATCTGCCCGGTGAGCCATCTGCTGGCCGCGTCCAAGGCCATGGACGCGATCGCGCTGGGCGATGCGGCGGTGCCGCCGGCCGCCACCCGGCTGCGCCGCTTGCTGCACTTCGGCCAGGTGCTGCAGTCCCACGCCCTGCATTTCTTCCATCTGGCCTCGCCGGACTTGCTGTTTGGGGCTGACGACGCGGTGGCGCATCGCAATTTCCTGGGCGTGCTGGAGGATGAGCGTTCGCTGGCGATGAACGGCATCCGGTTGCGCAAATACGGGCAAGAATTGATCCAAACCCTGACCGGCAAGCGCATCCACGGCACCGGCTCGGTGCCGGGCGGCTTCAACAAACCCTTGCGCGCGGCGGAGCGCGACGCGCTGCGCGCGGGGCTGCCGGACCTGCTGGATTGGGCGAGGCAGGGCTTGGACGTCGCTAAATCATTGTTTCTGGCCGGCGGCGACCGCTATCGGACCTTTGCTGCCGCGCCATCGAACTTTTTATCGCTGATAGGCGCGGACGGCGCGCTGGAGCTGTTCGACGGCGGCTTGCGGGTCAAGGACGCGGCCGGCGCCATCGTGATGGATCACGTGGATGTCCGCGGCTATGCCGATTTGCTGCGCGAGGAGGTCAAACCATGGACGTATATGAAGTTTCCTTACCTGGCCGCCTTGGGGCCGGAGCGCGGCTGGTATCGCGTGGGGCCGCTGGCGCGCGTCAATAATTGCGGCTTCATCGCCACGCCGCTGGCCGAAGCGGCGCGGCGGGAGTTTGTCGAATATGGCGCGGGGGCGCCGGTGCAGGCGACGTTGGCCTACCACTGGGCGCGCATGATAGAGCTGCTGCATTGCGTGGAGGCCATCGCGGAACTGCTGGGCGATGCGGCCATACTGGACACGGACTTGCTGGCGCAAGGCCGGCGCGCGAGCGAGGGCATAGGCGTGATCGAGGCGCCGCGCGGCACCTTGTTCCACCATTACCGGGTGGGCGAGGACGACCTGGTGAGCATGGCCAATCTGATCGTCTCCACCACCAGCAACAATCAGGCGATGAACGCGTCCATCCGTTCCGCCGCGGCGGAAATTTTCGACGGCCGCGAAATCAGCGAGGCCATGCTGAACCGCATGGAAACCGCGGTGCGCGCCTATGATCCCTGTCTGTCCTGCGCCACCCACGCCATGGGCAAAATGCCGTTGCTGGTGGAACTGCTAACCGTGGATGGGGCCGTGGCGGACCGCGCCATCCGCCATGGCGACGGCAGTTTCGAACGCGGGCTGGCGCCATGAGCGGGCGCGCGGCGATCCTGGTGTTCGGCTTCGGCAACCCCAGCCGCGGCGACGACGCCATCGGCCCCTTGCTGGCCGAGCGGCTGCGCGGCTGGCTGTCTGAGCGGAATATGAGCGGCGTGGAGGCGATGACCGATATGCAGCTCAATATCGAACACGCGCTGGATCTGGTTGGCCGCCGGCGCGTGCTGTTCATCGACACCGCCTTGGATGGAGAGGCGCCTTTCGATTGCCGAACGGTGCCGGCGGCGGATGACGCCAGCTACACCACGCACGCGGTTTCCCCGGCCGCCTTGCTGGCCATTTGCGAGCGAGTGGCCGGCGGGCCCTTGCCGCGCGCGCAGCTGCTGGCGGTGCGCGGCGAGCGCTTCGAGCTGGGGGCGCCGCTCAGCGAGGACGCCGCGGAGCGGCTGGAACAGGCATGGCGCTGGCTGCTGGCGTGGTGTCGGGAGGTTTGCGCGGAGGCGCCCAATCATGCATGAGCTGTCGCTGGCGGAAGAGATACTGGCCATTGTCGAGCATCACGCGGTCGGGCTGTCCGCCGTCACGTCCATCCGGCTGCGCGTGGGGTCGCTGGCGGGCGTCGATACGGCTGCGCTGCGGTTTGCCCTGGAAACCGTGCTGCGCGGAGGCAAGGCGGAAGCGGCCGAGATTGAAATCGAGGAGACGCCGGCTCGCGCGGTGTGCCGGGATTGCGGGTTGGAGCAGCGGCTCGAGGAGCGCATCTGCGCATGCGCGGCCTGCGGCGCCTTGGGTCTGGCGCTGATTTGCGGCGATGAGCTGCAGGTGTCGGCGATTGCCGGGGTGGATTAGGCGCGGCCAACAAGACGCCTGATGCAACCTCGCGCCGGCTTGACGCGCTGTTGGTAAGGCCTATGCCGGGCCTTGGCGCAGGCGCCATCATACGGGGATGGCTTTAAATGCAATTGGCATTTTGCTAGTATGCGCCATGCCGATAGCCGCTGCGGAGGGATTTGCCGCCGCCGGCGGGCCGCGTGGAGAGACGCTGGATTGCCCGGCGCCCGCGCGTCAAGAAGAGGGGCGTGCGATGGCGAAAATGCTGGAAACATTCGATCAGGAGATCGCCGCTTACATCCGCAGAAGCGAAGAAAGCGGCGAACTGCGGCGTGCCCGCAATTGGGGAAAGCCGCTGGAGGCGGATGAAGGTTACGAGGCGACGCCCGCCGACCTGCGCATGGGCTACAAGATACTGAAGAACGCCGGCGTGGTGCCGCCTGAAGTCGAGATCATGAAGTCGTTGCATGCCATGCGCGAGCAACTGTCTGCCCTGGAGCCTGGCTCGCAAGAGGCGCAGGCCTTGAGGCAGGAAATCCAGAAAGCACAACTTACCCTGGCCTTGCAGATGGATGCCTTGCGCGGCGGCTAGCGCGAGCGGCGTGGCGGTGGTCCGTCGGCGGGCGGTCCGGACTCACGGCTACAGCGGCTGCACGGCGATCTTGCCCGGTTTCTCCAGCCATTCCAAAAACGCGTCGCCCAGGCGCTGGCTCTCTGCGGTGGCGGCGCGCCAGTGCTCTCGCCGCAGTTCATCTCTTCCCAGATAGCGGCGGAAATCCTTCCGGTCCGGCAGGCCGCGGCCGGGCAGGGCGGCCAGGTATTCGCGCGACGGCGCCAGCAGCACGGTGTTGGCATGGTTGTCCGCGCTGGGCTTGCGCCAGGGCAGGGTCTTGTCGAACCAGCCGGGCACGATGCGGTCCGTGAAGTGAGGATACAGCGCGATCTCGTCGCCATGGGCGAAGGGAAAGTCGATGTGATAGTCCGTCAGGCCGCCATCGCGGTAAATGGCCTGTGGCGCCTGCGGCAGTTGCACGCCGTTGAGCACGCCGGGAATGGCTACGGTGCCCATCAGCGCGGTTTCCAGATTGTCGGCGTTCAGTGACTGCAGCCGGGTGGGAATGTGGTCCTGCGGCCGGAAGCGCAGCGCGCTGCGCGGATCGTGGCAGATCACCCGGCTGAAACTGTACCGGATCAAGGGGCGGGATACCGCGTTCAGCGCCGCGGCCAGCGCCAGGCCGGATAGAAGCGCGGCCTTGCCCTCGCGGTTGGCCAATCCACGGGACTGAACCAGCAGCAGGCTGAGCCGGTGATGCGGATGGTTCAGGATGGCTTGCAGACCATCCGCGCCAAGGATGTCGCGCAGCATTTGCCTGGTCTGGGCGGTGATCTGGGTCGTGGTGACGCCGGGGTGGTAGCGCTCCTCGGTATAGCGATCTGCCAGACGGCGCAGCGCGGCCGCAGGGTCGGGCTGCATGGCGCAGGCGAAGCGCCAGGCGCCTATCGACGCGCCTACCAGATCGCGCTCGCGCGGCGCGCTGGCCAGCCAGCGGAAAACGGCCTGGTCCAGGCCGGTGAGGCCTACGGCTTTGGGGCCGCCAGCGGCGCCGGGCAGCATGGCCACCTGTTCCGGGCGCAGGCCTTGCTGCAGCAATTGCCGGGCGCGGCGGCCGGCCTTGATGGTGAGAACGGCTTGGCGGATATGAATGGCGGTCATTACGATATAAAGTGACGAAATGGCGCTGCGTGGTCGGGTTTGTTATCCTGTCATGTTTCAAGTTGCCAGCGCGCATGCCGCGCCGCTGTACAGGAGTTCCTTCATGATACCCGCAAGCCAGTTGACCGACTATCTGCGAGAGCAGGCCCTGAAGCTAGACCTCACGGAGCTGCAGATCGCCGTGATGACGCTGCAGGCTGTGATTGCCGTGGACAAGCCGGCGCCCAGCCGCGACCTGTACCGTTACAAGGTGCCCAAACTGGGAGAGGGCGGCAGCTGCTCCTTGATCGACGAGCTGGAGGAAGCTCCTTATGACCTGCGCGTGGTACTGGGGGCGGAGACGCGCGAAACCACCCTCGCGCTGGCCAATCTCCATGCCTTGCTTGATTCGGTCAATCATAAGCTAGGCGCGGACTGGATCGGCATCTACCGCAAAATTGGAGCAGGCAAGAACGGCGTGCTGGTCAAGCTGGCTTACAAGGGCGTGGAAAGCCGCGCGGAGTTTCCGCTGACCGAAGAGTTTGCCGCCATCAGCAACAACAGCCGCGTGGGCCTGACCGGCTGGGCCGTGATGCTGGACGACGTGGCGCAATGGCGCGAGGAAGGCGGCGGCTACTATGAATGCGACCCCAAGGTGAAGAGCGAGGCCTGCCTGCCGGTGCTGCACAGCGACGACAACGTGCTGGGCATCATTGATGCCGAATCGTTTCAGACCGGACATTTCACGCCTGAGCGCCAAGTGTGGCTGGTGGCGCTGGCCGTGGTGCTGCCACAATTGCTGCTTCAACTGCCGCCGCTTGAAAACGGGGAAAACCTCCCCAACTAAGCAGGACCCAGGCCGCCGCTGCGGCCTTTTCGCATTGCGTCTTTCAGAGTTTGGAGTAGTCATGTCGTCGCACCCGCAAGCCACCCCCGAACCCGTCATCTGTTACATCGCCAGTTGCAAGCTGCCCACGCCGTGGGGCGAGTTCATCATGCATGGTTTCGAGGAGGACAGCGGCCAGGAGCATGTGGCGTTGACGCTGGGCGAGGTGGCGGATGGACAGCCGGTGCTGGCGCGGCTGCATTCGGAATGCCTGACCGGCGACGCGCTGTTCTCCCTGCGCTGCGATTGCGGCTTCCAGCTGGAGGCCGCGATGGAGGCCATCAGCAAGGCCGGGCGCGGCGCGCTGCTGTATCTGCGCCAGGAGGGCCGCGGCATCGGTCTGATCAACAAAATCCGCGCCTACAAGCTGCAGGATGGCGGCGCGGATACCGTGGAAGCCAACGAACAGCTGGGCTTTCCGGCCGATATGCGAGATTTCCGCATCGCCCGCCACATGCTGGAACATTTAGGAATAGGCAGCGTCAAGGTGATGACCAACAATCCCCGCAAGCTGGCCACGTTGGAAGCGGCCGGCATCAAGGTGGTGGAACGGGTGCCGCTGCAGGTGGGGCGCAATCCCTACAATGATCATTATCTGGATACCAAGGCGGCCAAGTTGGGTCATATGCTGTTCAAGTAAGGTGCGACCGGCTGCAGGATAAGGCTCGCCAAGCGATGATGCTTGTAATATAATGAACCTTCTTATCTGGGGGCGACCTGGTTTCGACGGGGGTTGCGAAGCAGATGAGGGCATACCGGGATTTCAGTCACCCCGTAAAACGCTGAATTTATATAGTCGCAAACGACGAAACTTACGCTCTGGCAGCCTAACGGCCGGCCAGACACTACAACGGTTCGCAGATGGGCCGGGGGCGTCAAAACCCTGTAGTGTCACTTTACATCTGCTAGTGCTGTCCCGGGTTACTTGGTTCAGTGCGAAATAATAGGTAACTCGCCAAAGTCCAGCCTGTCCGTCGGCGTGGCAGCGGTTAAATCCCAAAAGACACGACTAAGTATGTAGAACTCACTGTAGAGGACTTTCGGACGCGGGTTCGATTCCCGCCGCCTCCACCAAATTCAAGTGTCACAGCCTGTCAGGACACGCCAAGAACCCCGGAAAATAAGCCTTCCGGGGTTTTTCTTTATGTCAGGTCGTGTCATGAGGTGTCTTGACATGCCCCAGCATTGGGGGGCACATTTAGGAGCGTAAATTATGGGGGCATAAGCCGATGCCCCCAATGCCCCCTAAGAGGTGCTTATGCCGCTCTCTGACGCAAAATGCAAAAACGCCAAGCCACGCGAGGATGGAAAGCGCCTGCGCCTGTCTGACGAAAAAGGCATGTACTTGGAAGTTATGCCGAACGGAGCCAAATACTGGCGCTTGAAATACCGTTTTGCAGGGAAGGAAAAGCGGCTGGCGCTGGGCGTCTACCCGGATGTGACCCTGGGCGATGCCAGGAAGAAGCGCGACGAGGCCCGCCGCCTGCTGGGCGAGGACATAGACCCCGGCATTCATCGCAAGGTGCAGAAGGCGGCGAGGGCCATACAGGCAGAAAACAGCTTCGAAGCCGTGGCGCGGGAATGGTTTGCAAAGTACAAGCCGTCCTGGGTGGATAGCCATGCAGACAAGATCATCCGCCGGCTTGAGCGTGACATCTTCCCCTGGCTTGGCAAGCGGCCGATTGCTGAGATCGAAGCCCCTGAGCTGCTGGCCGTCCTGCGCCGCATAGAACACCGCGGGGCCATCGAAACCGCGCACCGCGCAATGCAGAACTGCGGCCAAGTCTTCCGCTATGCAGTCGCCACCGGTCGCGCTAAGCGCAATTCCGCCGCCGATCTGGTCGGCGCGCTGTCACCCGTCATCAAGACCTCATTCGCCACCATTACCGAGCCGGAGAAGATCGCCCAGCTGCTGCGGGCAATGGACGGCTATCAGGGATCATTCATCACGCAATGCGCGCTCAAGCTGGCGCCCTTGGTGTTTGTGCGCCCTGGCGAGCTGCGCAAGGCGGAGTGGTCTGAAATCGACTTCGAGGCTGAGCAATGGGTAATCCCGGCCGAGCGTATGAAGATGCGTGAAAAGCATATCGTCCCGCTGTCACGCCAGGCGCTGGCCATCCTGAAAGAGTTGGAAGCCCTGACCGGAAGCGGCCAGTATATTTTCCCCGGCGCGCGCACCAATGGCCGGCCCATGTCGGAAAACACAGTCAACGCCGCATTGCGCCGGCTGGGTTACGCCAAGGACGACATGACCGGCCACGGCTTCCGCCATATGGCATCGACGCTCTTGAATGAGCAGGGGTGGAATAGGGACGCCATTGAACGCCAGATGGCCCACGGAGAGCGGAACAGCATCCGGGCGACATACAACTACGCCGAGTATCTGCCGGAACGGGCAAGGATGATGCAGTCGTGGTCGGATTATCTGGACGGCTTGAAGGCAGGCGCGAAAGTGACGCCATTATTCAAGACGGCCTGACACAGCTTTGCCAGCGCCTAGCCCGACGGGGCGAAAAGCGGGAAACCCTGCCCGCCTGGCGCTGGCAATCCACTTACAGGGATGCGCAGAGGGAGCGCGATGATTGATCCAACCGATCAACAGAAAACTGCTTTTATCAGTTTTCATGAAATTCTTTTCATAATTGCGCAGGCCAAGGAGTGGGCTCCACAGGTAGCAGCTCAGAGTCTTTCTCAAACCCTTCACAATGATGCAACTTGGAGCCGCTTGCAGCTGTCCACCTATGACGTGGCCAGAGGAGTTAGTGCTGCCACAAGAACGGAATCGTCAGAGGCATATCTAGCATTGGGGCGTCTAGCTCGCTTTGGAGATTGGAAGGATCCCGATGATATCCCGTTCTGATTTTATGCCGAACTGCCACCCGATCTTCCATGAGGCGGGTTTTAACCGGGAAGCCGTATTGAGCCTGCTCGCTAGTTCTGGCATTTATCCTGCAGGTGCATCCAGCACTCCTGAAAATGATAAGAATTGGGGGGAGGGACTACGGCTAAGAAAGTGGTTCTCTCTTCATGAGGCCGCTTGCATTATCTGCAACCGACATCCTGATGAGATGGAAGGTTGGTGGGGCGAGCCCTGGCCGAGCAATGTCGCTAACATGCTTGCAGCCATAATAGATTCGGCATCCGAGCTTGAATTAGATATGGATGGGCGGTGTGGTAGGCCCGAAGGTCGTGATAAGGTGAGCCACCTATCCATTGCTGGATGGTGCACTTCAAATGGCATTGCATGGCCACTGTCGCCGGCTCAGTCACGAGTCGTAGCAGCTGGCGCTGGCTCTGATATTGCGCAGCGACTTGCGGCCGCAGAAGTGAAAGCAGAAGGACTGACCCAAGAGCTGGCAACTGTGACCCGTGAGCGCGACAAGGCTCGCCAGGATGTCAGGCTGTTAGAGGGAGACTTGATCGGAGCTGTCAAGGAGGCCGCTGCCAGTAAAGCCGAACTTGCATCCCTGCAAACACGACTAGCAGGCCGTTGAAAAACACGTCGATCTTGCCCCAACCCATTTCCGTATGAACAAAAATGGGCGGTTTCAGCGGGCAGAATGTCAATAAATCCGTTCTCTGCCTGGGTTTTCAGGCTGTTTGCCAGTTATCCGGCGATTTTGGGCGCAATACGCCCTATACATGCGATCCGCCCCAGCAACCGGACAGGCTGCCCATGCGGATCAGGTTATAGGTCGCAAACGCTAAAAAAGTTTGCCCGGCCAGTTTGGCCCGGCCGATCAGTTTGGTTTTGCGAAGGCCTCCGACGGTTTTCAGCCAGCCGAAGCATTCCTCGATCCGTTTGCGTCGCCGCTGGCTGATCGCGTAACCCTCATGGCGCGTGGTGCGGCTGTCGATGGCGCTGCCGACACGCTTGCGCGCCACGTGCGGCGTGATGCCCAAGCCTCTGCAGCCGTTCACGAAAGCCGGCGTGTCGTAGCCCTTGTCCGCGCCGACGGTGCTGCCTTTCTTGGCATTGCGCAGCAACAGATTCAGCGCTTCGACGTTTTCGGCGTGGCCATTGACCTCGGACACCGAGACGTCCACAACCAGACCGTTGCGGTTCTCGGTCAGGATATGGGCCATATGGCACAAGCGGCTGGCGTCGCCGGCACTCTTGCGGGCCAGTCGCGCTTCCGGATCGGTTCGCGATTGATGCGTCTGGTTGCTTCGCTTCTCGCCCCGGAAATCGACGTCCGGGTTGCGCCCTGCGGGTGGGGACGTGTCGTCATCCTTGCGGACAAAGCTTTTGTGCGAAGCCCAGGCATCGATCAGCGTGCCGTCGACGCTGAAATGTTCGTCGCTGGTGAGCTTGCCCCACTCGGCCAGGCTGCGTACGCGAATGAAGAAGGCGCGGGCGACGTCTTCGGTAAACAAGCGGTCGCGATTTTGCGAGAAGGTCGAGTGATCCCATACGCGGGCATCGGCGGAAAGGCCGACGAACCAGCGAAACAGCAGGTTGTAGTCCAGTTGCTCGACCAGCAGCCGCTCGGAGCGGATGGTGTAGAGCACTTGCAGCAGGGAGGCGCGCAGCAGATGTTCGGGCGGAATCGAAGGCCGCCCGACGCGGGAATATAAGCCGTCGAATACGTCATTCATCGAGCCGAGCACCAGGTCGACCATCTGGCGGATCTTGCGCAGCGGGTGATTGGCCGGAATGCGATCCTCCAGCTGGATGTAGCTGAACAGATTGGTCTGCGTGTCGTTGCGGACGCCTCTCATCGGGTGCTTTCGCGGCTCGTTGGATGTTGATGATTATACCAAATGAATGGCTGTTGGTTTTTCAACGGCCTGTTAGGTGACCAGCAAGACATTCTCGCCACCCAAGGTCGAAACAGCGCTCTTCTCATCATGGCGGCGTTGGCCAAGGAGGCAAAACTTGATGTAAGCCAGCCAAGCCGAACAGGGGAAATTCTCTCAAGCTCAGTTTCCCAACTTGGTTGTTCACTGACTGGCCGTGCAATATCTACGTGGTTGTCGGACATACCAAGGGCGCTGGAAACCCGCACCAAATAAGAAAAGTGCCGGAAAGTTCCGAAGTTGATGGCGGAACTTTCCGCATTCCTGTTAATTGGGGATTTATCGTGACGTCACTTCCAACCGCAAGAGGTGACGCAACATGCAGAGACAGGACAGTCCCAACAGCACTAACATCGCCCCGGCGCAAGCCAGGCTTTTGAAGCCTTACGGCGCACTGCCTGAAACCGGCTTTGTGCGCGAAAAAGACCTGATCCCCATTATTCCCTTTTCTGTCCGCACGATGTGGCGGCGCGTGGCGGCGGGAACATTTCCGGCACCCTTGAAAATCAGCGAGCGGGTCACCGCCTGGCGTGCAGAGGCCATCCGGCAATGGCTTGATGAGCAAGGCCAAGCGGCATAAGGGGCGATCATGGAAAACAAAAACGTCCGCACCGCCGAAGCAGTAACGAGCGCCAACACCTTTATCGATGTTACCGACGCGAGTGTAGAGGCGCAATGCTACCGGCTGCTAACCGCCCTAAAAATCGGCCCCGTCACCACGTTTGAAGCGCGAACCCGCCTGAACATCCTTCACCCAGCTGGCCGCATTGCTGACTTGCGCGGCGCTGGAATGCAGATCGAAACAGAGCGCGTCACCATTACCGACGAAAACGGCCGCAAGCATAGCGGGATCGCCCGCTATATCCTGCTCGGAGAATGCAAGACCCAGGAGGACGCCGCATGACCAAGCTAATTCAAGCCGATTTCAACGGCCAGGCGATGCAGTTCACCGCTGATGGCTGGTTCAATGCGACGACTGCGGCGGAGAAGTATGAAGCATGCTGGGCCGTCCTTGTACGGTGGCTGTGGCGTAAATCCGTTTGGGGAAAGGGGGGCCTCGACCTGTTCAGGATTTATGCAACAGCGCCGCTGTTTTGACACTGTGGCGGAACTCCCGGCGTTGCCGGGATTCCGCCCTACGGTGGACCATTCTTCGTAGGGCGGATGCCCCGTTCTCGGGGTGATCCGCGGCTCATGGCATATCCAGCGTAAGCACCACCGTCAGCGGCGGCCTGCTCAAATCCGCTACGTTGGGATCCGGGAATCGCGCCCAAGCTCACGCCAACATCATGACGGCTCAAATGGGTTGCTGATGGATGCGAGGGGCTTAGCCGGAGATGATGTGATGGAAACGCACGTCGGCGCTCATGACGCCCAGCAGCTTGCCCTGCGTGTCGAATAGCGGCGTGCCTATGGTGAAACAGTATTGGTTGGTATCCACGGAGCGATACAAATCGGAGACATATAGCCGTTGCTGTCGCACCGGCTCCAGGAACCAGCGGCGGTCGTGCCAATGGTTTTGGCGGCCTGCCGTGTCGATGCGCCCGGCGGCGACGTCGGAGCTGATCTGACGGCCGCCGGCATCGGTGATGCACAGCATCTCGAACGAGGGCTCGCGTTGATATAGCTCGACCAGCCTGCGGTCCAGCTCGTCCGGGTCCAAGCGCTGCAGCTTCCATTGCGCGATGGCTTCTTCCACGGCCTGGCGCATGCGGCGGTGCCCTTCAAAGCGGAACTCGCCCACTTCCGTCAGCAGCAGGTCGCACTGTTCGCTGACCTGGCTGGCGCGCCCGGCCAGTTCTTTCGCGTCTTCCAGTTGCTGCTGGGAGCTGGCCACCACGGCGCCGATCTGGTCGGCGATGGCGTGGACTTTCTCGTTTTGCGACGCGCTGGCATCCGCGATGACGCGCACGTGCTCGATCAGCGTGCCGATGTCGAGCGCGGCGGTTTCAATGGAGGCGCCCGCGGCCTGGGAGACGCGGATGCCGTTTTGCACCTGCTCCGACATGGCGGCCATGGTCTTGCCTGATGTGGCAACCTGTTCCTGGATGGTGGCCAGCAGTTCCTCCACGTTCTGGGTGGCGGTTGTGGTCTGATCGGCCAGCTTGCGGACTTCGTCCGCGACGACGGCGAAGCCGCGGCCCTGCTCGCCGGCGCGGGCGGCTTCAATGGCGGCGTTCAGCGACAGCAGGCGGGTGCGGTCGGCGATGCTTTTGATCAATTCCACCACCTCGCCGATGGAGGCGGAGCTGGCCTTGAGCAGATTCATCTGCGCTTCCAGCGCCGCGGCGCTGTCGCCTATCGCCTGGATTTGGAGCCGGCTTTGCTGGTCGTTGTCATTGGCGTTGCGGGTCGCGTCGGCGACTTGCCGCGAAAAGGCGGAGGCCTCGCTGGCGCTCTGGGTAATCGAGTCCACGGTGTTCGCCAGGATGCGGCTGGCCTCGCTGATGCTTTCCGCGTTGCGCTGCTGCGTGTGGGAACGCTCCTCCATCAGGCGGGACAGTCTTGCCAGTTCCGGCGCCTGTTGCGACAGGCCGATGGCGGTGCCGGCGATCTTGATCAAGGCGGCGTGGAAGCGCTGGATCAAGGCTTTGATGCGTTGAGCGGCCCAGGCCAGGCTGCCGCTTTCATTCAGCGTCAGCGTGAGGTCGACGCCGTCGCGCGTGGCATCCGCGAGCGGCTTGAGGAATTGGGTGAGTTTGCGAACCGATACGAACATTGTGTTCTCCTGCTGGCCACTCTGCGATGGCCTGTGCGTGCGTCTGTGTTGAATGGATGGATTATGCCATTGTGTTTGATTGACTGTCTGCAACCGCAGGAATGACGTCAGGTCTTATCAATCAGAACATGCTGATATTTAAGGATGATACTAGAGGGGGCGGCGCAGGCGCAGGCGCTTTCGCTGGCTTTCTTGGCCTGGATCAAGCGGCGCGGTGAGGCAGTGGCAGACAGAACACCAGCAGGCGGCCGGCGGGCGCGGAGGCGCGGATGCCCAGGCTGTCCGGGTGGTCGAACAGGCCTTTTGCGGCGGCGTCCACGCGCTTGGGCGTGCCCATCTCTACCTGTCGGGCCAGGTGGGTCAGGTAGGGCAGGGTCTTGCCGACGACGATATTGGCGATTTCCGCGCCCACGCTGTCGGCGAGCGGGGCGATGTCTTCGGCGCTCCAGTCCGGTTCGAAGCGACGGACCATTTCCAGCAGTAGCGGGCGGCTCAAGGAGAGGCCCAGGCCGATGGCCAAGCCGCTGCCCAGCGGAATGAAGACGCTGAACGCTTCCAGATCGTCCGCGCGGATGCGCTGGCTGTCGCCGTCCAGGGCTAACGTCAGTCCAAGGTGATCGCGGCAGAACTGCGACGTGATGGCCGCAAGGGCGCTGAGCAGCTCGCGGTGCCGCTGGCTGGTCACGTCCGCAGCGGAGGGTGGCACGGCCTGATAGGGCAGCTTGAATGTCAGTTTCGTGCCCTGGCCCGGCTGGGCGGCAATGCTGAGGCTGCCGCCCAGCTTGAGCAGCTCCTGATGGGTGGCCGAGAGCCCAACCCCGCGTCCAGACACGTCGCTGGCATCGGCAAGGGTGGTGAGGCCGTCCTCCAGTATCAGACGCAAGGCGCCTGCATCGTCCAGCGTTTGCGCGGTTTCGTCCGTGATCAGTTTTTTGCGCAGGGCGGCGGCGCGGATCCGGGCCGGGTCGATGCCGGGGCCGTCGTCTTCTATGGCGATGGTCAGGGTCCCGCCGGCGGCGTCGACGCGGCAACGCAGGGTGGCCGCCTCCGGCTTGTCGGCCATCAGGCGCGCATCCGGATCTTCGATGCCATGGTCCACCGCGTTGCGGAACACGTGGACCAGGCTCTTGCAGAAGGACCCATAGCGCGCGGGGTCCACTGGCGGATCGTCGCCTTCGTAAACCAGCGGCGCCAGACGCTTGCCTTGTCGTTGCGCCAGCATGCGCGCGGCCCGGAAGTGCGGTTCGATCAGCCGGCGCAGCGGTTCATGGCGCAATTGCCGCGTCAGGTCGGCCAGCCGCGAATGCTCCAGGCCAAGGGTCTGGACTTCCCGTTCTAGCGCGTCCAGCGCGTCGGCGGAGACGGATGCCTGGCGTCCGGCGTTGAGGTAGCCCGCTCCAAGCTTTTCGCGCAACAGCGCCAGGTCGGCCTCCAGCGCGCCGCCCAGGTCGACGCTGCCCAGCGCCCGCTTGATGTCGTTGAGGTCTGGCCGCGCCTCCCGCAATGCTCCCAGTCTGGACTCCAGCGCATGCAGGACGTCGGGCAGCGTGGGCAACATGGCCTGGGCGAACAGGCCTTTAAAGGTATGGATGCGGCGAAACAGTTCTGCCAGCAGCGCATGGGGGTCCTGCTGGAAGCTCAGCAACTGTGGCAGCGTGTTGCGGCGAAAAAGATCGTAGTCGCGCAGCGCCTCCTGCAGTTCATCCCGGTTTTCCAGCGCGTTGACGATGAAGGCCTGCTGCGCCTGTTCCCGCGCCAGTCGGGCTTGCAGCTTTTTTTGCGCGCTGATGTCGGTGAGGATCAGCATCATCCGCTCTTCGCTCAGCGGGCGGTACTCGGCTTTGCAGCTGCGTTCGTCCAGCTGGTATTCCGCAGGCAGCAGATTCAGGAAAGCCTCGCGGCGCAGGGCATTGTCCGCGCTGCCTATGGCCAGGCGCAGGGTCTTGGCGACATGCTCGCGCAGGGCGCGGTCGTCAGGCGCCAACAGGTCCGGCAGCGCCAGGCCTTGAATGTCGCGGCCGAACAGGCGGACGCACTCGCGACTGTAGCCGGAGCCGACGCTGAGGTCCGCGCCGATGGACAGAAAGCCTTGGCCTGAATTGTCCAGCAGTCTCGCCACCTCCTCGCTCTTGCGCGACAAGTCCTGGGTGCGTTGCCGCACGCGCGACTCCAGGTCCGCCACCAGTCCGGCCAAGGACTGCCGCGTGGACTCCAGGCTCTGCGCCAGCAGGCCGATCTCGTCTTCCCCGGCGCAGACGATGGGGTCGGCCAGATTGCCCTGTTTCAATGCTTGCGCGGCCAGCGACAGCTCCAGAATCGGCTGGGTCAGCCGCCTGGCGTAAACGACGGCGCCCAGAGCGCCGGCCAGCAAGGCCAGCAGGCCAAAGGCGCCGGAGTACAGGATGAGTTGCGTGATGGGCGCGCGGATGTCGTGGCGGGAGGCGACGCCGATCAGCGCCAGGGGGCCTGGCGGCAGCGCGCGATAGCGAATCACCAATGAGTCGGATTGCGGCGGCAGCGCGTTCAGCCGCGGCAGGCTCGCGGCGAGGCGCAGGAACTCGGCCTGGGATTCTCCTGCAGCCGCGATGCGGGAGGGCACCGCTATGCGGCCTTGGGGCAAGGCGGCGGCGATGGCGACGAAACCGTGCTCGCCTATGCGCATGCGCTCAAACAAGGCGCGCTGCACTTGATCCAGGTCCAGCACCAGGATGATGAAGGCGCCTTTCAGCGCCGCGCCTTCCTTGATCAGGGGGCGCTTGAGCACCAGGGCGCGCTGGTCCAGGCGCGGATCCAGCCGCTTCATGTCCAGCACGGCCAGCGCGTCGTTGGGCAGGCCTTGCAGCCAGGCGGCCACGGCCGGCGCCCCGGGATGGGCCTCAAAGCCGCCGCTGTCGTCATAGATCACTTGCTGTTTGCGCATCAGCAGGATATGGGCGATCCATGGCTCGCGGGAGCGGGCGTCGGCGAAGTAGCTGCGCAGGCTGGGGGAAAACACCGCCGCCAGCGCCGGATCGCTGAACATGGCCTCGGACAGCGGGTTGGCCGCCCACAGCTTCAGGTTGGACTCCCGGACGGCCAGGAAATTGGAGAGCAGCGCGCTGCTCTGCTCCAGTTCTTGGGACAGTTCCTGTTCTGCCGCCTGGCGCAGCATGCCGGCGGCAGCGAGCGCGATGACCAGGGTCAGGGCGCAGACCACGGCCAACACGATGAGGCAACTCATCGCGATCAGCCGATCGCGAATCGAGTGCCTCAGCCGATGGCGCAGGGCATGGAGGAGCGGCATGGGCTATTGGGTGGAATTCACCAACGTGATCAGGCGATTGAGGCTCAGTCCGTAGTGCGGGGTCCAGATGCGGTTCAGCGCGGAGTCCTCATTTCGTTTCTGCTCGGCGAAGAAAGCCGCCACCGCGGCCTGAAGGTCCTTGTCCTGCTTGCGCATGGCCCAGCCAACCTCGTCCTTGGCGCCGACGGGAAAGGCGACGTAGGCGTGCTTCAGCTGGTGGCGGGTGGTCCAGATGGCGATGTCGGAATCCAGCAGGGTGAAGTCCAATTTGCCGCTGTCCACCGCTCGCAGGCTGTCCTCTACGCTCATCAGCTCGATACGCACGGGATGGGCCGCATAGCGTGTCTGGTTCTGCTCCAGCAGCCAGGTGGAGTAGGAGCTGTTGTCGAGCACGGCGGCGTGCAGGCCGGCCAGCTGATCGGCCGATTGCAGGCGATTTTTTAGCTTGATGTTGGCCACGACCATCATGCGGTTGGTGAACAGGGTGACAAAATCCATTTTTTTCAGACGCCAGGCGTTCTTGGTGAGGCGGTTGGGCAGGATGTCGCAGCTGCCGTTGGCCAGCAGCCGCGGGGTATAGCTGGCCTCTCGCTCCACTTTGCCGTCCTGGTTGTAGAACTGCTCGTCCCACTCCAGGCGCAGGGTCTTGAGCTGGATGTTCTTGCCCAGATGATGGGCGAAGGCCAGCGCTTCTTCGTAAACGGGGCCGCTGAAATGACACTGCTCGCGGCAGTTTGGCGGCGTGGCGGTGGCGGAGGAGGGATGGTAGGGCACGATGCAGGCGCGCAATTCATGCGTTTGCAGGATCTCCTTGAGCGAGCGGGCCTGGCAAGCGGCCGGCCAGGCTAGGGCGAGGGCCAGTGCCCAGATCGGTGAGCGGAGTAAGCGGAAGAGAGGGCGCATGGCGGTATCCTCGTGGCGCGGGCTTCAGTTCACGGCGGCCAGCAGGGCGATGAAGTCGGTCAGCGTGCGCCCGTGGTAGTGCAGCCAGATGCGGTTGAAGTCCGAGTCCTGATTTTGCCTTTGTTCGTCGAAGTAGCGGGCGACCGCGGCCTGCAAGTCCTTGTCTTCCTTGCGGAAGGCCCAGCCGATTTCGTCTTTGGGACCGACGGGAAAGGCAACATAAGTGTTTTTGAGCTGGTGATGGGTATGCCAGATCGCCATGTCGGCATCGAGCAGCATGAAGTCCACGTTGCCGGCATTGAGCGCCTGCAGGCCGTCAGCCATCGGCATCAGCTCGATCTTGATCGGCTTGCTGGCGAACAGGGTATGGTTCTGTTCTTGCAGCCAGGAGTGATAGGAGGTGTCCTTCTCCGTCGCGGTGCGCAGCCCGGCAAGTTGCGCGCCGTACCTGATCCGGCCACGCCAGGCGTTGTTGGCGACGACCATCATGCGGCTGGGAAACAGCGTGACGAAATCCAGTTTTTTCAGGCGCCAGGCGGTTTTGGTGAGGCGGCTGGGGTAGAAGTCGCAGGTGCCGTTGGCTAGCAGCTGCGGCGTGTAGCTGGCTTCGCGGTCCGTCTTGCCGCTGCGGTCGAAGAATTGTTCATCCCAGTCCACGCGCAGGGTCTTGACCCGGATGTCCTTGCCGAGGTGGCGGGCGAAGGCGAGCACTTCCTCGTATACCGGCCCGGAAAAATCGCATTGCTCGCGGCAGCCCTTGGGCGTGGCGACGGCCACGGCGGCATGGATGGGCGCGATGCAGACCCTGAGCTGGCGCGTCTTGAGTATGTCGGCCAAGTGGCGCGCTTCGGCGGGGGCGACGGCCGCCAGCATGATTGCCACGGCGCAGCGTAACAAGCAGGAGCGTGTCATGAGCGGTCCTTGCGAGGCGTAACGGGGGTACCGCCCTCAGTCATCGCGGAATACCTTGTCCAGCACTTCCGCCACCTTGTCTTTTTCAATCGGCTTGCAGATGAAGTACTTGGCCCCGGCGGCGATGGCGTCCACCACCGTGCTCTCCTGGCCATGGGCGGTAATGATGATGACGGGTTTGCCGGGTTGTTCGCGCAGGATGTGGCGCGTGGCCTCCAGCCCGCTCATCTCCGGCATCTGGATGTCCATGGTGATGGCATCCGGCCGCAGCGTCTTGGCCAAGTCTATGGCTTCGCGGCCGTTGGCGGCCGAGCCTATCACCCGGTGGCCCAGCGACTCCAGGATCATGCCCAGGCGCTTGATCACGGCGGGCGAATCGTCGACGATCAGGAAGCTCTTTTGTCCCATGTTTGCGTGCCCTGGCATGCGTCAGGCGATGGCCTCGACGCGGTTTCGTCCGTTGCTCTTGGCCTGGTAAAGCGCCTGATCGGCCCGGCCCACCAGGTCCTTGATGTTTTCCTCCGGCCGGATCTGGGCGGCGCCGAAACTGGCTGTCTTGTGACCGACGGCTGGAAATGGGTAGGCGGCGATGACGGCGCGCAGTTTCTCGCCCAGCAAGGCGGCGCTATCCAGCCCGGTTTCCGGCAAGATGGCCAGAAACTCCTCGCCCCCCCAGCGGCCTAGCGTGTCGGTGGCGCGGATGTTGGCTTGCAGCAGTCGCGCCAGGTCGATCAGCACCGCGTCGCCGGCTTGGTGGCCATAGCAGTCGTTCACGGACTTGAAGTGGTCGCAATCGGCCAGCAGCACGGAGAAGGGCTTGCCGTAGCGGCGGAAGCGCTGCCATTCGCTGGTGATCACCTGATCCAGCTGGTAGCGGTTGTACAGGCTGGTCAGGCGGTCCGTCTTGGCGGAGATTTCCAGCTCCCGATTCTTGAAGGCGAGCGTGGCGTGGGCCTCGGTCAGGTCCTTCTGCAGGCGCTTGAGCGCATTGATCTCGCTGAGCACGCACACGATCTTGGGCGAGCCGTCTATCCAGTCGATGCGACGCTGTTGCACGTGATACCAGTTTTCCGCCTCGTCGTCGTAGTACTCCGACTGCTGCGGGAGCGGCGCGTCGCAGGCCCCGTGCTGCTGGTTGTAGCTGATGAAGTGGTGCAGGCTGCCCGCGCCCGAGAATTGCTCGGCGAATGATTTGCCCACGCAGTCCGCGCCCAGCGCATGCCGCATGTGCTGATTGGCGTATACGATGGTGCCATCGGCCTGATCCACCACGAAAATCAGATTGGGCAGATCGTAGACCACAGTCAGCAAGAAACGGTCGAAGTCCTGCATGGGCATGAGTCACTTCCCCGGAGTGAGGGCATGGATTCACTATAGGACGCGCCGGCAAAAGCGGAGCGCCTTGCGAGCTTGTGTCTGTGAGGCTGGCCCCGGCGGGGGCTTCAAGCAAGGAATGGAGTGTCTTTAATGATTATGTCATGATGTTGCAATCAACATTATCCGCTCATTTGAAAGTCCCATGCTGAACGATGCCCCCTCCGCCGCGCTGCCGCGCGCCGCCGCCACGCAAGTCCGGACTCGCCGCCAAGCGTTATGGACTGCCTGCGCGGCGCATGCGGTGCATGACGGCTTGACCGATCTGGTTTATGTGTTGCTGCCTGTCTGGCAGACCCAGTTCGCCATCAGCTATGCCATGGTGGGCCTGCTGCGCGGGGCGTATTCCGGCATGATGGCCGGTTTCCAGCTGCTGGCCAGCCGGCTGGCGCGGCGCTGGGGGCGCAAGCGTTTGCTGGTGGGCGGAACCGCTTTGGCCGGGCTGGCCTATCTGCTGGCGGGGCAGGCCGGCGGCTTGGCCATATTGCTGGCTGCCTTGATGCTGGGCGGGCTGGGCGCCAGCACCCAGCATCCGCTGGCATCGTCGCTGGTGGCGGACAGCCATGAGGGGGCCGGTGTCAAACCGGCGCTGGCGCAGTACAACTTCGCCGGCGACATCGGCAAGATGCTGATTCCGGCGCTGGCGGGCTTGTTGCTGACGGTGGCGAGTTGGCGCTTCAGCGTGACCCTGGCCGGCTTGCTGGGCCTGGCGGCGGCTGGCGCGCTGTGGTGGCGGGTTCCGGAGCGCGTGGAAACGGAGGCCAAGCCGGCCGTTTCCGCCCAGGCGGGGGCAGGCGCCGCCGGCAGCTTGCGCGCGCTGTTGGCTACCGGCGTGCTGGACAGCGCGGTGCGCATGGGCTTCCTGACGTTTCTGCCCTTTGTCTTGAAGAGCAAGGGGGCCGGCAGCGCGAGCATTGGCCTGGCGCTATCGCTGCTGTTCATCGGCGGGGCCTTTGGCAAGCTGTTCTGCGGTTATCTGGGCGCGCGCGTCGGCATGATGAAGACGGTGTGGCTGACCGAGTCGATGACGTCGCTGTTGATCATGGCTACGTTGGTCGCGCCGCTGTCCGGCGCGCTGGCCCTGCTGCCTGCGCTGGGGTTGGCGCTGAACGGCACGTCTTCTGTGCTGTATGGCGCCGTGCCGGAACTGGCCGGTGCCGGCGGGCGCGAGCGGGCTTTCGCGTTGTTCTACACCGGCACCATAGGCGGCGGTGCGCTGTCGCCGGTGCTGTTTGGCCGCTTGGGGGACTGGGTGGGCGTGCCGTGGGCGATGTGCGCCTTGGCTTTGATGCTGCTATTGACCTTGCCGCTGGCGTGGCGGGCGCAGCGCGGCCTGCGCCACGGCTGAGCGGCCAGCCTCCTTCATCAGGCAAAACGCCCAGCGAGGCGGGGCGTTTTGCTGTCGACGCGGGTTCAGGCGTCCAGGCCGTCGCGCACCATCTGCGCCGCGCGCAGCACGGCGCGGGCCTTGTTCTGGGTTTCCTGCCATTCCGACTGCGGCACCGAGTCCGCCACAATGCCGGCGCCGGACTGCACGTAGAGCATGCCGTTTTTCAGCACCGCGGTGCGGATGGCGATGGCCAGGTCCATGTCGCCGTTGAAGCCCAGATAGCCCACCGCGCCGCCGTAGACGCCGCGCTTGGAGGGTTCGAACTCGTCGATGATCTGCATCGCGCGGACCTTGGGGGCGCCGGACAGCGTGCCGGCCGGGAAGGTGGCCTTGATCACGTCGATATTGCTGATCTTGCGGTCCACCGCGCCTTCCACGTTGGATACGATGTGCATCACGTGGGAGTAGCGCTCGATGGCCATATTGTCCGTGATCTTGACCGTGCCGATATCGGCGACGCGGCCGATATCATTGCGGCCCAGGTCCATCAGCATCACGTGCTCGGCGATTTCCTTCGGGTCCGCCAGCAGCTCGGCGGCCAGCGCCTCGTCCTGCTCGCGGGTTTGGCCGCGCGGGCGGGTGCCGGCGATGGGGCGCACCGTCACGGTTTCGCCGTCGCGGCGCACCAGGATTTCCGGCGACGCCCCCACCACGTGGAAATCGTCGAAGTGGTAGAAGAACATATACGGCGACGGGTTCAGGTTGCGCAACGCGCGGTACAGCGCGATGGGCGAGCCGCTGAAGGCTTGCTGCATGCGCTGCGCCAGCACGACTTGCATGATGTCGCCATCGTGGATGTAGTGCTGGCAGGCGGTGACGGCTTCTTTGAATGCCTCTTCGCCGTATTCGGACACGGCCTCTCCCTCGTCGGGCAACGGCAGCGACAGCGGAATGGACAGCGGCGCCCGCAGCATGGCGCGCAGTTCGGCCAGCCGCGCCTGCGCCTTGGGCAGGGCGTTGGGCACCTCCGGATCAGCGTACACCACCAGATAGAGCTTGCCGGACAGATTGTCGACGATGGCGATTTCTTCGGACAGCATCAGCAGGATGTCCGGCGTGCCTATGGCGTCCGGCTTTTGGGCGTCGGCCAGGCGGCGTTCCACATAGCGTATGGTGTCGTAGCCGAAATAGCCGACCAGGCCGCCGGAGTAGCGTGGCAGGCCGGGCAGTTCGGGAATGCGGAAACGCTGCTGGAAGCTTTCGATGAAGGCGAGCGGATCGCCTTCGTGGCGCTCTATCACCTTGTCGCCGCACTCCACCTGGGCCTTGCGGCCGTTGACGCGGATGCGGGTGTCCGCCGGCAGGCCGACGATGGAATAGCGGCCGTGGCGCTCGCCGCCGACCACGGACTCCATCAGGTAGCTGTAGGGCTGGTTGGCCAGTTTCAGATAGATGGACAGCGGGCTGTCCAGATCGGCCAGCAGTTCCTGCATCACGGGAATGCGGTTGTAGCCTTGGGCGGCCAGGCGGTCAAACTCTTGCGCTTGCATGGGATTCTTCCTTGAGGGTGTCAGTTGCGGCGATGGCGTGCGGGGCGTGTTGCGGGCGACGCCATCGCCAGCTGGCGGGGCAGGGAAGAAAAGCCATGGGCGAGTGCATTCCTTTTTAGCGTTGCGATAGGTCAGTCATTCTTCATCAAATCGTACAGCTCGGCAATACTGCCCACCGTCAGGTCCGCGCCCAGGGCGGACGCGTCGGCGTAGCCGTAGTCGACGGCGATGGCGAGGCTGCCGGCGGCGCGCGCGGCGGACACGTCATTGGGCGAGTCTCCCACCATGGCCAGTTCGTTCGGCTGGATGCCCAGCACTTGGCAGGCATGCAGCAGCGGCAGGGCGGACGGTTTCTTTTCCGGCAGCGTGTCGCCGCCCAGGATCAGGCTGAAGGGGTCGCGCAGCTCCAGTTGCTCCAGCAGCGGCACGGCCAGCCGTTCGGATTTATTGGTGATGACCACCAGCGGGCGCTTGAGGGCGCGCAGCAGGGCCAGGCCATCGCGCACGCCGGCGTAGACCGTGGTCTGGTCGGCCAGGTGCTCGCGGTAATGCTGGACGAAGAAGCGGTAGCCGCGTTCCCAGATGTGGCCGTCGGCCTCGGCGTGGCGCTCGTCGGTGATGGCGCGATGCACCAGGCTGGCGATGCCGTCGCCGACATGGCTCTTGATGCGCTCCGGCTCCAGCGGCGGCAGGCCCAGGTGGGCGCGCATGGCATTGGCGGCATTGGCCAGATCGGGGATGGAGTCGACCAGGGTGCCGTCCAGATCGAAGGCGACGGCTTGGATAGATTTGAGATTCATGTGTCTGCTTTTGCAGCCGCGGCCGTCGGGCCGCGGCGGAAGGAAGGATTTATAGATCGCGGATGTCTACGACTTGCGCTTGGCCGAAGGCCGGCGATACCAGGTAGTCCACGATCAGGCGGGCCGCTTCGGCCGGCGAGGCCAGCGCGCCTTCCGCCTTGTAGGCGTCGAAGCGGGCTTTTTGCGGGAACTGGGTTTCGTCGCTGGCGCGGATATTGCCCTGCATGTCGGTGTCCACCACGCCGGGATACAGCGCGACGATTTGCGCCGGATTGGCCTTGTCCTGCTGTTCCAGCGCCACGCAGCGGCTGAAATGGTCGAGCCCGGCCTTGGTGGTGCAGTACACGCTCCAGCCCGGGTAGGCCTTGGCGGCGGCGCCGGACGAGATGTTCAGGATGCGGCGGCGCGCCGGCAAATGGTCGGTGGCGGCCAGCAGCGCATTGGCGGCCAAGAGCGGCGCGGTGACGTTGATGGCGACGGCCTTGATCACCTCGTCGGCCGGATAATGGCCGGCCTGGGCGATGGGCGTCACCACGCCGGCGTTGTTGATCAGCGAGATCGTCGCGCATTCCGGCAGCGGCAGCTGTTGCAGCGCGGTATGAATCGAGGCCGACGCTTGCGCGGCGTCGGACAGGTCGGCGTTGACGGCCAGCAGGCGCTCCGGGTGGCGGCCCGCCAGGCCTTCCAGCGCCGGGCCGGCGTTGCGGGCGATGCCGACCACGAAATAGCCGTCGTTCAGCAGCGTTTCGCAGATGGCGAAACCGAGGCCGCGAGAGGCGCCGGTCACGATGAAGGCATGCATTCTTTACCCCTTGATAAATGGAAGGATGCGGTCGCGTTCTTAGGCTTGGACGCGAGCCAGTTCCGCGCGCATGGCGTCAATGACCGTCTTGTAGTCAGGCTGGCCATAGATGGCGGAGCCGGCCACGAAGGTGTCGGCGCCGGCTGCCGCCACTTGGGCGATATTGTCCACCTTGACGCCGCCGTCCACCTCCAGCCAGATCTCGCCGCCGTGCTTGGCGGTGTATTCATCGATGCGCAACCGGGCTTGTCTGATCTTTTCCAGCGCGTGCGGAATGAACGATTGTCCGCCGAAACCCGGGTTGACCGACATGATCAGTATCATGTCCAGCTTGTCCATCACGTGGTCCAGGTAGCTGAGCGGCGTGGCCGGATTGAACACCAGGCCGGCCTTGCAGCCCGCGTCCTTGATCAGGCCCAGCGTGCGGTCGATATGCTCCGAGCCCTCCGGGTGGAAGGTGATGATGTCGGCGCCGGCCTTGGCGAAGGCGGCGGCCAGCGCGTCCACCGGCTTGACCATCAGGTGCACGTCGATGGGCGCGCTGCTGTGTGGGCGGATGGCCTCGCAGAACATCGGGCCCATGGTCAGATTGGGCACGTAATGATTGTCCATCACGTCGAAGTGGATGATGTCGGCGCCGGCGGCGATGACATCGCTGACTTCCTGGCCCAGGCGGGCGAAATCGGCGGACAGAATGCTGGGGGCGATACGAAAAGTGCGCATGGCGAGGCTCGGGATCGATAAACGAGGAATGCCCGGCATTCTACCGCGCCAAAAGCGCTTTGGCCGGATAAAATGAGAACCATATCGATACGGAGGAGCCGAAATGGCCGACAAAGTCTATCAGGTAGCGGTGGAGGCGGAGCCGCAATACATCGCCGAACAATCCAATATGGCCAACGACATTTATGTGTTTGGCTACCGCGTGCGCATCGTCAATACCGGCAGCGAGCCGGCGCAGCTGGTGAGCCGCCACTGGATCATCACCGACGCCAACCAGCAGGTGCAGGAGGTGCGCGGCATGGGGGTGGTGGGCGAGCAGCCCCACCTGGAGCCGGGCCAGGCCTTCGAGTACACCAGCGCCACGCACTTGAAGACGCCTTACGGCAGCATGAAAGGCAGCTACCAGATGGTGGCGGACGACGGCCAGCGTTTCGAGGCGGACATCCCGGAAATGACGCTGGTCGCGCCGCGCGTGCTGCATTAGTCCTCTTTACAGGACGGGTCCTTGTCGTCGCGCGGCCAGGTCCACCACACGATGAAGGAGGCGAGCGCCGCGGCGCCCAATGCTTCCAGCAACAGTATCCACATGAGGTCTGCCCCTTTTCGAGTGTAGCCGTTTTCACTTTGGGTCAGGCTCCAGCCACAGGCAAGCTTTTATGCGTTTCACCCATACCGGCCCGGCGCCGACCAACCGCAATGATTGGCAGACTCTGAAAACGCTGTTCCCGTATTTGTGGGACTTCAAGTGGCGAGTGTCGCTGGCGCTTTGCTGCATGGTGCTGGCCAAGGTGGCGGCGGTGACGGTGCCGCTGTACCTCAAGGACATCGTCGATCAGCTATCCGTGCCGGCCACCTTGCTGGCCATCCCGGTGCTGGCCCTGACCGGCTACGGGGTGGCGCGGCTGCTGTCCGGCGTGCTGGGCGAGCTGCGCGACGCGGTGTTCGCCCGGGTGATCCAGGGCGCGGTGCGCAGTGTGGCGCGCAGTGTATTCCGCCACCTGTTCAAGCTGTCCTTGCGCTTCCATCTGGAGCGCCACACCGGCGGCATGAGCCGCGACATCGAGCGCGGCACCAAGGGCATCGGTTTTTTACTGAATTTCACCGTGTTCAACATCCTGCCCACCCTGTTGGAAATTGGCATGGTGACAGTGATTTTGCTGCACCGTTACGCCTGGGAGTTCGCCGCGGTGACGCTGGGCACCATCGGCATTTACATCGCTTTCACGCTGCTGGTCACGGAATGGCGCACCGTCTACCGCCGCACCATGAACGATCTGGATTCCAAGGCCAACTCCAAGGCCATAGACGCGCTGCTCAACTACGAGACGGTCAAGTATTTCAATAACGAGGAATACGAGTCCAAACGCTACGACCGCAATCTGGAAGCTTGGGAGGCGTCCGCGATCAAGAACCAGGTATCGCTGTCGCTGCTCAATGCCGGGCAGGCCGCCATCATCGCCACCGGCGTCACGCTGGTCATGGTGCTGGCGGCGCGCGACGTGGTGGCGCACCGCATGACGGTGGGCGACGTGGTGCTGGTGGCCACCTTCATCACCCAGCTGTATGCGCCGCTCAATTTCCTGGGGTTCGTCTACCGCGAGATCAAGCACTCACTGGCGGACATCGAGCGCATGTTCACGCTGCTGGGCGTCAATCTGGAGGTGGCTGACGATTCGGACGCGGCTGCGCTGGACGCGCGCAGCGCGACGGTGCGCTTTGAGCGCGTGGGCTTCGCCTATGAGTCCAAGCGGCAAATCCTGCACGAGGTGGACTTCACCATCCCGGCCGGCCAGACGCTGGCGGTGGTCGGCGCCAGCGGCGCCGGCAAGTCCACGCTGTCGCGGCTGCTGTTCCGCTTTTATGACGTCACGGCGGGCGCGGTGAAGATCAACGGCCAGGACATACGCAAGCTGACCCAGGATTCCTTGCGCGCGCACATCGGCATCGTGCCGCAGGACACGGTGCTGTTCAACGACACGGTGTATTACAACATCGCCTACGGCAAGCCGGGCGCGACGCGCGAGGAAGTCATCGAGGCCGCCCGGTCGGCGCATATCCATGACTTTGTCAGCAGCCTGCCCGACGGTTACGACACCTTGGTGGGCGAGCGCGGGCTCAAACTGTCCGGAGGGGAGAAACAGCGCGTGGCCATCGCCCGCACCATTCTGAAAAATCCGCCGATCCTGATCTTCGACGAGGCCACCAGCGCGCTGGACTCGCGCACGGAAAAGGCCATCCAGAACGAGCTGGCCGCCATCTCCGCCAATCGCACCACGCTGATCATCGCCCATAGGCTATCCACCATCGTCGACGCCGACCGCATTCTGGTGCTGGACGCCGGACGCGTGGTGGAACAGGGCAGTCATCGCGAGCTGCTGGCCAAGGATGGCCGCTATGCCGAGATGTGGCGGCTGCAGCAGGAGAGCGAGGCGGTGACGGAATAGGTCCCTGCAGCGGCTGGCTATTCCTGGTTTATCGTGACCCGCGGCCAGCGCAACGCATAGCGTTTTTGAGCAATGCGGGCGCGATAAGTCTCTAAGCTGACCCGCGCCGGATTGCGGCGGATGCGCATGGCCAGCAGATCGTCCAGGCCATGCGGCGCAATGATGCGCAGCGCGTCGTCCTTGTCCAGCCGCACGCCCACGGCGGTGGCGTACTCCGGCCAACTGGCCACGGCCTCCTCCAGCGAGCGCAGCGGCGGCACTTCGTGGCCGAAATACGCGCCAAACCATAAATGCACCGCCGCCTGGTTGCTCACTTCCCAGGGAGCGTCCGGCGCGATGGCCTGCAGGCGGGCTTGCAGCGCGTCGTCCTGCGCTTGCTCCAGGCAGGCGGGATCGAAGTAGGCGACGTCGATGTCGGCCAGGGCAGACGGCTGGTGGTAGCCATGCAGGTGGTCCCACACCGCGTTGCGCACCGCGCCGGCGCCTATGCACCAAGCGTCCAGTTCCAGTTGCCGCGCGGCATGCAAGGCCGCCATCAGCCAGGGCGTGCCGAGGATCATGGCGCGCAGGCGCGCCTCATCCGCTTCGCGGGTTGGCGGCGCGGGGCGTTGCGCGGGCGTCAAACCGGGCTCTTGGCGTTTTGCAGCACGGTGCGGTAGCCATCGTGGTCGGCGAAGGTGGCGCCGCGCGCGTCCCAGTAGGGATTGGCGGACGGCACCTGGGCGAAGCCCGCGGCGCGCATGCAGGCGCCGGCAGCTACCCATTCGGCGTGGTCCGGCAGGTAGAAAACCAGCAGGTCTTCCGCAGTGGGCGTGGGCGGCAGCGGGTGCCGATGGCTGACGATGAATTCCAGGTGATAGCCGGCGCCGGGCAGGCCCAGCATGACGCCATCGAAGCCGTCATGATCATGGAAGCTGCCTAGCAGCTGGAAGTTCAGGCCCTCGCAATACATGGCCTGGCTGAGGGCCAGATTGCTGACCGGACGCGCGACGCGCAGATGGGGAATGTGCAGGTACATGGCGGGCATCCGCTAGATGGCTATGCTCAATCATGCCATGCGGGTGGTTTTTCAGCCAGGTTTGCCGGCCTTGATCTGCTTCATTTCCTCTATCACCCGCGCGCCTTGTTCCAGCGCCTGCCGCAGGGCTTCGGCCTGCGGCAGATCGGCGAAGGCCAGCTCCGGGTCCAGCGCGGCCAGGGCGCGGCGGGCGCAGGCGCAGACGTCCGCCGCGGCGGTGAAGTCGGCCGGCCCCATCACCTTGCCGTTGCGGATGCGGCGGTAGTAGGCGCGAGTGGAGTTCAGGTATTGGGCGGCGCCTTCATTGCCGTCCAGCGCGCCGGCGGCGGCCAGCGTTTCCAGCTGGTGGGTCAGTTGCCGGCATGCTTGCTCGGCGTGATGGTAGCGCTGCTCCTGGGCGCGGCGTTCCTGTTGGCCCGGTTTGGGGGCGGCGGTTTTCTTCTTGCGCTCGGCCATGGGGTTTCCTTGTTTCGTGGAGCGCGATTCTAGCCGCCGGGGCGCGCCGCGTCTAATGCAGCTGGAAGCGGGCCAGGGCTTCGAAGCTGGCGGGCAGCGAGACTTCGACGAAATCGTCCAGGCAGAACAGGGTGAGCTTGCCGCCATAGACGGCGCCGGTGTCCAGATGCATCACGTTGTCGTACATGACGGCGCGCTCTTGCGGCGTGTGGCCCACCAGCAGCAGGTCCACGCCGGCCACGTGGCCGGCGCCCTGGTTCAGGGCGCGTTCGCGCGACCACAGCAAGGTGTCGTAGTCCTGCTCGCTGGGATTGTCCGCTTCCAGCCGCGCGGCCAGCGTGGTCCAGTCGTTGTGGGGGCAGTCGGCGTGCACGATGCCGATTTTGCCGCCCTCGGCGTCGATCTCTATGGCCAGCGGCAGCTGGGACATGGCGGCGACGCAGGCGTCGCGCGCGGCGGGGGAGAGTTCGGTCAGCCAGCGGCCGCCGTTGCGCAGGTGGCGCTCGCTGTCTTCCAGCGGATTGCGCATGGCGTCCAGCGCCATCTGTTCATGGTTGCCGCGCACGGCGTGAAACCAGGGTTGGGCCAGCCACTCCGCCACCTGATGGCTGTCCGGCCCGCGATCCACCAGATCGCCCACCGAGAACAGCCGGTCCCGCGCCGGATCGAAGGCGATGATCTTCATCAAGCGCCGCAGCGGTTCGAAGCAGCCGTGCAGGTCGCCCACCACCCAATCTCGCCCCGCGCGGTTGCGCGGCAGTGTCTTGATCATCATGGAGGCGACTCGTCCTTTCTTCAGCTCTTCAGCGCGCCATCCAGTCGCGGCAAAATTCGTCGCGGAACTGGAACAGCCATTGCAGCTTGCTTTCGGCTAGCGCGCGGCCGGCTTCGGTCTGCATCATGCCCGGCAGCCTGGCCAGCTTGACGTCGATGTGGTCGATCGCCCAGGCCTGGTCATCCAGGCCGCGGTGCTCGGCCAGCGGGTCCAGCGGATGGGCAAGGGCGCGGCCCATGCGGCCGGAAACGTAGAACATGCGGGCCAGGCCTACCGGACCCAGCGCGTCCATGCGGTCGGCGTCCTGCACGATCTTGGCCTCCAGCGTGCGCGTCGGGATGGCGGCGGAGAAGCTGTGAGCCTCGATGCTGTGGGCGATATTGTCCAGCTGGGCGGGGCTGAGGCCGCTCTCCGCCAGCAATTCGCGCGCGCGCTCGGCGGACCAGCGCGAAGCGAGGTGGCGTTGCGGGTGGCTCTTGGGCAGGTTGACCAGATCATGCAGATAGCTGCCGGCCATCACCACCAAGGGGTCGGCTTCAGGGTAGTGCGCCAGCAACTGGCGCGCCACCGCCCAGACGCGGTGCAGGTGGCTGAGATCATGGGCGCCGTCGTCGTCGGGCGGTTGTTGTTCCAGCAGCGCGATCAGCTTGTGCTGCCATTCAATTTGCAATTGCGGGTGCATCGAGAGTCCTTGTTTCGCATCGCGGTCGCAGCGGCCGCCTCGGTTTGCATTTTATCACTGCGCGGTCTGCGCCGCCGGCTTGGCCATTTCCCATTGCGACAATCGGTAGCTGGCTTGGTGCTTCAACAGCAACTGGATCAGCGGCAGGTCGCGGCTGTCCACGTTGTTGAAGCTGAGGCGGCCGCCCGGCGTCAGTTTCTGGCCTTCCCGCAGCAGGCAGCCGGCGATGCCCCGGCGTCGATATTCCGGCGCGACATGCAGCTCCACCGCCTCGCCGTCGCGCGATAGCAGGAAGGAGCCGAGCAAGGCGCTGTCGCGCTCAACGGTCAGCCAGCGCAGGGCGGGTTCGGCGCGCCGCAGCGACTCGCGCCGGTTGGGCACGGCCGGCGGGTAGGCCGGCTGGGCATCCGGCCAGGCGGCGGCGCCGTGTTCGGCATGCGCCGTGACGGCCCAGACTTGGCGAGCCGCGATGGGCTGCTGGATTTGGTAGCAATCCAGCCTGCGCAAGCTGGAGAAACCCAGCGTGGCGTAGGCCTGGCGCGCGCGCAGATTGCCGTCTATCACTTCCAGCCGCTGCTGCAGGATGCCGCGTTCGGCCAGCCGCGCGGTCACGTGTCGCGCCATCTCGGTCAAAGCGTGCCGCCGCCTGCCCTCGGGCGCGACGCCGGCGGCGATGCAATAGCCCTCTTGCCGGCCGTCTATCCAGGGCGTGGCGGTCAGCCAGAAACCAATCAGCGCGCCGTCCAGCCAGGCGCCGGCGCTGAGTTCCGGCACCCAGCCGCGCCGGTTCAGCATGGCCGCGAACGGTTCCAGGGCAGGCTGCGCCGGCACCAGATAGTCGCTGAAGGCTGCCAGGAAGCAGGGATGCAGATCGGCCGCTTGCAGGCCTTCCAGCGAGGCGATGTTCATGGCAGGGCGGCCTCTGTTGCCTGGACGATGGCCAGCGCGCGCTCGACATAGGCGGCTTCTTCGCCCACCGGCGCGACATAAGACAGGACTTCCCGCGCGCGCGCTTCGCCAGCCAGCCGCAGCAGCACCCAGGCAGCCAAGTATTGCGAGGCCAGGCAGCCGCCGGCAGTGGCGACATTGCCGACGGCGCGGAAGGCGCCGGACGCGACTTTCACGCCACGCTCTTCCAGCATGGGACGCGTCATGCCGTCGGAACAGGCGACGCCGTCCGCCAGCAGGCCCAGCCGGTGCAAGACCAGCGCGCCGGAGCATTGCGAGCCTATCAGCTGCCGGGACGCATCCAGTTTGAGCTGACCCATGATGGCGTCGTCGGCCACCCAGTCGCGCGTGCGCCAGCCGCTGCCTATCAGCACCGCGTCGGCGTGGTTGGCGTAAGACAGCGTCTCCTGGCGTTCTATGCGCGCGCCGGAGCGGGTTTGCACGGTGGGCGACGGAGAGCAGATGCGCACCTTCCAGCCATGCGGCGCCATGCGGCCGAGTATGCCGGAGGCGATGAAGGAGTCCAGTTCGTTGAAGCAGTCCAGCGTGACGATGGCGATATCCATGGGGCATCCTGGGAAGGGCGGGCATGGATATGATGTTCGCGTGGTCGGGCCGGGTCAACCACCCTGGCGCAAGGGCGCATGAGAAGACGGCGGAAAATAAAGCCTCGCCAGTTGGGCGGGGCTTGGGGTCAATCTTCCAGCCAGATCAGCGAGGCCATGCGGCCGGTGACGCCGTCGCGGCGATAGGAGAAGAAGCGGTCGCGGTCTATCACGGTGCAGAAGTCGCCGCCGTAGACGCGCGCGATGCCCAGCTTTTCCAGCCGCAGCCTGGCCAGGACATAGATGTCGGCCAGGTATTTGCCGTTGTCGATGTCCGTGAAGGCGGCTGCGGCGGCCGGGTCTCGCGCCAGAAAGGCCTGGCGCACTTCCGCGCCCACCTCGAAGGCGTCCGGCCCGATGGCCGGCCCCAGCCAGGCCATGAGGCCGGATGGCGGCACCGCCATGGCGGCCACGGCGGCCTCGATCACGCCGTCGCACAGCCCGCGCCAGCCGGCATGGGCGGCGGCCACCACGGTGCCGGCCTCGTCGCATAGCAGCACGGGCAGGCAATCTGCCGTCATCGCCGCGCACACCACGCCCGGCGCGCGGGCGAAGCTGGCGTCCGCGTCCGGCGCGGCAGCGCCGACCGCAGCCGCGTCGACCACGGCCACGCCGTGCACCTGGTTGAGCCAGGCCGGCTCAGCCGGCAGCTCGTCGCGCAGGCGGGCGCGGTTGGCCGCCACGGCCTCAGGATCGTCGCCGACATGGCCGCCCAGGTTCAGGCTGGCGTAGGGCGGCTGGCTGAGGCCGCCGCTGCGCGTGGTGATCAGCGTGCGCACCCGCGCCGGCGCTGGCCAGTCGGCCTCCAGCCAGTCATTAGCGGGCATAGATCACCTCGACGTCGCCGTCGTCGTCCTCGTCGTCCCAGTCTTCGTCGTCTTCGCCGTCGCCGTGGGCGAAGGTTTCGGCGTCGGCCGCCGCGCCGTCGCCGCGCAGCAGGTCCAGCAGGGCGCGGAAGTCTTCCGGCAGCGGGGCTTTCCAGCTGCGCTCCTCGCCGCTGGCCGGATGCACCAGGGCCAGGGCGTAGGCGTGCAGCGCCTGGCGGCCCAGCGCCTTCACGCCGGCGGCGATGTCTTCGTCCATCTTGTGGCGGGGGTTGCCGTAGACCGGGTCGCCCGCCAGCGGGTGGCCGGCTTCGCGCATGTGGACGCGGATCTGGTGGGTGCGGCCGGTTTCCAGCTTGCACTCGATATGCGAGTGGCTGGCGAAGCGCTCCAGCACGCGGATGTGGGTGATGGCCGGTTTGCCGCCGAACTTCAGCACCGCCATTTTCAGACGGTTGTTGGAATCGCGGCCGATGTTGGCGTCTATGGTGCCGTCAAACGGCACCACGCCGTCGGCGATGGCGCGGTAGACGCGCTTGACCGTGCGCGCCTGCAATTGGCGCACCAGCTCGGTTTGCGCCGGCACGGTCTTGGCCACCACCATCAGGCCGGAAGTGTCCTTGTCCAGCCGGTGCACGATGCCGGCGCGCGGCACGTTGGCCAGCGCCGGGCAATGATGCAGCAAGCCGTTGAGCAGGGTGCCGCTCCAGTTGCCGGCGGCGGGATGCACCACCAGTCCGGCCGGCTTGTTGATCACCAGGATGTGGTCGTCCTCGAACACGATGGGCAGGTCCATGGCTTCCGGCTGGAAGGCCATTTCCTCGTTCGTGAGCTGCAGCGTGACCTCCAGCTTCTCGCCGCCCAGCATCTTGGTCTTGGGCGCCACTACCTGGCCGTCCACCTTGACCAGGCCGTCCTTGACCCATTGCGTCAGGCGGCTGCGCGAGTAATCCGGCAGCAGTTTGGCCAGCGCGGCATCCAGCCGTTCGCCGCACAGGGCGAGCGGAATTTCGAGATGTTGCGTGGTGGATATCTCGTTTTCCGAGATGTCGCTATAATCGTCCGGGTCAATGTAAGGATCAGTCATGAAAAGATACGTTGTTGCTGCAATGTTGGTGATGGTGGGGCTTGCCGGCTGCGCCTCCACGGAAACCTACGACGAAACGCGCGGCTGGACCGTGGAGAAGCTGTACTCGGAAGCTCACGACGAGTTGAACAGCGGCAATTATACCCGCGCAGTCAAGCTCTACGAAACGCTGGAATCGCGCTTTCCGTATGGCCGCTACGCGCAGCAGGCGCAAATGGACCTGGCCTACACCCATTACAAGGATGGCGAGCCTGAGCAAGCCATCGCCGCGGCTGACCGCTTCATCAAGCTGCATCCGACGCATCCCAACCTCGACTACATCTATTATCTGAAAGGCTTGGTGTATTACAACGACGATTCTGGCCTGCTGGCGAAATGGGCCGGCCAGGACATGAGCGAGCGCGATCCGCGCGCCGCCCGCGAATCCTTCGCTGCCTTCCGCGAACTGACCACGCGTTTCCCCAACAGCGCTTACGCGCCTGACGCCAAGGCCAAGATGAACCGGCTGGTGGATGCGCTGGGCGGCAACGAGATGCATGTGGCCCGCTACTACATGAAGCGCGGCGCGTATCTGGCGGCGGCCAGTCGCGCCCAGGGCGTGGTGAAGGACTTCTCTAACACCAAGTACCCGGAAGAGGCGCTGGCCATCATGGTGGCGGCCTACGACAAGCTGCAGCTGCCCAAGCTGCGCGACGACGCGCGCCGCGTGCTGGCGTTGAACTATCCGCATAGCGTCTACCTGAACAAGCCGTGGCAGGTGCAGGAAATGCCGTGGTGGAAGCTGTGGAAGTAAGCGCGCCACGCTGAATGCGAAGAGCCGCCCTGGGGCGGCTCTTTTTGCGTGGGGCGATCAAGGTTGGTTCGGGTCCAGCCGGCAGGCGACGCCGGTCTTGGCCAGTCCACCGTAAAGCTTCATCTGGTCCGGCGTCTTGCGCGAGATGAAAAAGCTGTCCGGCAGATTGTCCGCCGCCTTGTTCTTGGGCCAGGTCAGCAGGCCCTTTTCATCCATGAAGCCGTGGAAAGCGCCGGCCGGGGTTTGCAGCTCCACGGTCTGGCCGCGGCGGTCGAAGCGGAATTGCAATTGCTGGTCGCAATGGTAGCTGGCCTGGATGCGCTGCGGCGGCTGGCAGGCGCACAGCGCGGCGGCGATGAAGCCGGCCGCGAGTCGGGCTGAGGTGGGCATGGCGAGGGATTTCCGTCACGAGAATTGCGTTGGCCGCCACTATACCACGCGCCGCCGATGGCGCATTTCGCTTATGCCGACAGGTTTTTTCGCGCCTGGCAAATCCGATGCGGGGCGATTGTTGTAATTGCTGACTTTTACAGTGCATTTACCAGATAGCCCGGTTTTCCTCCTTATCTTCAGGCTTCCGGTCCGACAATCGGCATGCGGCTCAACAATAAAAGCCGGTTGCGAGCCTTCGCTGACAAAGGAGAAACCATGGATGAACTGGTCAACGCCATCAATGGCGTGGTCTGGAGTCCGGCGCTGATTTATCTGTGCCTGGGCGCCGGCCTGTATTTTTCGATTCGCACCCGCTTTTTGCAGCTGCGCCATTTCAAACACATGCTGCGCTTGATGTTCAATCGCGAAAGCAGCAGCGCCGGCGTGTCGTCTTTCCAGGCGCTGGCCATGACGCTGGCCGGCCGCGTGGGCACCGGCAATATCGCCGGCGTGGCCACCGCCATCACCTTCGGCGGCCCCGGCGCGATGTTCTGGATGTGGCTGGTGGCGTTCCTCGGCGCCAGCTCCGCCTTCGTCGAGTCCACGCTGGGCCAGATCTACAAGGAAAAGATGGACGGCCAATACCGCGGCGGGCCGGCGTTTTACATCGAGAAGGGCCTGGGCATGAAATGGTATGCCTGGCTGTTCGCGCTGACCACCGTGGTGGCCACCGGCATGCTGCTGCCGGGCATACAGTCCAATTCCATCGCTTCCTCCCTGCAGTCCGCCTTCGGCGTGGCGCCCACCGTCACCGCGGCGCTGCTGGCCATGCTGCTGGGCTTCATCATCTTCGGCGGGGTCAAGCGCATCGCCGTGTTCGCAGGCGCGGTGGTGCCGTTCATGGCCCTGGGCTACATCATCGTCGCCTGCGTGGTCATCGCGCTGAACCTAGACAAGCTGCCCGGCGTGATCGCCTTGATCTTCAGCAGCGCCTTCGGCCTGGATGCCGGCATGGGCGCGATACTGGGCTTCGCCATCCAGTGGGGCGTCAAGCGCGGCATTTATTCGAATGAGGCCGGGCAGGGCACCGGCCCGCACGCCTCCAGCGCGGCGGCGGTCAGCCATCCGGCCAAGCAGGGCCTGGTGCAGGCCTTCTCGGTTTATATCGACACCCTGTTCGTCTGCTCCGCCACCGCCTTCATGCTCTTGATCACCGGCCAGTACAATGTGCAGGGGCCGGATGGCGCGGCGCTGTACACCGGCATCGCCGGCGTGGCGGCCGGGCCGGGCTATGTGCAGACGGCGATGGAAAACATCATGCCGGGCTTCGGTTCGGCCTTCGTCGCGCTGGCCCTGCTGTTTTTCGCCTTCACCACCATCATCGCTTACTACTACATCGCCGAGACCAATATCGCCTATCTGACCCGCAATCAGCGCCGTCCCTGGCTGGCCTTCGCGCTGAAGCTGGCGCTGATGGCGGCCACGGTCTACGGCACGGTGAAGACGGCGGACCTGGCCTGGGGCCTGGGCGATATCGGCGTCGGCCTGATGGCCTGGCTCAACATCGCCGCCATCATCCTGCTGCAGAAGCCGGCCCTGGCCTGCCTGCGCGATTACGAGGCGCAGCAGGCGTGCGGCCTGGACCCGGTGTTCCATCCGGAGACGCTGGGCATCGCCAACGCCGCCTACTGGGCCGGCCGCCGCGCCGAGGACAATCAGGCGGCGGAGCCTTCCCCGGCGCCGCTCGAGGGCAAGCCGCTGCCGGCCAAGTCAGGCTGACTCCGCCGTTTGACTATCGAAACGCCCGCTTGCGGGCGTTTTTCATTCCAGGCATGGGGCTTGCTTATCTTGCGGCATTGTCTCAACCATGGACCGGCCATGTGTGATGCTTCCCCTTTGCGGCTGCTGCTGGTGAGCGATACCGAGCGGCCCATGCCGCAGTTGCGCGCCGCGCTGGAGCAGGCGGGCTATCAGGTGATCGCCCAGGCTGACGGCGCGGCGCAGCTGCTGGCGCAAGTCGAGGCGCAGCGGCCGGACATCGTCATCGTCGACACCGAGTCGCCCAGCCGCGACACGCTGGAGCAACTGGCGCTGATGGAGCAGGCCGCGCCGCGGCCGGTGGTGATGTTCGCCGAGCACGGCGAGCTGCCTTGCATCCAGGCCGCGGTGCGCGCCGGCGTCACCGCCTACATCGTCGATCACGTCACGCCGCAGCGGCTGGCGCCCATCATAGACATGGCGCGGGTCAAGTTCGAAGAAGACGCCGCCCTCAAGAAAAAATTGGCCGACATGGAACGGCAGCTGGCCGATCGCAAGCTGATCGAGCGCGCCAAGGGCATGCTGATGCAGCGAAGACGCTTGAGCGAGGAACAGGCCTACGCGCTATTGCGCAGCGAGGCGATGAAGTCCGGACTGCGGCTGGCCGAGCTGTCCAGGCAATTGATCCATTCCAGCGAACTGTTGGGCTGAGGAGGCGAGATGAGCGATGCCATGATGGCGGACGAGCGCGGCCTGCGGGCCGTGCGCATGGGTTTTTTGCCGTTGACCGACTGCGCGCCGCTGCTGGTGGCGCGGCGGCTGGGGCTGGATAGGCGGCACGGCCTGCTGCTGCGGCCGCTGCGCCAGCCTTCATGGACGGCGGTGCGCGACAAGCTGATCCGCGGCGAACTGGACGCCGCCCTGGCCCTGCATGGGTTGGCCTATGGCATGGAGCTGGGGCTGGGCGGGCCGCAGTGCGACATGGCCTTGCTGATGGGCCTGAACCGCAACGGCCAGGGCATCAGCCTGCGCCCCGATCTGGCGGCCCGCTGGCTGGGCGGCGCGGCCTTGCCGGATATCGCGGCCGGCTTGGCCCGGCCGTTGCGTCTGGCGCATACCTTTCCCACCGGCACGCATGCGATGTGGCTGCATTACTGGCTGGCGGCGCAGGGCCTGCATCCCTTGCGCGACGCGCGCTGCGTGGTGATTCCGCCGCCGCAGATGGGCGCGGCGATGCGCGCCGGCGAACTGGACGGTTTCTGCGCCGGCCAGCCCTGGCATGCGATGGCCGAACGCGAAGGCTCGGCCCGATTGGTGGCGGACAGCGCGGCGGTGTGGCCGGATCATCCGGAAAAGGCCTTGATTTGCCGGCGCAGTTTCGCCGATGGCCAGCCGGGCCTGGCGATGGACCTGATCGCGGCGCTGCTGCAGGCCTGCCGCTGGCTGGATGAGCCGGACAACCGGGTCCAGGCGGCGGCCTGGCTGGCGGAAGAGGCCTGGCTGGGCGTGCCGGCGGAGCGGATCTTGCAACACTGGCAGGCGCATCCGCAGCAGGCGGCGCCGCTGCGTTTCTTCGACGAGGGCAGGGTCAACTTTCCCTGGCTCAGCGACGGCCTGTGGTTTCTGCGGCAGTACCGGCGTTGGGGCATGTGGGACGGCGTGGACGATCTGGACGTGGTCGCCGCCGTCAGCCGGCGCGAGCTGTACCGCCAGGCGGCGGCCAGCGTGGGCGTGGCCGCGCCGGACGAGTCGGCGCGCCGCAGCGTGCTGATGGATGGCGAGGCGTGGCCGCCGGCCGGCTGGTCCCTGCCCAAAAGCGGTGCGGGCGCGGCGTTTTCGCACTGATGCAGTGCAGCATGAATTGAGCAGGCCAGAGAATGCCGGCTCCGGCGTGAGGAAAAAGCTGGCACGCAATTTGCGGTAGTGCCATTGCCCGGCGCAACGGCGCGGCGGGCGGAATGCAGCAGGCGAATGCCAACGATGGCGCGCGCCGCAAGGGACAACGGCGTCCTTTCCCGGTTTCTTCGGGGAAGGGCGCCGTTTTTGTTTGGATGTTGAGCGGGCGGCCCGGCGGCCGGCCGCAAGGAGCGATCATGGACCGTACTTTCTGGCAGGCGGGACACCGGCCTACGCTGTTCGCGGCCTTTCTGTATTTCGATTTGAGCTTCATGGCCTGGTATCTGCTGGGCCCCTTGCAGGTGCCCATCGCCCTGGCGCTGCACCTGTCCACCCAGCAGCGCGGCCTGATGGTGGCCACGCCCATCCTGGCCGGCGCGCTGCTGCGCCTGCTGATGGGCGTGCTGGTGGACCGACTCGGCGCGCGCCGCGCCGGCCTCCTTGGGCAGATCGTTGTGATCGCCGCGCTGGCCGGCGCCTGGCTGCTGGGCATAGACGGCCTGGGCGGCGCGCTATTGCTGGGCGGCTTGCTGGGCGTGGCCGGCGCCTCGTTCGCGGCGGCGCTGCCGCTGGCCTCGCGCTGGTATCCGCCGCGCCACCAGGGCACGGCCATGGGCATCGCCGGCGCCGGCAACTCCGGCACCGTGCTGGCGGCCTTGTTCGCGCCGGCGTTGGCCATGGCTTTCGGCTGGCGCAATGTATTCGGCCTAGCCTGCATTCCGCTTCTGCTGTCGCTGCTGTTTTTCAGCCTGTGCGCCAAGGATGCGCCGAACGCGCCGCCGGCCAAGCGTCTGGCTGATTACCTGGCCGTGCTGCGCGAGCGCGATGCCTGGTGGTTCATGTTTTTCTATTCGATGACTTTCGGCGGCTTTTCCGGCTTCGCCAGCGCCTTGCCCGGCTATTTCCATGACCAGTTCGGTTTCGACGCCAAGACCGCCGGCCTGTACACCGCGGCCTGCGTGTTCGCCGGCTCGGTGATGCGGCCGTTGGGCGGCATGCTGGCGGACCGGTTGGGCGGCACCCGCTCGCTGCTGGCGGTGTATGCGTCCTGCGCGCTGCTGATAGGCGCGGCCGGTTTCGGCGCGGGCGGGCCTGGGGCGGCGCTGGCGCTGTTCGTGCTGGCCATGCTGTGCCTGGGGGCCGGCAACGGCGCGGTGTTCCAGCTGGTGCCGCAGCGTTTCGGCAAGGAAATCGGCGTGCTGACCGGGCTGGTGGGCATGGCGGGCGGCGTGGGCGGTTTCGCTTTGGCGGCCGGGCTGGCCGCGGTCAAGCAAGCCAGCGGCGGCTATGCGGCGGGGCTGTGGCTGTTTGCCTGTCTGTGCGCGCTGGCCTGGATGAGTCTGGCCGGAGTGAGGCAGCGCTGGCGCAGCGACTGGACCGTCGCCGCGGCCAGGGTTTGAGGGGGGATGACCATGGATATGGCGGAACTGAAGGGCAAGACGCGGCAGAAGCTGGTGGTGGTGGGCAACGGCATGGCCGGCATGCGCACGGTGGAGGAACTGCTGCATCTGGCGCCGGATTTGTACGACATCACGGTGTTCGGCGCGGAGCCGCATCCCAATTACAACCGCATCCTGCTGTCGCCGGTGCTGGCCGGGGAGCAGGCCTTCGCGGATATCATACTCAATCCGCGGGAGTGGTACGCCGAGCGCGGCATCCGCTTGCGCATGGGCACGCCCGTCGCCGCCATAGACCGGGCGCGGCGGCAGGTGGTGACGGAAGATGGCGAAGCGGTAGCCTACGACAGGCTGCTGCTGGCCACCGGCTCCACGCCGGTCATCTTGCCGATCCCGGGGCGCGAGCTGGAGGGGGTGATAGGCTACCGCGACATCGCCGATACCGAATACATGATGGCCGCCGCCCAAACGCGCCGCCACGCCGTGGTGATAGGCGGCGGCCTGCTGGGGCTGGAGGCCGCCAACGGCCTCAAGCAGCGCGGCATGGACGTGACGGTGGTGCATCTGGCCGACTGGCTGCTGGAGCGGCAGCTGGACCGCCAGGCCGGCGACTTGCTGCGCCAGGCGCTGGAGGCGCGCGGCATCCGCTTTCTATTGGGGCGGCAGACCGCGGCGCTGCTGGATGACGGCCAGGGGCGAGTGGCCGCCGTTCGTTTCAGCGACGGCGAGGACATTCCGGCCGAGCTGGTGGTGATGGCGGTGGGCATCCGGCCCAATGCCGCGTTGGCCGAGGCCTCCGGACTGCATTGCAGTCGCGGCGTGGTGGTGGATGACGCCTTGCAGACTTACGACCCGCGCATCTACGCGGTGGGCGAATGCGTCAGCCATAGAGGCGTGGCCTACGGCCTGGTGGCGCCGTTGTTCGAGCAGGCCAAGGTATGCGCCAATCATCTGGCGCAGCTGGGCATCGCCCGCTATCTGGGCTCGGTGTCGTCCACCAAGCTGAAGGTAACCGGCATTGATTTGTTCTCCGCCGGAGACTTCATGGGCGGCGAGGGCTGCGACGAGATCGTATTGTCCGATCCGGCCGGCGGCATCTACAAGAAGCTGGTGCTGCGCGGCGACAAGCTGGCCGGCGTCTGCCTGTACGGCGACACCAGCGACGGCGCCTGGTATTTCAAGCTGCTGCGCGAGGCGCGCCCGGTGGGCGATCTGCGCGACACGCTGATGTTCGGCGAATCCGCCATCGGCGACGCCGGCGTGCAGGGCCAGAGCCGTGCTGCCGCAATGCAGGATAGCGACGAGGTGTGCGGCTGCAACGGCGTGTGCAAGGGAACCATCGTCAAGGCGATCCAGGACAAGGACCTGTTCACCTTGGACGAGGTGAAGAAACACACCAAGGCCGCCAGCTCCTGCGGCTCCTGCTCCGGCCTGGTGGAGCAAGTCCTGATGAGCGTGGTGGGCGCCGGCTTCCAGGAAACGCCCAAGACCAAGGCCGTATGCGGTTGCACAGACCGCAGCCACGGCGAGCTGCGCAAGGCGATACGCGAGCACCATCTGTTGAGCCACGCCGAGGTGTTCCACTTCCTGGAATGGCGCACGCCCAATGGTTGCGCCAGCTGCCGGCCGGCGATCAATTACTACTTGCTGTCCAGCTGGCCGCATGAGGCGGCGGACGATCCGCAAAGCCGTTTCATCAACGAGCGCGCCCACGCCAACATCCAAAAGGACGGCACCTTCTCGGTCATCCCGCAAATGAAGGGCGGCGTCACTACCGCCGACGAACTGCGCCGCATCGCCGACGTGGCCGACAAGTACCGGGTGAAGATGCTCAAGGTGACCGGCGGCCAGCGCATCGATTTGTTGGGAATCAAGAAGGAAGACCTGGTCGATGTCTGGCGCGATCTGGGCATGCACTCCGGCCACGCTTACGGCAAGTCCATCCGCACGGTGAAAACCTGCGTCGGCAGCGAGTTCTGCCGCTTCGGCACCCAGAACAGCACCCAGATGGGGATAGACCTGGAAACCATGCTGGCCAATATGTGGAGCCCGCACAAGGTCAAGCTGGCGGTGTCCGGCTGCCCGCGCAACTGCGCCGAGGCCGGCATCAAAGACGTGGGCGTGATCGCCGTGGACTCCGGCTGGGAGCTGTACGTGGGCGGCAACGGCGGCATCAAGACCGAGGTGGCGCAATTCCTGTGCAAGGTGAAGACGGCTGAGGAGGTGAAGGAGTACAGCGGCGCCTTCCTGCAACTGTACCGCGAGGAAGCCTACTACCTGGACCGCACCGTGCATTACATCGCCCGCGTCGGCCTGGATTACATCAAATCGCGCGTGGTGGGCGACGCGGACAGCCGCCGCGCCCTGCATCAACGGCTGCTGTTCTCGCTGCAGGGCCTGCCCGACCCGTGGGCGGCGCGCGTGGCCGGGGCGCAGAAGCGCGAATTCATCCCCATCGCGGTGGCCGTTTAGGAGAGCGCCATGATCAGAGAAAACTGGGTGAAAGTGTGCGCGCTGGACGATATTCCGGCGCAAGGCAGTCGCGTGCTGGCGCGGGACGGCGGCGACATCGCCCTGTTCCGCATTCACGACGACCAGGTGTTCGCGCTGCTGGACCGCTGCCCGCACAAGGGCGGCCCCTTGAGCCAGGGCATGGTGCACGGCCGCGCGGTGGCTTGTCCGCTGCATGGCTGGAACATAGACCTGGCCAGCGGCGAGGCGCAGGCGCCGGACGTGGGCTGCGCCAACCGTTTTCCGGTCCGCCTCGAAGACGGCGCGGTGTGGCTGGCCTGGTAAGCGAAAGGAGGGCAGGCGCATGGGCAAGACGGAAACCCGCTCCACCTGCTGCTATTGCGGCGTCGGCTGCGGCGTGCTGATAAGCAGCGAGAATGGCCGCATTGCCGGCGTGCGCGGCGATCCGGACCATCCAGCCAATTACGGACGATTGTGCAGCAAGGGGCTGAACCTAGCGGCCAGCGCCGCCAGCGACAGCGGCCGCGCGCTGTATCCGGAAATGCGGATGGACAGGAACGCGCCGCGCCGGCGCGCCGGCTGGGACGAGGCGCTGGACGCGGCGGCGGACCGCTTCGCCGGCATCATCCGCCGGCATGGCCCGGACGCGGTGGCGTTTTACGTGTCCGGCCAGCTGTTGACCGAGGATTACTACCTGTTCAACAAGCTGGCCAAGGGCCTGATAGGCACCAACAATATCGACACCAATTCCCGGCTATGCATGTCCAGCGCCGTCGCCGCCTACAAGATGGCGCTGGGCGCGGACGGCCCGCCCACCTGTTACGAAGACCTGGAAGCGGCGGATTGCGTGTTGTTCGCCGGCAGCAATATGGCCTACGCCCACCCGGTGCTGTTCCGCCGGCTGGAGGCCGCGCGCGCGGCCAGGCCGGACACGCGCTGGATCGTCGTCGATCCGCGCCGCACCGACACCGCGGCCATGGCGGACCTGCACCTGCAAATCCAGCCCGGCACCGACGTCGCCTTGTTCCACGGCATGCTGCATCACCTGATTTGGGAAGGGCTGATCGACGCCGATTACATCGCGGCCCATACCGAGGGCTTCGACGCGCTCAAGCGCATGGTCCGCGACTACACGCCCAAGCTGGCGGCGGAGATCTGCGGCGTGAGCGCGGAGGACATCATCGCCGCTGCGGAGTGCTTTGGCCGCAGCCGGGCCAGCCTGTCGCTGTATTGCATGGGTCTGAACCAATCCAGCCAGGGCACGGCCAAGAACCTGGCGCTGATCCATCTGCACCTGGCCGCCGGCCAGATAGGCAAGCCCGGCGCCGGGCCGTTCTCGCTGACCGGCCAGCCCAACGCCATGGGCGGCCGCGAGGTGGGCGGCATGGCCACCATGCTGGCCGCGCACCGCGACATCGCCAATCCGGCGCACCGGCGAGAGGTCGCGGCGCATTGGGGCGTGCCGGAGGAGAGGCTGTCGCCGCGTCCAGGCCTGCCGGCGGTGGAGATGTTCGAGGCCATGACCCGCGGGGAAATCAAGGCGGTATGGATAGCCTGCACCAATCCGGCCCACTCCATGCCGGACCTGCCGCGGGTGCGCGAGGCTTTGGCCCGCGCCGAACTGGTGGTGTTGCAGGAAGCCTTCGCCGATACCGATACCGCGGCCTTCGCCGACATTGTGCTGCCGGCGGCCAGCTGGGGCGAAAAGGACGGCACGGTCACCAATTCCGAGCGCCGGATCAGCCGGGTGCGCGCCGCCGCGCCGCCGCCGGGAGAGGCCAGGACGGATGCCTGGATCGCCGCGGAATTCGCGCGGAGGTTGGCGGCGCGGCTGCATCCGGATGAAGCCGGGCATTTCGACTACGACGGCGCGGGGCGGATTTTCGACGAGCACCGCGCGCTGACCGTGGGCCGCGACCTGGACATGGGCGGCCTGGATTACGCCCTGCTTGAGGCGAAAGGTCCGCAGCAATGGCCGCTGCCCGCCGGCAGCGCCTCGGGCCTGGCGCGGCGCTACGAGGACGGCGTGTATGCCACGGACAACGGCCGCGCGCGCTTCCACGCCGTCGACTACCAACCGCCGGCGGACAAAGTCTCCGCCCACTATCCCTTCCGCCTGATCAGCGGCCGCTTGCGCGACCAATGGCACGGCATGAGCCGCACCGGCCGCTTGCCGCAGCACTTCGCGCATAGTCCAGAGCCGGAGTTGCGCATGCATCCGGAAGACGCTGAGCGGCGCGGGCTGAGCGACGGCGAGCTGGTGTGGGTGGCCAGCAAGCGCGGGCGGTTGGCGCTGCCCTTGCGTCGCAGCGACGAAGTGGCGCGCGGCAGCGTATTCGCCGCCATGCACTGGAATGGACGGTTCCTGAGCAGCGGCGGCGTCAACGAAACCACCGTTTCGGCGGTGGACAGCCTCTCTTTTCAGCCGGAGCTGAAGCACGCGGCGGTAAAGGTGGAGCGCGCGGCGCTGCCGTGGCGTGTGCTGGCCGCGGTGCGCCATGCGGACCTGCCGGGCTTGCGCGCCAGGCTGTCGCCCTTGCTGGAGGGCTGCGGCTACGCGGCCATCTCGCTGGCGGGAACGGACACGCTGTACTTGCGCGCGGCGGAGGCGCACGCGCGGCCGGACTGGCTGGCGCGTCTGCTGGAGGCGCTGGACTGGCGGCCAGGCGCGGATACGCTGGAGTACCGCGACGACAAGCGCGGCGTGTTCAAGCGCGCGGCCTGGCGCGGCAACCGCTTGGACCGGCTGCTGTTCGCCGGCAGCCTGCCGGCGGATCAGGCTGCGGGCGAGGCGCGGCTGCAAACGCTGCTGAGCGGCGAAGACTGGCAAGGCCCGCGTCTGGCGGTGTTCGCGCCGGCCGTCGCGGCGGCCGCCCCGCGCGAGCGCACGGTGTGCCAGTGCAAGCAAGTGGGCGAGGGCGCGATACGGCGCGCCCTGGAGGATGGCGCGGATGTGACGGCGCTGCAGGCCAGGCTGGGTTGCGGCACGGTGTGCGGCTCCTGTCTGCCGGAAATAAAGCGCATGGCGGCATCGTCCGCGCAAGCTGTTTAAGGAGTCATGGGCATGCATAAGACATTCAAGGCCATAGGCCGCGTCACCCTGCTGGGCGCGGGGCCGGGAGACCTGGAGCTGCTGACGCTGAAGGCGGCGCGCAGCCTGGCCGCCGCCGATGTGCTGCTGCTGGATGATCTGGTCGATCCCGCCATCGCGGAGCTGGCGCCGCGCGCCCGCGTGGTGCGGGTGGGCAAGCGCGGCGGCTGCAAATCCACGCCGCAGGACTTCATCCAGCGGCTGATGCGGCGCTACGCGCAGCGCGGCGAGCAGGTGGTGCGGGCCAAGGGCGGCGAGGCGCTGTTGTTTGGCCGCGCCGGCGAGGAAATCGCCTATCTGCGTGCCCACGGCATCGAAGTCGACATCGTCAACGGCGTCAGCGCCGCCTTCGCCGCCGCGGCCAGCCTGCGCGTCTCCTTGACCCAGCGCGGCTTGAGCCACGGCCTCACGCTGGCCACCGCGCATCTGCAAGACGGCAGCGAGCCGGACTGGCGCGCGCTGGCCGCCGCGGGCACCACCTTGGCCATCTATATGGGCATGAGCCGCATAGACAGCCTGTGCGCGGCCTTGGCCGACTGCCTGCCGGCCGATACGCCGGCCGCGGCCGTGCAGTGGGCCGGCACGGAGCGGGAAGCGCGCGTGCTCAGCAGCCTGGGCCGGCTGGCGGAGGACGCGCGCGCCGCCGGGCTGGGCAGTCCGGCCGTGTTGCTGATAGGCGAGGCCCTGCGCGAGGCGGCGCGGGAGTTCGCCGGCGCGGAGGCGCGGGCCGCCAATGGCTAGGCCGCCGCTCGCGCCGCTTGGCTGGCGCGCTGCTTGCGCCGCCTGGCCGCCCACTGCCATGCGCCGCTGGCGGACAGCCAGGCCAGGGACAGGCCGGCGGCGGCGAGCAACATGCGCAGGATATTGCCGCCCAGGCTGCCGGTATGCAGGGCGTAGACCCAGCTGCTGAGCCGGATGGCCGGCGCGGCTTGCTCCACGGGCGTCACGCGCAGCAGGCGGCCGCTGTAGGGGTCGATTTCCACCAGGCTGCGGCCATTGGGGTGCAGCTCGCCGGCCAGCCGCCAGCGCAGCAGCAGCGGCCGTTGCGGCGACGGATCATAACGGATGTCCACCAAGCGGCCGTCCGGCATGGACTGGGCGGCGCGCGCCACCAGCGCGTCCAGCGGCAGCCGCGGCAGGCCGGGCGGCGTGTCGAGTTTGGCCTTGCCGGGCGCGCGATAGCCATATAGCTGGTTGATGCCGCGGTTCAGCGGCTTGTCGAAAGCCTGGTAGGCGCCGGTCAGTCCGGCGGACAGCAGGAGCAGCGAAGCCAGCGCGCCGCTCAAACGGTGCAGATCCGTCACCCATATTTTCTGCCCTTTTCCGCGCCTGACTTGCCAAGCGCGGCGCCAGTCCCGCGGCCACCAGTAAACCAGGCCGGAAATGGCCAGCGCCGTCAACAGCAGGCCGCACATGCCGGCCAGCGCGGCGCCGGTTTCGCCCAGCAGCAGTTTTTCATGCAGCTCCAGCAGCCATTCGAAGGCCGAATCGCCCCTGGGGCGGTCCGACTCGACGCGGCCATCCGCCGTCAGCCAAAGACGCCGCTCGTCGCCGGGCTGGCGCACGCGCGCCTGGATAGGGCCGTCTTCGGCCAGGCGCAAATTGAAAACCGCGCCGGGATAGCGCGCGGCGACCGCATCGGCCAGCGCCTGGTAGTGGATGGGGCGATGCGCCGGGGCGGGGCGGGCGCCGCTCAGGCTTTCCAGTTCGGGTCGGAAGAGCAGCAGGCTGCCGCTGAGGCCTATCAGCAAAAGGAAGGCGGCCGCGGCCAGGCCCAGGTAACGATGGAGCAGGATCAAGTAGCGTTTCACGAAGCATCCAGAGCGAGGGCGGGCAGCAGGCCCGCATAGGTAAACATTGCAAACAATGTTAATAATAATGATAATAACTCTCGTTATCAATTAAAACAGCCTCTCGCAGCATGATGAACTTGCCTCGCCTGTATTCCCCCCTATTGTTGTCGCCCTTGCTGGCCGCCGTCGCCCATGCCGACGATGTCGCGCAGCTGGACAAGGTGGTGGTGACCGCCGTCGCGGACGGCATGAGCTACCAGTCTCGCCAAGCGGCTGTCGCTGGCCGCCCGCAAGCCGTGTTGGATACGCCCCAGGCCGTGCAGAGCGTGGGGCCGCAAGTCTTGAGCGATTTACAGGCGCGCAGCCTGGGCGACGCCGTGCGCAACATCAGCGGCGTGGTGGAGAGCAATACTTTGGCCGGCATACAGGACAGCTTCACCCGGCGCGGCTTTGGCAGCCGCGGGGACGGCGGCGTGCTGCGCGACGGCGTGCGCTCGGCCTGGCTGAATAATTTCGACGCCACGACAGAGTCGGTGGAGGCGCTGAAGGGGCCGGCCTCCTTGCTGTACGGCATCCAGGAGCCGGGCGGGGTGATCAATGTGCTCAGCAAAAAGCCGCAATACAGCCCGCAGGGCAGCGTGGAGCTGCGAGGAAGCCGCTTCGGCGGCGGAGGCGGCGGTTTTGATCTGACTGGCCCGCTGGGCGATAAGGGCCTGGCATATCGCTTGATCGGCGACTTTGACGAAAGCGACTACTGGCGGGGCTTCGGTCTGAGCCGGCGGCGCATGATCGCGCCTTCTCTGGCCTGGGAGAGGGGCGCGGACCAACTTTTGCTGGCTTACCAATACCTGGCTTTCAAGACGCCATATGACCGGGGGACGCTCTTTGTCAACGGCCAGCCCTTGAGCCTCCCGCGCGAGCGGCGGCTGGACGAGGCCTGGAATAATGCTGAAGGCGAGGCCCAGGCGCTGACGCTGAGCCATGCGCGGCAGCTCAGCGACGCCTGGCGGCTGGCGACGCGGCTGGCGTGGAATCAGCTGCGCTATACCGACCGTCAGGCGCGGCCCGTCGCTTTCAACGCCAAGACCGGCATGCTGAGCCGCCGCGCCGACGGCAATCGCTTCGACAATAGCGACTGGCTGCTGAGCAGCCGGCTGCAAGGCAGCCTGAGCCTGTTTGGCCAATTGCACCAGCTCACGCTGGGCCTGGAAATGGAAAGGCAGCGCGAGACGCGCGGCGACACCTACCGCGGCGGCAATGTCGGCGGCTTCAATGTCTACGCGCCTGTGTACGGCGCGCTGCCTTACCCCAGCCAGCTCAGCGCCGCGCAGAGCGACAGCCGCAGCGTCATAGACAGCCAGGCCCTGCTGTTGCAGGACAACTGGACCCTGGCGCCGCGCTGGATAGCCAGCCTGGGCGCGCGCTACCAGCATTATCGGCAAGAGGACGGCATAGGGCGGCCGTTTGTCGTCACCGGGCGCGGCAGCGGCCTGACGCTGCTGCCGCAGGCGGGCCTGCTGTTCAAGCTGACGCCGCTGGTTTCGCTGTACGGCAGCTACAGCCAATCGTTCCGGCCCAATGTCGGCAGCGATGGTCAGAGCTTCTCGCCGGAGCGGGGCGAGTCGGGCGAGGCGGGCATCAAGCTGGAGCGCGATGGCCTGTCCGCTAGCGCGGCGGCGTACCGCATGGAGAAAAGCCATGTGCTGGTAACGGAAAACGCGGTCAGCCGCGCCATCGGCAAGGCGCGCTCGCAAGGCCTGGAGTTCGACGCCAGCGGCCGGCTGTCGCGCAAGGTATCCATCATCGCCAACTACGCCTACACCGACGCCAAGGTGGTGGAGGATGCGCCGGCCAATATCGGCAAGACGCTATACAATGTGCCGCGCCGCAGCGGCTCGCTGTCCCTGGCCTACGATGCGGGCGTGGACAGTATGGACGGCCGCTGGCGCATGGGCGGCGGCGCGCGCTATGTGGGCGAGCGCGCCGGCGACGCGGCCAATAGTTTCCTGCTGCCAGCCTACACGGTGGCGGATGCCTTCGTGGCTTGGCGGCGCAAGCTGGGAGAGCAAAGGCTGGAGCTGCAGCTGAACGTCAAGAACCTGTTCGATAAAACCTATTACCGCTCCAGCAGCGGCAGCGCGTTGCAGGTGAGGGTGGGCGATCCGCGCGAGGTGTCGGCGCGGGCGAGATTATCGTTCTGAGAAAGCATCCATCCTAGCCTGTTGCGACTCGCAGTCGAGCGAGGCGATGCGCGAGGGCCGCCTGCAAGAGTCGCGCGCCGCGCGCCTGCTGTTCCAGAGCGGGATGTTGGAGGAGGATGGGCCGCCAGCCAGCATGGCCGGGACCGAAGTCCATGATCCCGCCGATCAGAAACACAGCAGGCGCTTGATTCAGCGCTGAAAAACATTCATCGCGAAGACCAAGGGCCAGGCCAGCCTGACGCCGGCGGAAATGCGGGAGGCGGCGGCCATCCTGCTGCCGTTTGAGCGCGACTACAGAGGCGGATAACGTCATCGTGCTCGCCGCTTTGGACGAAACCACTTTGGGCGAAGCGGCCTGGTTGGCGCGCAGTCGCTGCGGCTGAGCGTGGTGGCGGAGTCATTGCCAAAAGCCCGGCCATGCCGGACTTTTGTCATGTGGGCGAGGACGGGGTGGATCGCCATCATCGCGGCCGTTTGGCGCCGCTGGCGCGCCGCGCCGCGAGGATCAGGATGGCCAGCGCCGCCAGCCCCAGCAGGTTGGCCAGTCCGAAGCGGTTCAGCAGGCGCTCGGCCCGGTGCGGGTAGGGGAAGAACTCCGCCGCCAGGAATCGCGGCGCGGGGCACTGCTGGCCAAAGCGCGCGCCGGTGTCCAGATACGCGCCGTGGCGGACATAGCGCTGGTAAAAATGCGCGGCGCGCTGGGGATCGGTGTCGTTCAGCCAGGCCGCGCCATTGCATAGCACGGCAGAGTAAGCCTGGGCGCGCGGCGGCAGCAGATCCGCTGCCTTGTCCAGATAGTCCGCCGCTAGGTAGCGGTAGTGATAGCGCTGCAGCGGCTGGCTCTGGGAGGCGGCGAAGCGCGCCCGCTCCCCGGCGGCGACGTAGGGGCCGGGCAGTAGATAGCCGGCGCGGCCGGCGGCGCTGAGCGGGACTTGCGGCAGGCCATCGGCGACCCGGCCGGAAGTGGACTGATAGTTGCCGCCAAAGTCGGCGTAGTCCGGCTCCTGTTCGTATCCCAGCAGCTCCATGCCGTCATGCCGCGTCAGCGCGGCCAGACGGTACCAGGCCTTGGCGCGCAGCGTGGGGGTGTAGGCGCGCTGCGTGTCGCGCAGCGCGTCTCCGTATTGCAAGGCCAGCTGGCGCAGGCTGGCCAGTTCCCCGGTGGGGCGGCCTCCAGCGTCATAGGCCGCGGCCATGGCGTCTTCCGGGAAGTACGGCGCGGCCTCGTCCGCACGGCCTTCGCGCAGCAGGCGCCGCGCCAATAGATAACGCAAACGCGTCCAGACTGGGCGCGCCTGCTCGTACGCAGGCCTGGGCTGGGCATCGACGAAGGCCTTCAGCTCCGCCGCGGTCAGCACGCGCTCCGCGACATAGGCCATATCGCTGGCGCTGTCCGCCACAAATGACGGGTGCCCCCAGTCATCGCCCCGGCGCGCGCCTTCAATCGCGGCCTGGTAAAAATAGCCAAGCGCCTCCACGTACTGGCCGCGCGCCAGCGTCAGCACGGCCTGTTCGCCCCTGACCCGTTGCGGCAATCCGGCTTCCAGGCTGTTGTCCGAGCGCGGAAAGCCGCGCGCGGCGAGAGCGTAGTAATGGGTGGCGGCCGGCACATCGCCGCGGCGCAGGGCCAGCTTGGCCTTGACCCAACTGGCGAGGGCGCTGTCGAGCTGGCCGGCCATGCGTTCCGCCAGTGGATAGCGGCCCAGGCGGTAGGCCAGGGCGGCCAGGCGGTCGGCGTGGTCCGTATCCAGATAGCCGCGGCGCTGTATCGCGTCGATCAGGAGCAGCAGATTCTGGTTGGGCGTGGTGCCGGCATCCTGGCGCGCCGCGTCGGCGTAGCCGGACAGCGTCTGGGAGGCGGAGAGTTCTCCTTCCGTGATGAATGTGTCTGCGCTGTCGGCTTGGCCCGCCACGTTGTCGCCCACGCGGGCCAGGGCATAGGCTACCAGCAGCCGGCGCGCCACGGCGTCGTCCAATAGCGGCAGAAAGCGCTCAGGCTTCTTGAGCGCCCATCCGGCGACGAACTTCAGCGAGTCGATGCCGCTGCCCGCCGCGCCAGACATCCGCAAACGCCGACCGCGCGCGGCTTGCTGCGCATATAGCGCAATGGCGGTTTTCAGGCCGGCGGACGGGATGCCGGCGGCGCATTCGGTCTGCCCCAGCAAGCTCAGGTAGTTGCATTGCTGGCCGGTTTTGGCGTTGCGCAGGCTGAGCAAGGCCTCGTCCCCCAAACTGGCGACGGCGGCGGATTCCGGATCGGGCGCGCCGCAGGCGGCCAGCTGGCGGATGCGGCGGTAGGCGAGGCGGGCATCGTTCAGCTGCTTGGCGCAGGCCGCGCCCTTGGCGCAATCATCCAGCGCGCTGGCGGAGGCCGCCGCAGCGGTCACCGCGCGGCTTAGCTCCTCGTAGCCTGGCTCCGGCTTGAGGCGGCTCTTGCAGCGCTCCGCCTGCGGCGCGGCCAGGCGGGCGGCTTCGTAGGCAAAGCCATTGGATGGCGTGCCCAGCAGCGAGCCCTGGCGGTTGTCCAGCAGTTGCATCGGAAAGTCCGGGCCGCAGGCGATGGCGGTGGCGATGATCCCCAGGGCGGCGGCGGCGCCGAGCTGGCGCAGATCAGGCTTGAACATGAAGATCCTTTTTCGGGTTGAGCGCGGGGCAGCGCAGCCAGCCGACTCGCCGTTTGGCGCTGGGCGGCAGCAAGCCGGGCTGAGCACGGCGCAGCAGCATGCCTGTGGCGTCGTAATCCAGAAGGTAGCCGCCCGCGCCGTCCGCAGCCTGGCATGCGGACGGCCAGCGCAAGGCGGCGGGCAGCGCGGCGTCGGCATTGCCGCTATTGCTCAGCCACAAGTCGTACAGTCCGGCGGAGACCGGCGCGGCCGTCAGTTTCAGTTCCGACCGCAGCGGCTGGCGCGCCAGTACGGCATGCCAGGCGCGTAGGCTCCAGGCCCGCCGGTCATCCCGGCTGGGCAGGCGGAACCAGGCCAGGCCGGCCAGGCCCGGCGGCGGGGCGGCCTCCACGATGTTGACGAAGTCCTGCACCTGCGCCGGCGGGGCGACCAACTCGCTGGCCATGGCGTCCCCGGTCAGCAGCGGCTGTTCGCTCTCCACAGCGGCGATGCGGCCGGACGAGGTCCAGACGACGCGGCTGCCATAGGCGGGCAAGGCGATGCGCCATGGCCGCTGGGTGCGCCGGGCATAGGCGCGGGCCCAGTCTTGCGCCCGCGTGGGGTCGAACAAGCCCTTGCCGGGCTGCATCACGGCATGGACTTGCAGCACGGACTCATCCGGCAGCGATAGCAGGACGTCCAGCGCGGGGCTGTTCAGCCAGGCGGGCAGGACGGTGATGGAAAGCTTCGCATCGGCAGGCAGCCGCGGGCGTAGCTGGCGCAGAAACGCCGCATAGGCAGGCAGGCGCGCGGTGGCGCAATCGTGGTCTATCTCCACGCCGGCCACGTTCACGCCGCGGACGCGCCAGAGATCGAGCCGTTGCGCGATGGCGGCGGAGACGGCAGCGGCATCCCACTCCGGACGCTGTCCATCGAGTCGGAACACGGCGATGACGGGGCGGCGGGTTTGGACCAGGGCGCGCCAGTCCGGCTCGCTGAAGCGCCAGCGCGCGGACTGGCCGGACGGCGCCTCCCACTCTCCCGCCAGCACGCGCCACCGGCTGACGACGTCGGCGCTCTGCCGCATGGCGTCGCTCAAGGCCGGCGTCCACTGGCGCTGCCAGACATAGGCGTCGTTAGGCAAGGGCGGGCGGGGAGAGCAGGCCGCCAGCCAGGGGCCTGCCATGGCCACGCTGGCCAGGATGCAAATGGCGCGCGCATGCGCGGAAAGACGGCGGGATGAATGGCTTGGCATCGGGATGAGGAGGGATGTCACGGCATGATTAAAACATATTGAGACCCGCCAACCCAATCCCAGGCCTTGCGTTGCGACGCCTGTCGTACCGTTTGCGCGGATCGCGTCGCGGCGCCTTGGCTCGACGGGCGTATTGCGGCTGGCGGATTCGCCTTGGATGTGACAGTCGAGCACCTGTCCAAAAGGATGGAAATGCTGCGCCGCAATGCCTATCCGAGGGCGGGGCAAGGCGTCGGCTTGCTCGACAGGGCCGCGGGGTGGCGCTTGGCACGGTTGGCGATAAGACATAAGCATTAATACTTATTGAATCGGCCCAAATGACATGTAAACGAAAGTCGGTAACGATTTACAAATAGATGGTTACGAAATATTGCGGTGTTTTGCACGGGATGATTACGATTCTTCACATGGAGTAAAGTATTTGCTCCATTTGCATGCGGCATAAAGCCGGATATTGCCATTGGCAGATTGGCAAGTTCGGCGCGCGCATTTGTATATCTTGTCATGCAGGGGATAAAACATGAAATTGATAAGAGCCATCCTTCCCGTTTCGGTCATATTGGCCGCTCACCAGCAGCCGGTCTGGGCTGCGGATACCGTGCCGCAATTCAGTGATGTGGTGTACACGGAAATGTCGCCGGACAATGAGTCCACCATCCAGAAAATCGTCACCTCGGACGCTTTCTTCAAACCATGGGCCTATCTGGCGCATTATCTGGGTTATGGCTGGGTGGGCGGCAATACCAATGGCAATACGGCGGTGGGCAAGGAGTTTGAATATCGCCGCATCGACACCCTGCTGGACAATTTGTCCATGCCGGATAACAAATACCGCTACATGATGAACGCCAAATACGACCCCAAAGGGCCGGGCGGATATTGGGCGGATAAGCGTTTCCGCATCGCCTTCTCCAATATCCAGTGGATGATGGAGCCGAACGACATGAAACTGGGCGCGCCGGAGCTGTACAACAAGAAACCGCTGAAAGTCGTGAACGTGCTGCTGGAGAATTACAGTGATCAATCCGATACCGGCGTGGCCAATATCAAGTACGACTCCACGGTCAGCTGGTCCAAGGCGGACAAGATCAGCGTCAGCGGCAAGGTGACCATGACCAATAAATGGACGGGCGGCCTGCCATTGATAGGCGGAGCGGAAACCTCGGTGGCGGTGGAAATCGCTTCCGGCGCCGATTGGACCACCACCAACGGCACCAGCAGCACCACCTCGCAAAGCGCTGAATACCGCGCCGTGCTGCCGCCCAAAAGCAAGCGTCTGATCACACTGACGCTGTTCGAGCAAAAGGCCAACATCCCTTATACCTCGAAGATGTTCCTGACCTATGAGGCGGAGCTGTACAACTTCCTGCGCTACAGCGACAACGCGCTGAATGGCCACCCGTCCAACCGGCCGTTCTATCTGGCCAAATTTGGCGGCAAGGACGGCCTGAACGGCGCCCAGGACCTGTTGTCGCAATACCTGAACCCGGCCACCTCCAAGTGGGACTGGCCGTGGGCGACCAACCAGTACTCGCGCGGCACCATCGAGTACTACATCGGCTCCATTGCCAAACGCAAGTTCAAGCAGCAGTTCACCGGCGTGTTCACCGCGGTGGATTCCACGGCCTATACCATCACAGCCGGGCCGGTGGAGCCGCTGGCGGCGCAGGCCTTGACCGCGCGCTCGGCCAGCCTGGGCGCGGCGGCGTCCGGCGGCATCCAGTACCGCGTGGTGGGCGGGGATTTGAAGGATGTGCCCGGCAAGGTGAAGAACCTGCGCATCAGCGTGAGCAAGCCGCAGGCCGCGCCGTCCGCCGCCTCGCCGCTCAAGTAGGCCGCATGGCGCGCATCAACAGGCAAACCCGGCTGCGGCCGGGTTTTTTCTGGCTGGCGCTTATGCCGCGGGTGACGGTCCGGCGCGCCTGCGCAGGCGGCTGAGGTCGATGCTGCCGGCCGCGCGCGCGCGCAGCTGGCCGCAGCCGCCGTCCACGTCCTGGCCGGCGGAGTCGCGCACCTTGGTCAGCACGCCGTTGTCGTGCAAGTAGCGCTTGATCGCCTGCACGCGCTCGGCGCTTGGACGCTGGAAGCTGTCGCCCTCCACGCTGTTGTACGGAATGATGTTGAGCACGCCGTACTTGCCCTTGAGCAGGCGCACGGCGGCGTCCAGCTCGTCCTGGCTGTCGTTGACGCCGGCCAGCAGCGTCCATTGGTATTGGATGGGGTAGCCCACGCGGCGCGCGTAGTCTTCACCCAGCGCCACCAGCTCGTCCGGCGCGATGCGCGGCGCGCGCGGCAGCAGCTGTTCGCGCAGATCCGCGCGCGTGGTGTGCAGAGAGAGGGCCAGCGCCGGCTTGACCTGCAGCTGCGGCAGGCGCTCGAACACCCGCGCATCGCCTACGGTGGAAAACACCAGGTTCTTGTGGCCGATATTGCCGTCGGTGCCCAGCCACTGGATGGCCTCCAGCACATTGTCCAGATTGTGGGCCGGCTCGCCCATGCCCATGAACACCACTTTCTTCACCGGACGGATGCGGCGGGCGAGGGCTACTTGGGCGGCGATTTCCGCGCTGCCCAGCTGGCGCAGCAGGCCGCTCTTGCCTGTCATGCAGAAGGTGCAGCCCACCGCGCAGCCCACCTGGCTGGACACGCACAGACCGTCGCGCGGCAGCAGCACGCTCTCCACCATCTGGCCGTCGCCCAGCTCCACCAGCATGCGCAGCGAGCCATCCTCCGCTTCATGCTGCGAATGCACGCGCGCCAGCCCCTCCACCCGCGCGGCGATGGGCGGCAGGCCGTTGCGGACGGACAGGGGAAAATAGTCCTCGCTTTTCTGGTGGCGGGTGCCGGCGTCCAGCGGCTGGCCTTTGAGCCAGGCGCGGTTGATGCGGCCGATGTGGCAGGAGCGGGCGCCGATGTCGGCAAGGGCTTGATGAAAATCCTGGATGCGCATGCTGGGAAATACGGTGTTCGTTTGCGCGGGCTGTCCGCGCCTGGGGTTCAAGCCGCGTAGGGTACAGCAAGATGGCGCCGCGCGGGAGAATTTGCCAAGCCCGCCCTGGGAGGGGCGGGCCAGGAGAGGCGTGTCAGGCGCGGGCGGAGGCCTGCGCCCGCTCGGCCGGCTGGATCAGCCAGCGGTTGGCGAAGAAGCAGATCAGCGCCAAGATCAGGTACACCGCCAGCAGGGCCGGCGCGTCGTGCACCGACAGCAGGCTCAGCAGGAAGGAGGTGACGCTGGTCATCAGGATGTTGATCAAATACATCACCGCGGTGGCCGTGCCGGCGATGTGGCGGAACAAGGACAAGCCGCGGCCCATGGACATGGGAAACAGCATGCCCTGGCCGAAGAACATCAGCGCGCTGATGGCGCACAGCAGGGCCAGGCTGTCTGGCCAGTGCTGGGACAGTGCCAGCCCGGCCAGCGTTACCGCCAGCAGCAGGCGGGTCATGCCCTGCTGCACGCCTGCCACGGGATGGCGGGTCAGCAGATAGCGGCAGAGGAAGGTGGCCAGCAGGAATACCAGGCCCAGGCCGAACGCGATATGGCCGAACACGATGGGCGAGTAATGCCAACCCGTCTGAATGATGAAAGGGCCCACGGTGTTGAAGGCGATGCTCATCGAATAAATGGCGCCCATCAACACCACCATGCCCATGAAGTGGCGATGCCGCAGCACCTCGGCCAGGTTGCGCCGTATCGTGGGCAGATTCAGCGGGTGGCGATTGAAATGGGTTTCCGGCACGTAACAGGCTACCAGCGCCCACATCAGCACCATGGATGCCGAGAAGAACACAAAGCAGGCTTGCCAGCCGGCGTACACCTGCAGGTAGCCGCCCAGCACGGGGCCGATGATGGGGCCCAGGCCAAACATGCTGCCGGCGATCACGCCGACCCTGACCAACTCCTGCGGCGCCAGCACGTCCGGATACACGGACCGCGCCACCACGGAGATGGTGCCCACCATCAGGCCTTGCACGAAACGAGTGGCCAGCAGCGCCGGCAGCGTGGGCAGCCACAGCGGCAACAGGCTGATCAGGGCGAAGCCCGCCATGCCGCCCAGCAGCAGCTTGCGCCTGCCCCAGGCATCGGTCAAAAAGCCGGAGACGAAATTGCCCAGCGCATAGCCCAGCAGATACAGGCTGATCAGATTCTGGATGGCGCCGTTGGATTCGCCCAACATGGCGGCCATGGCCGGCAGCGATGGCGCTACCAGATCCACCGCCATGCCAAACAGCGGCATCAGCAGCAACAGCACGGCGAGCAGCCGTTTCAGCTGCCTGGGCGCGAGGGCATGCGCATCAGTCTTCATGAGGGTTTCCTTCCTCTGTGGGCTGCAGATTGGCGCGCAGCCTTTCCAGCAGGCCTTGCATCAGTTTTTGCTCGTCTTCGCTGAAGCCCTGAAACAACTGGCTGTCCACGCTGTCCACGGCGGCCAGCAGTTGAGGCATCCGTTCCGCGCGGCAGCGCTCGGTCATTTCCACGAACATGCAGCGGCGGTTGGCGGCCCATGGGGAACGCGTCAGATAGCCATCCTTTTCCAGCCCGTCCAGCGTTCTGGCCAATTGGCCCGCGTCCATGTCCAGCTGGCTGAGCAAGTGCTTCTGCGTGCAGTCGCCATGCTGATGCAGCATCAGCAGGATTTGCCTTTGCGAACGGGTGATGCCGGCGCCTTGCAGCCGGCTGTCCATCAGCCGCCGCTTGAGATTGACGATGTGCGCCAGTTGATGGCCCAGGAGGTGGAGCATGCCGATTCCTAAATTGACTTTATCAACTATTGTATTGATCAATAGTTGATAAAGTCAACATAAATGGAAGCCGAACAGTTTGAATCGCGCGGCGAGCCAAGCCACCGACGAGGGCGAGAAAAAACTGGTTTCATCCGCGAGTGGGACGGCCGGGGGGCGGGCGTGGCGCTGACTGCTGGCGCAGTGCCTCACCCGCATCCGATCTTAGGCGTGTAGTCGGCGCGGCGCTGGGTCTGATCAAGCTGAGCGGAAGCAGGACGGACCGCGTTAGCCCGCCGTGGGCGCGACGGATGGCTCCAGCCCGCCCATGCGCCGCAGCGCCTGCCGCCAACGCGCCGGCGCGGCGCCATAACAGTGCTCGTGGTCGCCGCCTTCTATCAGCAGCTGTTGCTTGGGCGCGGTGCTCATTTCGTACAGGCGCTGTCCCAGCGCCACTGGAATGACCTCGTCCGCCGTGCAGTGAATGAACAGCTGCGGCATTTTCAGCGCGGCTATCTTGTCCTTGGACTGGAACTTCTGCCGCAACAGGAAGGAAAGCGGCAGCCAGTCAGCCGTCATGGCGCGGCCCACGTCCGCGGCCGAGGTGAACGCGCCGTCCACCACCAGTCCGTCCAGCCGCGCGGCGCGGCCGGCCAGGTCTATGGCGATGGCGCTGCCCATGGAGTGTCCGTACAGCAGGCGGCGCGAGGCGCGCGGCGCCAGCTGCAGGAAGCGCGCCCAGGCCAGCTGCGCGTCGGTATACACAGAGGTTTCGCTGGGCAGGCGCAGCGCGCCCTGGCCGTAGCCGCGGTAATCCACCGCCATCACCGCAAAGCCGGCCTGGCGCAGGCTGAGGATCAGGCCGATGTCAGTGGACAGCGTGCTTTCATTGCCGTGCAGATACAGCACGGCGGGGGCGGCAGGCTGGGCGGCAGGCAGCCACCAGACATGCGCGCGTCCGGCCCGCGTGCCGCCGCCAGCCGGCGCGTCCAGCCATTCTTCCGTGAACGGCACGCCATAGTCCCGCGGCGTGGCGCCCACCTGGCGGGACGGCAGCAGAATCACTAGCCGCTGCGCCACCTGCCAGCCTAGCCAGACCAGCGCCAGCAGCGCCGCGCCGTAGAGCATTTTGCGATAGGTCATTTTCACTGGCTGCTTATCCTTTTCCGCGCCGCTTAGCGGGCCTGGCAACCGGGCGCCGCCTTTTTCCAATCATCCGGGTCCAGCGTATTTTTCAGAATGGCGCAGTATTCTTTCTTCACCTCCGCCTTGGACAATTTCTTGTCGTCCTGGCGCAGCGTGAATACAAGATCATACGGCTTGGTGATGTGGCGGCTGGTGGAGGTCCAGCCCGCCACGGTAAAGGTGCGCAGCGCCGGGTCGTATTTGCCATCGCGGGTGGCAATCTTCACCTGCGCGGACTTGTCCGTGCCGCGGCGGATGCGCGCCAGCGCATCCTGAACCCGCTTGCCCTTGCCTTGCAGGCTGAACAGCACGGTCTGCTGCTCCGTGTTACGCGCCGTTCCGGCCAGGTTATTCTGGATGGCCGCCTTCAAAATCATGGCGCGGAAACCCACCTGCTGCACCTTGCCGCTGGCGGTGCCGTCTATGGCTTGTGGGCTGCCTGCCTGGGCTGTAGCGGCCATGAAAACCGTCAACAGGGCGGAAATGACAAGGCGCGGAATGAAGTTCATGGCAGTTTCCTTTTGTGAGGTATGAGAACAATATCATCCAGAGACGGGGGATGGTGGCGCGGTGAGGCCGGACAAAGCAATAGCTTAGAAATATTGCTCTCCCTGCTGCGTCGATTGAGGTGGTTTGTTATGATTTTGGCATTTTGCATTGAGGTGTCAGGCGGCTAGCCATGGCTATGAGCCGGCTGATGAGGCGGGAATGGCAACGCCATTGTTTCTTGAAGCTGGAGTGCTTGCATGTCCTTGTTTTCCCAAACCATTAGTGATTATTGGCGGCTTCCTTTCGAGCAAGGAGAAAAGCTGTTCCATGCAGGGGGCTTTACCGTCACTGTCAATCCAGAGCTGGACCAAGACCGCAGAGTGATTGTCCTGGAAACTGCGGAAGGCCAAGTCATGGCGACGCTGACGCCTGCCATGGCGGATTGGCTGGGCCTTTATGGTGCGTCGGAACTGAGCGAGGCGATTTTGCGGCGCCTGCTGCGGGAGCGAGGCATAGCGCTGCATGGCGCGGATTATCTGTTCTATTTCACCGAGGCCGACAAGGCGGCGCTGCAGCGGGATGCCCCCTGCGACAATTTGCGCAGGCTGACCGAGCAGGACGGCGATGCCTTTGCCGCATTCCAGGCCGCCGCGCCGGAGCAGGACCTGGATGACGCCTATGTGGAGCTGGACCATTGGGCGGTGTATGGCGCGTTTGATCAGGGCCGCATTGTCTGCGCGGCCAGCATGTATCCCTGGGATGATGCGGCCATCGCCGACCTGGGCGTGCTGACCTTGCCGGCGCATAGAGGCCAGGGCCTGGCCCGCCAGGTGGTGCGCGCCATTTGCCGGCATGCCTATCAGCAAGGCTATCAGCCGCAATACCGCTGCCAGCTGGACAACCATGCCTCACGCGCATTGGCGGCGGCGGCAGGCTTGAGCGTGTTTGGCAAGTGGGAGGTGGTTTCGCCAAGCGTCGAAGCGTAAAGAGCCAGCAGCGGGCACGGACTTGAGCCGGCCCGCCAAGCTGAGGAGGCTGGGGACGGAACGCGGCCGTTGATCTTGCTAACAAAGCGCCTGAAAACGCAAATGGCATGATGTGGCGCGGCTTGATACAATCTTTCATCATAATCTGTAGCCGTTAGCCATGATTATCAAATCCGCCGACTCCCGTCAGCCGCAAATCCAGCAGCTCAAGCAATTATTGTCCCGATCCGACCTCAGCGAAAAACAGCGAGAACTGCTGGAAAAAGAAGTATATGCCATCCAGCAAGGCGAGCTGGGCGAGCGCAACAGCGCCTATGAACTTGATTTCTATCTGAAAGATTCTAAAAACTGGGCTGTTATCCATGACCTGCGCATTGAACACCAAGGCCGCGTGGCGCAGATAGACCACTTATTGATAGGCCGCATGATGGAGATATACGTGGTGGAGACTAAAAACTTCACCGCTGATCTGCAGATCAACGAAGCGGGAGAATTTACCGCTTGGTACCAAAAAAAGCCGCGCGGCATTCCCAGCCCGTTGGCGCAGAACGAAAAGCATATCGCTGTGCTGGCGCAGCTGTGCGAGACCTTGCCCTTGCCCACGCGCCTGGGGCTAAAAATGAGACCTTCATTTTTTAACGTGGTGATGGTCAGCAATAAACAACGCATCACCCGCCCCAAAAAGTTAGATACCAAGAACGTCATCAAAGCGGAAAAAATCAAGGAATGGCTGAGCACCTATGACGACATCAGCTTTGCCCAAGCCATCTCCAGCCTGGCCAAAGTGGTAAGCAGCGAAACGGTAATGGAGCTGGCCAAGGCTATCGCCAGCCAACATAAGCCATTAACGCACGATTACCACGCTCGTTTCGGCATCCCTCTGGCAGAGACCCGCGTGCCTGAACCCCCAAGGCCAGAGCCAGAACCAGAGCTTGTGGCTGGGCAGCCTGCCAGCAAGCTCACCAGTTCAAGGCTGGCGGCCAAGCTGGGCCTCAAAAACACACAGGCCTTGATAGATCAACTGGTAGCGCAGGGGTATCTGGAAATCATAGAAGGCAAAGCCAAGCTGACGGAGGCGGGGAAAGAAGCCGGAGGCGAGTTCAAATACAGCCCCAAGCATGGGCCGTACTTCATGTGGCCGGATAATCTGGATTTGGGTTGGAAGGCAGGCTGAAGGGGCGCAAGCGCTTCACCGTTGAACATACCGTTGCCACGCGCAAAATCAGCAAAGCCGTCGTTTAGTTTCAGCGGAGCGCCCGATGAAATCGGGGCTATCTGCCTACGAGCGGCCATCCCGCCAGAGTTTGCTGAATGCGCTAGGTAAACGAAAACACCGCTTCGGATAGCTGAAGCGGTGTTTTTTATGGCGAAGCGCGGCTAGTTGACGAACTTGTCTATCCGCTGCGCCAAACGCAGCTGGCAAGCGGTGGCCAGCTTGAGCAGCTCCGCGCTGGTGGCTGGCATCTTTCCGGGCGGGGCGATCCGCTCCGCCATGGCGCTGAGGGTGGACACGCTGCAGTTCAGGCCGATCAGCCTGCCGTGCGGCCAGCGCTGCTTGTTGTTGGGCGCGTAGTCCAGCGCCACCACCCAGCGTGAATGCTGCCAGGTGCCGGGTTCGCTTAGCACCGCCTCCATTACCGCGCGGCTAACTTGCTGCGCCGCCTCCGCGGCAAGGGCCAGCGCCAGGTGCAGGGTTTCCGCCGTATTGGCCGCGCCGGCCTCCTGCAGCAAGGCTGGGCGGGTTTCTTCCAGCCACCAGCGCCGCAGCCGCCGCGCGCCGGGTTTCTTGATGCGGCGGAACACCTCGTCCAGCTCGCCTTCGGACAGGCACAGCACCGGCTCCGCCTCGCCCGCCAGCCGCAAGGGCCGGCCCAGCGGCTCGCCCAGCGCCTTCAGCAAATCCTTCACCTCCAGCTTCATGCACGCGGCCACCTCCGCCGCCACCAGCCAAAATCCCTCCGGCCGCCGCACCACCCGCATGGCCAAACCCTTGGCGAAATCCAGCCGCAGCGGCGTGTTCACCTGCTGATCGATAGCCGCATTCATGGCCGAGCCTCCCCAAGCAAACGCGCAAACCGCGCCGCCAAAAACGCCAGCCGATACGCGGCGCGCAGACGCAACACCGCGCGCGAAAAACGGCGGGGAGGGCGAATGAGGGGAGGGGAGAGAGAAACGACAAACACAAGACGAGCATCCATGATCATGGACTCCTAGCGGTTTTGTCTAAAGCGCCCCCTGTTGAGAGGGGCGGCCGGGTACTTCAACACCGCCGCTAGACGGCCCACAGATTTCCCCCGTTGCCGGGGTATTGTATGGCTGCACGCTACCCGGCCATAAGCTTTGGACGCGCCGGGATAGCGGCACGACAGGAAACCTATGGACGCAAAAAAGCCACGACTTACGGGCGCGGGCTAACCGCTAGCGGAGAGGTGTGTTGAGCACCGGCTGTCAATTTAACAGTGCAGCTGCTTGAGGTCAATCCAGTCAGGTAGAATGGGCAGTAACTTGGCTTTGGGAGATAGCTATGTCAGTTTTATTTGACGAATGTTTACAAGCTTTGGGTGGTGGTGCAAAGATTATAAGTGCCGATGATGCTGAAGCTGTTTTTTCTGATATTGAAAAGAAATTCCTATTTTCAGTATCTGGCAGTCTCAAAAATTGCGATGGGTATTCTTCGGTACGCGGAGATGTCAGTGATTTGTTAGCCAAGTTCGACAATAAAAGTGGAATTCTTTATATTTTTTGGGATGATGCCTCTGTTCCAGTTCTGGAAATTCCGGCGTCACACATTCCAATAGTTAAAAGCTGCATTGGTGATATTCTTGCTGTGGGGCTTAAAACTTTTATTTATAAGCCTAGTATAATTTCGATTATCGAAGCATCCTCATACGAAGTCGGGCTGTTTTTGAGTCGTGACTCTTTGGGTTGAGTAATCCATGTCATTGCACATGGTTTTTAAAACGTTAAGATAGTATTGAGGCGCCAACATCCCGTGGCGCGAGCCGTTCAAAATGATGTGCCCCAGGTTTTAAGCTGCCGTTTGTTCGAGCGACGCGATGTTAGCGCGCATCGCTGAGCGAATCAGAGATGCGCACGCAGAGCGTTCGGCAGCGCTTGGGGCGCGTCATTTGGGGCGGGGTTTCGAAGCGCCCCGGGTCGCCTTTTTTTTGGGTTATTTCTTTTGGCGAAGCAAAAGAAATAACCTCGCCGGCGGGGCGAGACCCGCGAAGTTTCGATTATCAAGGATAACTAGCTGAATCTGGCTGCCTGCTGCTTGGTTTGGTAGCGCGATCAAAACAGGCTTACCCCGTATTTTGCTTGCATGTTCGGCGGAACGCCCCGATGAAATCGGAGCTTCCGCCCTACTGCAACTTTTTCGTAGGGCGGAAGCCTCGCAGAGGCGTTCCGCCTCAATGCGCAACGATGATATCCGGTGTGCACGGTGCGCTATCATTTTCTATTCTGTGGATATTTAATCTTGGATTTTTAACTTTCGAATGTAAACAATGTGGATTTTATCGTTAAACACCCCGCCAAAAAATGACCCAACTTTCAGCTTGATCTCGAAATCTTCATCCTTTGATGTGTAAACTTTCATAGTAACTACAACAGGCCAACGGTTTGTCGAAGATTGCATTGATCGGATATAGCATCCAGCATAACTGGCCTGTAACCAATCCTTTGCCATGCCTTGAGCAATTTTTGCGCGGCGCTTGTTTTCGAGAGATATGCCGTAAATGAGTAATGGCGCAATGAAGAATACGGGTAAGATTTTCTCCCACGGCATTTCAATCTCTTCCTATGTATAGCGTTATAATTGGCGCAATTGGACCGGCTTGCCAGTCTCTCTTCAGTGCAAGCTGTCTTTCGAATCAGGCTCGAGTTTTTGAGCTGTTGGCTTTCAACGTGAGGCGACGGTAGTGCCTACTACTGAATGCCCTGCAATATCGCAGTAAGAATTTGGATTCACCGCTTTTAAAATGATTTCATCATAAATGATGAACCAATATCCCGTGGTGCGAGCCATTCAAAATGATGCGGCCCAGGTTTTAAGCTGCCGCTTGTTCGAGCGGCGCGACGTTAGCGCGTACCGCTGAGCGAATCAGAGATTCACACGCTGAGAGTTCAGCAGCGCCTGGGGCGCACCATTTTGAACGGGGTTTCGAAGCGCCCCGGGTCGCCTTTTCTTTGGGTTCTTTCTTTTGGCGAAGCAAAAGAAAGAACCTCGCCAGCGGGGCGAGACCCGCGAAGTTTCGATTTTCAATGATGTTAGCTGAATTTGCGTGCCTGTTGCTTGGCTTGGTAGCGCAGTCAAAACTCGCTTTCCCGTCATCCAATAATGTACTTGCATGTTCGGCGGAACGCCCCGAAAGGGCCGGGGCTTCCGCCCTACGAGACAGATGTAGGGCGGAAGCCTCGTAGAAGCGTTCCACCGCGATGTGTAATGATTAATATGCGGTGTACGCGGTATTTAGTTTCAAGTTAGCCTACATGTAATCTATCGTGTTAGTATAATTTTTGATTTGCGTTCAGGGCTAACTTAATTCAGACCAGAGTGGAGGCAGTCCCATTCTTTTCATGATAATCCCATAGTCCTCAAAGCTATTAAACGATATTTCGTTGTTTAGCCAAGCAGCGTCACATTCCTCGCAAACCCAAATTGGCTGTTTTGTTTTTCGCAGCATCATTGCTTTAATTTCGCCTTGCTGGCATCTTGGGCAAGCTGTCATTTTATATTGTTGTGGGTAGAGGTAAGCTAGATTTTAGTATCATAAAGGTTTGGATCTAGCACTGTAGTTAGCGTTGCACATCAAATGGTTCATGTGACCATGATTCGTCGTTCACATACTCGCCATAACCAACAATTTTATAATACTTTGTCATTGCTTCAAAATGGGAAGAGGCGTAGAACGTTGTAACAAGCCGGGAGCCTGGGCCAAGTAATGCCCTGAATCCATCACCATCATGCCCTGCCAAGCAAAGGCCGGGCAAAGACTGACCATCTTCGTCAATTTCTTCCCATACTTCATGTAATAGTGATGTCATTTCAATTCAACTCTCTAAATTTTTAGACCGAACCAATGTGCCCATAGTCCCCTTCAGCGCAAGCCGGCTTTCGAATCAGACTCGGGGTTTTAAGCTGCCGGCTGTTCGACGCGGCGCGACGGTAGCGCGCCGCTAGTTCCGGCAGCTCCCCGAGTCTGGTTTGAAAGACGGGGTTTCGCGGCGCTGTAGGGGCGGCCTGGGGTTGCAAGGGGATTGGCCGCGCAATCCCCTTGCCCGTTTGCCGGGCGGAACCGGCATGTTAAACATTATCCGCGAAGCGGATTCTAAAAAAATAATGGCTATCTCGATAGGTTGCTGCAATTTCGCGGTAAACGTTGGGCTTCACAAGTTCAGCCCAACCTACCGTGCTAATGGTAAGCTTTGGCGTTTACGTTTGCGTTGGCTTGTTTTGAACACCGTAGGTGAGAAGCTCATGGACGAAAAGATAGCTCGAACGATTGCTGGGTTGAGGGACTGGAAGGAGTATCAAGCGTTCACGAAGAATGCTGCGGCAATGGATCGCCTCACGCCCGAAGTCAAGGCGGCGCTCGACCGACGCTCAGTTGAACTTGGACGAGAACTGGTGGCCCAAAAGACCGGGCTGAACTTGACCAATCTATCCACTGCTGAAGAGAAGATTGTCTTGGCGGTTAGCCAGTATGTAGCGCTCAAGGAGCTTCAGTCCAGCCATGCGACACGCACCTTCGATCAGTTACGCAATCGGGGGCTGATAGGCGCAGCGGAAAGCGCCGTTTGTAGGGGCAGCCCTACGGAGGGCTTTCGCACACTTTCAGAGGCGAATCACAGCGACATCTCCTATGAGCAGATTGTCGTAGACCATGCGGACGAATTTAGCGAACGGGCCAACTGGTATTCCCGTCGTGCCCTTGGCATGCCCAACGAATTATCGAATCCTCCTGCACAAGAGAGCAGCGACACGCAGACCAGGACCAAAGCGTTCATCGCTTGGTTGAAGAATGCGGCAAGAGGCAATGACGGTGTTATCCCTTCGTTTTCCAACGAAGAGGCGGCTGCAGCAATCGGCCTCTACGACATGCAGAAGTACGGTCGAGCACATGGCAACATGCAGTCGCGCATCGACTTCGCATGCTATCGAGCAGGGCTTCCCCCGCTGGGGCTTGCAGCAGAGGCTCAGTTTGAGTTGGCATGGTCGCAGGAGCGCAGGACGTGGGATGTTAAACAGCGTGCAAAAGTGACCAGGTTCCCGGGGTAAACAGCGTCCAATTTTGACCACCCCGGGCATGTGCCACACTTCGTCTTTTTGGCGAGGGCAAACCTGGAGTGATTTGCATGGAAACCATCGGCAAGATCCGACGCCGTCACCTGGTGGGCAACGAGAGCATCAGCGCTGTTGCCCGCTCCCTCAACCTCTCCCGCAACACCGTCAAGAAATACCTCAAGGCCACCACCGCCCCGCAATATCAGCGCCAGCCGCGCCATCCCAGGCTCGGCGCCTTCATGGACACGCTGAACGCCTGGCTCAAGCGCGATAGCCAGCTCCCCAAGGCCCAACGCCGTACCGCCCGCCGCCTGTTCGAATGCCTGCAGGCCGAGGGGTACAGGGGCGCCTACGACAGCATCCAGCGCCACGTCAAAGCCTGGAAGGCCGCTCAGCCCGGCACGCTCACCCCAAAGCAGGCTTTCGTCCCGCTGCTCTTCGCGCCCGGCGAAGTTTGCCAATTCGATTGGAGCTACGAGCAGGTGGTGCTCGGCGGTATCGCCCAGACCATCAAGCTGGCGCACTTCCGCCTGGCTTATAGCCGCCAGCCTTTCGTCATCGCCTATCCGCGCGAAACCCAGGAAATGGTGCTGGACGCTCACGTCCAGGCTTTCGCCTTCTTTGGCGGCGCGCCGCGCAAGGTGATCTACGACAACCTCAAGGCAGTGGTGGACGCCATCTTTACCGGCAAGTCCCGCCGTTTCAACAGCCGCCACCTGGCTTTGGCCAATCACTACCTGTTCGAGCCGGTGGCCTGCACGCCGGCATCGGGCTGGGAGAAAGGGCAAGTGGAGAATCAGGTCGGCAATATCCGGGAATGGCTGTTCACGCCCACCCCGCGCTTTGCCGACTTCGCGGCGCTCAATGCCCATCTGGCGCAACGCTGCCGCGAACTGGGGCAACGCCAACACCCGCACCAGCCGGTGACGGTGGCCGCAGCCTGGGCAGACGAGCGGCAGCAGCTGACGCCGATCGCCATGCCGTTCGACAGCTATGTGGAGCAGGCGCTGCGCGTCTCCAGCACCTGCCTGGTGACGATAGAGCGCAATCGTTACAGCGTGCCGGCGCAATGGGCGGGCAAGGTGGTGTCGGTGCGCGTCAGCGCTGGCCAGATCCGCGCCGTCGCCGACGGCGCCGAGATCGCCTGCCACGACCGTCGCTTCGGGCGGGATCAGTGGATCTGCGAACCCTGGCACTACGTGCCGATCCTGCAAACCAAACCCGGCGCCTTGCGGCATGGCCGGCCCTTTGTCGAATGGGTGCTGCCGGCGGCGATTGAAACCGTGCGCCAGGCGCTGATGAAAGAAGCCAAAGGCGATCGGGCCTTCGCCGATCTGCTGCTGGCCGCGCGAGAAACCGGCCTGGAAGCGCTGGAAGTGGCCTGCCAGCTGGCGCTGGAGCACAAGGCTATCAGCGCGCCCATCATTCTGAATGAGCTGCGCCGGCTGACCGAACCCGCCCGTCCGGCAGCGTTGAGCGTGATGGAGAACTTGCAGCTGAAAGAAGCGCCGGCGGCGAACTGCGCGCGTTACGACCAGTTGCTGGAGGGCTGCCATGACTGATCCCCTGAGCAAACTGAAAGCGCTGAAGCTGTACGGGATGGCCAGCGCCTGGGGAGAACTGATGGCCGAACCCCGCCGCCAACCTTTGACCGGCGAAGCGATGCTGCTGCGACTGTTGGAGGCGGAACAGGCCGACCGCCAAGCGCGCAGCCTGAGCTACCAGATGAAAGCCGCGCGCTTCCCGCACCACCGAGATCTGACAGGCTTTGACTGGGCGGAAAGTCCGCTGCAGTCAGACAGATTGACCGCGCTGGCCGGCGGCGACTACCTGGCGGAAGCGCGCAACCTGATTCTGGTGGGCGGCACCGGGACGGGCAAAACCCACCTGGCGACAGCGCTGGGGGTGGCGGCGATCCATCAGAGCAAGCGGGTGCGGTTCTATAACGCGGTGGACCTAGTCAATCTGCTGGAGCATGAAAAGCGCGCCGGCAAAGCCGGGCACCTGTCGCGTCAACTGATGCTGATGGACGCGGTGATCCTGGACGAGCTGGGCTACCTGCCGTTTCCGGAATCAGGCGGCGCGCTGCTGTTTCACCTGATCAGCCAGTTGTACGAGAAGACCAGCCTGATCGTGACGACGAACCTGAGCTTCGGGGAATGGGTGAGCGTGTTCGGCGACGCGAAGATGACGACGGCGCTGCTGGACCGGGTGACGCACCACTGCGACATTCTGGAGACGGGGAACGATTCCTACCGGTTCAAGAAGCGCCGGAAAGCGGTCTGATGCCTGGTCAAAATTCAACGCTGACAGGTGGTCAAAATTCGACGCTGATTGACAGACGTGGGAGTTCCCGGTTAAGGGGATGCAGTGTGCAGCTCAGCTCAGGGAGTGGACTGATGAGGATTTCGATAAGGTTCTGCGGGAAACCGAGCGGCTTCCGGGGCAGGCGCACCTGATTTGGAAAGACGCGCTTGCAAAAGAAGAGCAAGCGATAAAAGCTTGGGCGTTCAGCTTCGTGACAGAAGAGCCGACCCATGCTGTCATCGAGGAAAGGAAGGCCAAGCGCAACGCCATCTGGTCGAGGGACGAGCTGATCCTCGCGCTCGACCTCTACATGCAGCACCGCACCTCCCCGCCCGGAAAGGACTCTCCGGAAATAGAAGAGCTATCTGAGGTGCTGAACCAGCTTGGCGCTGTGCTGCGCCAGCGAACAAGCACAACCTATCGGAACACGAACGGCGTCTACATGAAGTTGATGAACTTTAGACGCGTCGATCCCGACTACATGGCAGAGGGCAAGACGGGTCTGACCCGAGGTAACCAAGACGAAGCTCGTGTTTGGGATCAGTTTGCTAGCGACCCAGTGAGGCTTGCCGAAGTCGCTCAATTTATTCGCCAAGGGATCACCAAACATCTGGCCGATGAGGACCTGGCGGGCCCTGATGAGCCCGGAATTGAGGAGGCTGAAGAAGGCAAGGTCGCCACGCGCATGCATCGGTACAGAGAGCGGGACAGACGGCTCGTAGTTGAGGCGAAAGCACAAGCGATGAAGCTGCATGGCCGGCTGGCTTGCGCAGCTTGCGGCTTCGACTTCTCGAAGCGATATGGCGAGCTCGGTATCAACATCATTGACGTTCACCACACCAAGCCGGTCCACACAATGGAGCCGGGAGAAAAAACCAAGGTGGTCGACCTGGTGCTCCTATGCTCGAACTGCCATCGCGTCGTTCACTCGAGGCGCACATGGCTCAGCGTCGAGCAGGTAAAGGCGGCTTTCGTGAACGCAAGCACTGATAGTCAGTAATTCGTGTGTCGTTGCCGTCAATCACTATTATGGTGTTGTCAGGCGGCGTATGCAGGGCAAGCCTGATCAAATGCCCCCACAAGGCGAGCCACCCAAGCCAGCCTTCGATCGCCCGAAGCTCCTTGCCTTGAAACAGCGGCTCATTGATCTCTCCACCTTGGAGCCTCAGCCTCGGGGTTATCCATTCGAACGAGTGCGTGACCTCTTTTCACGATGAATTGTTCAATGGAAAAGCATGTCTCTAGAATGCTCTCCGTTCAGAACTGGCGCCCATATTTCTGTAAAACAGTACCCGTCGTCCTATTGGCAAAAATACTGCCCAGTGTTCTGCTGCCAGTACTACTTACGTGGCAAGTGACGCCCCAGTTTTCTGCCCAACATTCCAGATTTTAGGCTCCACGTCTGCCGCGGCAGTTCACGGGAAAATGGTGCTGCTGTGCTGTGTGCTGACCGCGTCGATCTCGGCTGCCTCGTCAAAGGTCATTAGGGCCAGATGAAGCGGTAGTAAAAAAGCATCAGGGTCGATTGCTCGTCGAAGGGTGTCGGCTTGGTCGTCGCCAGTGCAGAGGATCATCAAGTCGATGTCTGCTGCGTCCGGCTCGTCCCGGTCGACTGAGCCGAAAAGATGCCACTGAGTTCCTTCAGCCATTTGTCCAAGCGAGATTGCAAACTCGCGAAGATTGGCAATTATGCGCTGCCGAATCAATTGCCGAGCATTCCCATCAGTTGGCGGAACGTCAACGCTTGCGCCCCCATCGACTGAGCAGCCGCTTCAGCTTGGCTAGTGATTGAACCATAACTCGTGGATTTGACGACGACATCAAAGTGACCAAAACGGCTCCTGGTGTTCCGCACATCCTCGGCGCTCATGTTGTATGTATCAATAACTGCAACGACTAGGCTCGCGCCAACCTTGCGATCAACTTTGAAAACCGTTCCATAGATGTAGGTCACACTGGATACGTTCGAGTGCTGCTCCATCGCGTTGATGAAAAAAACCATGTTCTTATCGCGATAGGAACCGGCGTCCCCCATATTGGCAGCCCGAGAGACATCGCCCAGCGTTCCGAACGCCGCAGACTCTGCATGAATGTGATTGATGGCTGAACCGCTCCACAAGGTTTTAGAAGGAACATTCACAACGAATTGCGGCTTTGTAGCAGCGGTAAAAAGAGGCTCCACATCCGAAAGTCCTACTACATCCTGCACACCTAGAACGGCAACCAAGAACGTGTAGCCATCCTTCGCTCTGACGACCAAAAAATCTTCAGGAGTGCGGTCGACAATCTCGATATCTTCCGTAGCCACCAGCTTATCGGCGACCCAATTGGTCACATGATTGCTCATTCGTCAGTCTTCCAAAATTTTGGATAACTCCCACGGGAAGCGAGAAGCATCTTCTCTATTTCCTTCGACATGGAAAGCTTCCAGATCATCAATGTGTTGCCGGAACAGTTCCAGCGTCGCCTTCTCATTGCCGTCAAGCAGATGGCGATTGGCGTCAAAGATCGTGAGCATTCGCCTGCTATTGGGGAGGATGCGCGCGAGCATCTTACGCTTCCACTGCTCGGCGGTGCCACTCTCCGGGTTGCTGGCGGCATCGATTTGAGGACCATACTGTTTGAAGATTGCATGGTTTTCCGTCAAGAGCGGCTCCACCGCCTGGCGGGCACTGGCGCGGTCGCCAAACTTCACCGCGCCGAAAAGCCCTTGGAGCTTGTTTGCGTGCTCACGCTTCCAGCGCAGCATCATCTCAACCGGGAAGGCATCCGGTGCCTTGTCCACCATCGTGTGACAGTTGGAGCAGAGCATGATCAGATTCTCGAAGGCTCCGCGCTCCTCCTTGCTGAGAACTAGATTAGTCCGAGGCCCGCCATCAATAGCCGCAAACACGTGGGCCATCTCTGCGATGTGAATGGACTTGCCTGCTACGTCCACAAATAATTCGTTGGAGCATCCTGGATTTTGACAGTAGCCAGCCGATGCTGCAAAGAGTCGGCGCTGCGTATGCGTATCAGGTGATGCGGCCCCTCTGGAGCAAGCCATTCTAGTGTCCTGTAAATTATGTGTTACTGCGATGTTATCGCATCAAAGCGGGCCCACACTATGGCGTCCTCGTGAGTTTCAGCTCAGAGACAGGTAAGTGGCACATTGCGGAGAAAGGTGGCACAGAGCCCCACAGGCCGCAGAGGGGCTCATTGATAGATTCCAGACCGAAGCAAATAAAAATGCTCCTGTGCTAAAATAACAGGTATTGCCAAATAGGCAGCCGCTTACGCTAGTTCCCAGGCGCAGGCAACCCTATGCCGGCAGCCTGCCATGGCTCATCAATGTAATCCGCACCCAGCCACAAACGATCTTTCTAGTACGGGCACAGGGTGAGTCAATGAGCAGGCATGTATCGAGCTGGTTGCATATTTTAGTTGCAGAACGTATCCATCTGTGAAATAGCCGTTCCTTCTCTATAGTTTTGATCTAATCAACATTGAACTCAGAAAATTATGGATCTGGTTGACACACTAAGAAAAAAAATCATCGTCCTCGAAGAAGGCGAATATATTCCTGGATTAAGGGCTGTCTTATTGCACATAGAGACGGCCTTTCGCCATCTCTCGCGTGGACAAGAGAGTGACGATGACACAGCGTTTACTGATGCCATCTACCGAACAAACCAAGCTTTTGAAGGTAGCATCAAAGAGGCTTACCGTGTACTTGCAGGCCAAGACCCGACGAAGAAGCGCCCCTACGACATTGAGAATTATCTCGAACAGAACAACATATTTCGTAGCCGAGTTCTAAGCCAATTAACGACATACCGTACAGAGTGGAGGAATCCCTCTGCTCATGACTACAAGTTGGATTTCGACGAAAGCGAAGCGTTTCTAGCGATAGTTTCTGTTTCTGCCTTCGCATGTTTGCTCCTCGATCAAATTGCTGAGCGCTTAGCGTATACACGCTCACAAGCGGAAGCCGAAGCTCAAAAATTGGAGCTGGCTGCCACCTTGGCACAGACTATGAATGCCGATATCTTAGTGCGTGTCACGGAACTTCTTACTCAGTTTTGCGCAATTCATTTTCCAGCAGCTGCTGGATCATCCGGCAAACTGACTGAGTCACAAGTTATTGGTGCTCTCCATGGTTTCCTAGCTTCTGCTGCCCCAGAATTGATGGTGCAAACGGAGGTGCTGTTAAATGCAGAGAAGCACTTCAGAGCTGACTTGATGATTACGCGTGGAGAGGAGCGCCTAGTGATCGAAGTCAAGCGACGCCTTATGCGGCAGAACTATGTTAACGCTGTCTCCCAGGTAGAACAGTACTTGCTTATCGGCGGCATCAAAAGAGGCATTCTTCTTTTCTTACCAGACTCCCCAAGTAACATGGAACGACTTGACTCAACAGTCAGCGTCATAGATGGTCAGCTTGTCATTTTAACTCCGGAAGGATCGAATCTGTCCCTCAACGGAAAGTCTTCAATCCTGCAGCCTACAGTTTCAGGTTGATGCTAACGTTACGAATGCGGTGATACGCATGTCGTTTGTGAGGCACATTACGCTGCTCTTGAGCTTTGGCATATATTAACTAGATGGTTGCATAAAAAGTAAGGTGAGAAATTGAAAGAAAATTTACGCTTCCAGGTGGATTCTCGTCTGGCCACTTTACTCAGCCAAGAATATTCATCTACAGAAAAGGCATTAAAGGAGCTGGTTGATAATGCGTGGGATGCCGATTCTGAGCATGTAACCATTCAGTTGCCAAGTCCTATGAGTGATGAGCCCATCGTAATTGTCGATACCGGTAGTGGGATGACTGAAGAGGAGCTACGCCGGCACTATTTTTTCATTGCATCGGATCGGCGTTCGCGGCGTGGAGAACGAACCGCTGGGAAAAACAGACAGATCAAAGGGCGAAAAGGTATCGGTAAGTTTGCTGGTTTGATGGCCGCATCAGTTATGACACTCGAAACGGCGGCACGTGGTCGAGTCTGTCGTTTTACCTTGCGGCTTCATGATCTTTCAAGGGTGGAGGATATTGAACAGTTAGATATCAATTTGCTCAGTGAGCCCTGTGGAAGCGAGCGACATGGTACGACTATTACGCTGACAGGACTGCATCAAGGGATGGCTTATCCGGATGCCAATAAACTGCGTCAGGTATTGCTTCAAGATTATGGTCGGCAGGACGACTTCTCCATTACTGTAAATGGCAAACCTCTTGATGTTGATGATATAGCGGGAAGCTTTACCGAAGCTGAAAAAAATTTGCCAGAGGCTGGCAAAGTGAAGCTGCGTTTTTCAATTAGTAATGGTAAAGCAGGTCTGCGCCAACCTGGAATTACGTTGCGAGTTGATGGGAAGTCAATCGGCAAGCCGAGCTTTTTTGGATTGGATAATCAGGAAGACTTTCCTTCTAAGCTGCTGCGAAAACTATATGGTGAAATTGATGCCGATGGCTTGCGTGAACATGTCACCGCGGGCTGGGATTCCTTAGTCGAGAACAGTGAATTGTTGCGGGCAGTTGAGGAATATGTCCGACCCATCCTTCGAGAGGCCTTCGAGCAACAGTACCGCCAAGAAATTCAGCTAGCTCAAGCACGCTTGCAAAAGGCCATTCTAGTGCGCTTGAGCGCACTGCCCGAGCATAAACGCCAGTTCGCCGATCGCGCCATTAAAAAGGTGCTGGATAAGTATTATGGCGAACCGGAAAGTAAAATTGAACCTATCGTTTACGTATTACTTGAGGCTTTGGAGCGTTCGGACTATCGAACTTTATTGGAACATATTGCAGACTCTTCTCGGAGAGACATATCTGCTCTAGCGGAGGGGCTAAACGATTTTGGTTTGGCAGAGATGGCTTATTTAGTCGAGCAAGTGAGTGCTCGCTCGTTATTCTTGGATCAGCTTGATATACTGGTTTGCGATAAATCCACCTCTGAAGCTATTGTGCACAAAGCCTTAGAGCGCAATCTTTGGGTGTTCGGATCCGAATATTCTCTATTCTCCAGCAACGTTACATTGCGTCGACAGGTGGAAGACTACCTTTCAAAAGAGTACGTGGGAAATAAATCCGACAAACGACCAGACCTATTGCTTAATGAAAACATACATGGAGAATACTTGTTGATTGAATTTAAGCGACCAGATCATTCGCTAAACCATGCTGACTATTTGCAGGCAATCTCGTATCGACATGATTTTGGTAAGCATATTAGTGTGCCTGTTAAGGTCTTGTTGATTGGGGGGAGGCGGACGCCAGACTTTCCCGCCGATAATCGTGAGTCAGGTGTTTCCGCGATAGTCTTTGACCAGCTTATTTCATCGGCTCGTCGACAGTTTCAATGGATGTTGGATTCGTTGAATAATCAATAGTGAATTTAGCAACTTTTCCTTCTGACTGCTGAAGGAAGACTCTGCCATGGCGTTACCCCAAAAATTGCCATTCCGACTCATGCTGATGGGCTAAGTGGAAACGACGCCCGTCTTCACGCGAGCCCTGATCAGAATATCGGATTGAAGAAGCGTTTTTCTCAGGCTGGTCTGGCCCCTTCAACGGACGTTTGCATGACGAATGCCTGAATGGGCACTGATTTACTAGTTTAGTTCATGCCTGTGTCAAGATAGAAAGATGGAGCCGGGAATGCAACGAAGAACGGCCGAGGAAGGTGCTCGGTGGTTTGCCCCCGGGGCCTTGCATGCAAAGAAACTGGCTGCCCATGCAGTACCACCCTTATCCGGTCAAGGATTATTTGGCAGCCAGCATCTCGAATCAAGATAGACATCCCGACGCATTTTTCCCTCAGACTGGTTTTTGTACTCGTCTCCATTAGGGTCGAATCCCAGATGCTCTGAAATTGTCATGTCGTGAACATCTAGACCTGTGGCGAGATGAGCAGAGCGCGAGAAAGCAGGGGAGCAGCCAAGCTTAGCAACTCTGTATGCATCTCGAAGTTTCGTTTGATACTGTGAGCGAAGCTGAAAGGTTTGAAGGGAATTCGCCGCTTTGGTATGTCCTGCAGGTACCTTGATGCGCACCTCAAACCGTTCTGCAGGTTCTCGCAGCGCTCGCAGCACCGGATTCCATGCGGCTCCATTTGCAGGGCCAAGTTCAAAGGATAGAACACCAACGTCGCATAGCGGGTTAAGATGCGGTTGGGTGACAAAGTCTTTGGTGTGTTTCATGCCGGGACCATTGCATGTCCCGCAGCAGGGCACAAGATTTCCCAATGATAGAGCCAAAAATGGGTATCTAGCCCTATCGTAGAAGTGATCTAGTTGAGGCCGGTAGCCGGCATTGGCAGCATCGCGTGGAACCGTATTGGTCGCTCTGATATGACAGTACGGGCAAACCTCATAGCGAGCTAGGCTGCATAGTGAATATGCTCCCCAGCCGACCCGATTATCTCGGAACAAGTCGTAGTCAAAGATCCTTTTGAACTTATCCTTGGCTTGCTCTAGTAGGGAGCTATTGGGGGGGAACGTGGTTGTGAAGTCGTTAACCACGTCAGTGAAATCACGGATGCCTGCGTCAACCAATATATTCAAATTCCGATCAACGAAATCCCAGACTGCTCGCATAACAGGAGAAACGGGGCCAACAATCGCCAGTTCCCGTTGGCGAGCATCTGTCACTGTTGCCCGTAAGAAAGTCTCGTGCTGCTCTGCTGCATCATCCCAAATATCATGAATCTCAATGATCATTTAGTGTATCCCGCTGAGCCAATACGGCACGCTGCAATCGTTCGTCACCAATCTCACTTATGAGATAGTGATCTTCGTCTGTGAGGATTCCTTGAAGAAAACGTGTCCGCAGCCGCACAACCTCTCGAGCGGCTTTCGATCCTATAGAGGGCGTGCCAAATGCATCTAGAACCAGCGCATCTAAAGAGTTAGCAAATGTCTTGATGTCTTGGTCCATTTCGCTTCCAATTCTCTGAATTAGCGCTGATGGAAAGTCTCCTGATATAATCGGGGAGTGCGTTGCGAGGATTGTCTGAATTTCATTGAATCCGAATCGATTCTTTGCTGAAGATAAAAATTGATCCAGTTTTTCAACATATTGGCGCTGCCAATCTAGATGTAGATAGGAGTCACCTTCGTCGATCAAAATCAGCACGGACCTCAGGTTACGTGAGGCTAAGCGGGAAAGGGAAACCTCTAGTCGTGCGAATTGATCTACGAGTGAAAGTAGTCCAGAACTGAGGTTCGACCACGACAATTTAAACGAGGAGCCGCTGCCCTCAATCTCTTGAAGAAGCATAACTCCATCAACAACAAATTGGACTTCGGCCGTATCACTGAATTGTTGTAGTGGTAGGTTATTCCTGTTTGTTAAGATTGACAGCGACGAATTGAGTGCCCTATTGAAATTTTCGATAGCATCTGTAAACTCAGATGAGTTGATTGAGCTGTAATATTCAAAATTCGCCAGCTCAAGTTTATCGAGGATCGCCATCGTGACAATAAGCCTATGCTTTTGCTCTCTGCTTAACTCTTCAAGGGTTGCTAAAGCTGCGATGCGATAAAGTGGGCCATGACGTTGATCGAGAGTTGATTCGATCCACCACTGTAGGTGTTGTGAGAAGGCTTTAGTTCTCGACTCCTTGCCACTGGATGGCCCTTGCTTCCGATACTCAGCGTATTCCTGCAGATCAACATTCATTGAGTCATCAAGGATGTTGCCTTTCATCTCTAGGAGGGTAGGGATGACCAAACGCTCGAAAATGCTTTGCTGGTATGAGAGTGATGCCATAAGCTCTGTAGAAACACCAAGTGATTGAGCCACGGCTGAAAAGTTAGTCAGCATGCTTTGCTTTAGCGAAGCTGCCTTAAGCTTTGATGCATTAACGAAGTTTCGATGCGAGCGAATTGACCGCTGGAAGTGCAATGGTGTGTAGTACACGACTCCAAGGCTGGGTGGAGGCTCTTTTGCATCGCGCATCTGAACTCTGCCATGTTGATCGCGAGTGGCCCAATGGCCTTGATCCCCGAGAGAGGCTCCTGCCGTTAGTATTTCTGCTAGGTTTTGGAGAAGCCGTGTCTTTCCAGACCCGTTTTCTCCCAACATTAACGACATTGAGTCGGTACTGAAATATCCGGGGAACAGGTGTGCGTGCTCTCCGATCGAGGCACGCTGCCCGTCTATTACTACAAAATCCAGCACGTCTAAGCTCCCCCAAAAAGATTCCAATTGTGATCCAGTCATTCTCAACCAATTGACTAGATCACCCGCTGATTCAGCCACTGTTTTTTGAGGCTGAAAGCATTAACCTCTATCATATCAACCGAGCGGCCTAAGCCAGGGATTTCCGGCGCCAAGATGAGCAAATAGCGACGCACTCGCTTTGTGCGTGAGCGCGCTCTGAAAATTTATCGCCAGTTTGACGAACAGACAAGCCGGAATCCGTAAACTGCTCACAAAGTGTGCCCCTAACAACAGCTTTTCGCTAGACATGCCTGCTCAAGTGCCAGAGGGCATCCGGAGTGGCGTGTCCGCAATTTTGTGTCAACTTGCTTTACGCATCATCCAGCGGACTGGCTGCTTAAGCCGATATGCCGAAGTCCTCGGCAGGTGACTACTACCTCTGAACAAGAGAAAGGCCCTGCGTTGCAGGGCCTTTCTCTTGTTGCCAAGCAAGATTTCATGCTTTGGCTATCGGAAATTGCAAATTTTGACTACAAAATTTCAAGCTTTCCGATTTCTGACACATCAAATTAATCCCAGCTCAACGCCCCACCAGTCTGATACTCGGTCACCCGCGTCTCAAAGAAGTTCTTCTCCTTCTTCAAGTCGATCATCTCGCTCATCCACGGGAAGGGGTTGTTCACACCCGGGAACAGCTGATCCAGGCCAATCTGCTGCATGCGGCGGTTGGCGATGAAGCGCAGGTATTCCTTGAACATGCTGGCGTTCAGGCCCAGCACGCCGCGCGGCATGGTGTCCTCGGCGTAGGCGTATTCCAGCTCCACGGCCTGCTTGAACAGCTCGGTCACTTCCGCCTTGAAGCTGTCGGTCCACAGCAGCGGGTTTTCCAGCTTGATGGTGTTGATCAGGTCGATGCCGAAATTGCAGTGCATGGACTCGTCGCGCAGGATGTACTGGTACTGCTCGGCGGCGCCGGTCATCTTGTTCTGGCGGCCCAGGGCCAGGATTTGCACGAAGCCGACGTAGAAGAACAGGCCTTCCATGATGCAGGCGAACACGATCAGGGACTTCAGCAGCTTCTGGTCGTTTTCGATGGTGCCGGTCTTGAATTCCGGGTTGCACAGCACGTCGATGAACGGGATCAGGAATTCGTCCTTGTCGCGGATGGACTTGACTTCGTGGTAGGCGTTGAACACTTCGCCTTCGTCCAGGCCCAGGCTTTCCACGATGTACTGGTAGGCGTGGGTGTGGATGGCTTCGTCAAAGGCCTGGCGCAGCAGGAACTGGCGGCATTCCGGGCTGGTGATCTGGCGGTAGGTGCCCAGCACGATGTTGTTGGCGGCCAGGGAGTCGGCGGTGACGAAGAAGCCCAGGTTGCGCTTGACGATGCGCATTTCGTCTTCGGTCAGCTGGCCGGTTTTCCATTGTTCGATGTCGCGCTGCATGTTCACTTCCTGCGGCATCCAGTGGTTGGCGCACTGCGCCAGGTACTTTTCCCAGGCCCACTTGTGCTTGAAGGGAACCAGCTGGTTGACGTCGGTGGTGCCGTTGATCACCTTCTTGTCCACCACGTTGACGCGGCCGGTGCCATGGGCGTCCATGGAGGAGGGGGCGGCGGCCGGGGTGGGGAGGGTGTCTTCGAAATTCAACATGAGTGCTCCTGATGTGTTCAATTGCTGGCCGCGCGCGGCGCGGCCTGGGTTTTATGCGGTTTTGACTGCGTATTGGGGGCGATGCGGCGCCGCCTGCGGCTGGCGCAGCTGGCTGACGGCCACGGTGCGGGCCTGGCCGGCCTCCAGCGGCGGGTCGGCCGCGGGCTGGGCCTGGATAAAGTAGGCGTAAGCGGCGTCGCCGGCGTTTCTTGCGCTGAGGCGGCGGCCGCCGGCGCTTTGGCGCAGCAGGCAGTAGGCGGTGGCGCTCATGTGCTCTCCCGGTTTAGAAGCGCAGTTGCTGGGCCAGCTGATGGATGAGCTTGCGCTCGCTGGCTTCCTGTTGGTCCATCTGTTCCTGCTGGCGGCGGCGCTGCGCGCGCAGCTGCTGCAGCTGGCGGTACTGGCGGTTGGCGGCGGCCAGGTCCTGTTTCAGAATTTCGATTTCCTGCTGCAATTCTTCCGGCTGGCAGTACACCACCAGGCAGTCGCCTTCCACCCAGGCCTTGCGCCAGACGGCGGCGCGCGGCGCGCGGCGGGATTCGGCGAAGTAGTCCTTCCATTCGCATGGCGGGGTGCGGCTGAGCTGCAGGTACATGTTGAACAGCAGGAACTGCTTGTCCGGGTTGTGCGATTTGTCCTCGCAAAACCCGCTAATGCCGATGTTTTCAAATGTCTGCATCTCGTCCTCCCCAGGCTGGGCCTGTGCTTGCGCTGCGGGGCGGTTGGCCGCTGCCCCGGCGGTTGGTTTGCTACCCTGCGTCATGTGCGGGCGATGCCGCCTGCGTGGCCAGGGTGTGCTGCTCCGGACTGGTGTCGTATTGCACCAGCCCGTAAATCTTCCAGGCGCCGTTCACCGTTTTCAGGTGGTAGCCGGTGTGGTAGCGCCACGGCGCGCGGCCGTCGGCGCGCTGCACGGTCCAGGCCACGATGGCGGTGGCGGCGCCCGCGCCCAGCGGGGTGACGCTTTCCAGCTGGTGGCTGGCGCTGACAAAGCCCTGGCTGCGGTACCACTGTAGCAGCGCCGCCGTGGTGTCGATCAAAGACGGCATGTCCAGCCAACCGGTCAGCTCGCCCTGGTGGATGGCGGTGAAGGGCACGGTGAAGTGGCCGGTCACGCCTGCGCAGTCCAGTTGCGAATAGCTGTCGCGGTAGTGTTTGAAAAAGGCTTCCAGGCTCATAGTCGCTCTCGTTGCGTCATGGGTCTGCTGCTTTTGCTGCGGGTTGCCGTCTTGCTTTCACATCCAGAAACCGCCTGCTGGCAAGCGGTTTGAAGATGGGTATGCCGGTTGGCGGAACGCCTCCTTTGGAGGCTTTCGTCTGATGCTCCGACTAGGCGGAACGCCCCCAAGGGGGCTTCCGCCCTACGAAATCTGCCTTATTGGCAGGATTCGCAATCGGGGTTGTCGATGCTGCAGAACTTGGCGTCGGTGGCCGGGGTGTTGTCCACGGCGGCCGGCGCGGTTTGCGCCTGGCTGGAGACGGCGTTCAGCTCGCCGCCGCGGCCGGTGGACTTCTCGGCGCTGGTGGCGGCCAGGGTGCGCAGGTAGTAGGTGGTCTTCACGCCGCGCAGCCAGGCATGCTTGTACAGCTCGTCCAGCTTCTTGCCGGAGGCGCCGGCCATGTACAGGTTCAGCGACTGCGCTTGGTCGATCCACTTTTGGCGGCGCGAGGCGGCTTCCACCAGCCAGCGCGGGTCCAGCTCGAAGGCGGTGGCGTAGATGGCTTTCAGCTCGGCCGGCACGCGGTCGATCTGGCCCAGGCTGCCGTCGAAGTATTTCAGGTCGGCTACCATCACTTCATCCCACAGGCCGGCGGCTTTCAGGTCGCGCACCAGATATTCGTTGGTGACGGTGAATTCGCCGGACAGGTTGGACTTCACGAACAGGTTCTGGTAGGTCGGTTCGATGCTTGCCGACACGCCGATGATGTTGGCGATGGTCGCGGTCGGGGCGATGGCCAGGCAGTTGCTGTTGCGCATGCCGTATTGCTTGATGCGGGCGCGCACCACGCTCCAGTCCAGGCGCTCGGTACGGTCCATTTCCAGGTAGCCGCCGCGCTCGGCCGCCAGCAGGTTGATGCTGTCCTGCGGCAGGATGCCGCGGTCCCACAGGCTGCCGCTGTACGACGGGTAGCGGCCGCGCTCTTCCGCCAGTTCGGTGGAGGCCAGGTAGGCGTAGTAAGCCACCATTTCCATGGATTCGTCGGCAAACTCCACCGCGGCGTCGGAGCCGTAGGCCACGCGCTTTTGATGCAGGCAGTCCTGGAAGCCCATGATGCCCATGCCCACCGGGCGATGCTTCAGGTTGGAGTTGCGCGCCTTCACCACCGGGTAGAAGTTGATGTCGATCACGTTGTCCAGCATGCGCAGGGCGGTGCGGATGGTGCGCTGCAGCTTTTCGCTGTCCAGCGTGCCGTCAGCCTTGAGGTGGGCGGACAGGTTGACCGAACCCAGGTTGCAGACGGCGATTTCGTCGTCGCTGGTATTCAGCGTGATCTCGGTGCACAGGTTGGAGCTGTGCACCACGCCGCGGTGCTGCTGCGGGCTGCGGATGTTGCACGGATCCTTGAAGGTGAACCACGGGTGGCCGGTTTCAAACAGCATGGTCAGCATCTTGCGCCACAGGCTCAGCGCCGGAATCTGCTTGTACACCTTCAGCTCGCCGCGCTTGCCCTTGGCTTCGTAGGCGGTGTAGGCCTTTTCGAAGGCTTGGCCGTACAGCTCGTGCAGGTCCGGGGTTTCCGACGGGGAGAACAGGCTCCACTCGCCGCCTTCCATCACGCGCTTCATGAACAGGTCCGGAATCCAGTTGGCGGTGTTCATGTCGTGGGTGCGGCGGCGGTCGTCGCCGGTGTTCTTGCGCAGCTCCAGGAATTCTTCGATGTCGGCGTGCCAGGTTTCCAGGTAGGCGCAGACGGCGCCCTTGCGCTTGCCGCCCTGGTTCACCGCCACGGCGGTGTCGTTGACTACCTTCAGGAACGGCACCACGCCTTGCGACTTGCCGTTGGTGCCCTTGATGTGGCTGCCCATGGCGCGCACCGGGGTCCAGTCGTTGCCCAGGCCGCCGGCGAACTTGGACAGCAGCGCGTTTTCCTTGATGCCTTCGTAGATGCCGTCCAGGTCATCGGCGATGGTGGTCAGGTAGCAGCTGGACAGCTGGCTGCGGCGGGTGCCGGAGTTGAACAGCGTGGGCGTGGACGACATGAAGTCGAAGCTGGACAGCAGCTGGTAGAACTCGATGGCGCGGGCTTCGCGGTTCACTTCGTTCAGCGCCAGGCCCATGGCCACGCGCATGAAGAAGGCCTGCGGCATTTCGATGCGGGCGCCGTCGATGTGCAGGAAGTAGCGGTCGTACAGGGTCTGCAGGCCCAGGTAGCCAAATTGCAGGTCGCGCTCGGCGTCCAGCGCCGCGCCCAGTTTTTTCAGGTCGTATTCGGCCAGCTTTTCGTCCAGCAGCTCGGCGGCGATGCCCTTCTTCACGTAGTCGGCGAAGTAGGGCGCGTATTGGGCGGCCATTTCGTCCTGGCTGACGGCCTCGCCCAGGATTTCCAGGCGGATGTTGCCCATCAGCAGGCGGGCAGTCACGTAATCGTAAGCCGGGTCTTGCTCGATCATGGAGCGGGCGGCCAGGATGGCGGACTTGCCCACTTCTTCTTCCGGCACGCCGTCGTAGATGTTCTTCAGGGTTTCGGACAGGATGGCGTCCACGTCGATGCCGGCCAGGTTCTTGCTGGCGGCTTCGATGCTGGCGCGCAGGCGGGCCACGTCCAGCGGCAGCTTGCGGCCGTCCTTGCGCAGCACGTTGATCTGCACATTGGCCAGGGCCTCGCCGCGGGCGGCGCGTTCTTGCGAGCGCTGTTCGCGGTACAGCACGTAGGCGCGGGCCACGTCGTGCTCGCCGAAGCGCATCAGCGACAGCTCCACCTGGTCCTGGATGTCTTCGATGTGGATGGCGCCGCCTTCCGGTTTGCGGCGCATCAGCGCGTTGACCACCTGTTCCGTCAGTTGCGCCACCTTGTCGCGGATGCTGGCGGAGGTGGCGCCTTGCTGGCCCATGACGGCCAGGAAGGCCTTGGTCATGGCGATGGAGATTTTGACGGGTTCGAACGGCACCACCGCGCCATTGCGACGGATGGTTTTGTACTGGCTGAAATCGGCTTGCGGCGCGGCGGCGCGGCCGAGTTCGGCGGCGGTTTGCCCTTCAAAGGTGGTCAGTTGCATGTATCCCTCGATAAAGAGAAGTTTAGGTCCGGCCGCGCTGCATTCTTGGCGGCAGGTCGGCTTGTGGACAATTCTGTTGAAAAGCTGTGTGCGGGCTGTGGGTAAACACAATATATACCGTCTGCGCCGCTAGGACTGCCCAAATTCTAGTGTTGAGGGTGACACAGTTCAAGTCTTGACTTTGCGCAGAAAACCGGAAATCCGCGCCGTTATTGGCTTTGCGCGCCGTGGAAATTTTTCTGCAAAAAAACGGCAATGAATGGGCGGGCGGCGCAAGCCTTGGAAAGCCGCGGTCTCCCAAGCACATGGCATGGCGGCGGCTGGGGTCCACTATATGTTGTGTAAACGCACTGTTGCGCGCTTGCTACGATAATGGGATGGAAAGTTTACCGTCAGATTGAGGCGGGGCTCAGGGCAGGGGCTGCATCTTGATGGAGGGCGGCAGCCACCAGCGGTATTCGCTGTCCGGCAGCGGGTCGGGGAACATGGGGTTGCGCAGGTAGAGCACGGTGCGCGTCTCTTGTTTCAGCAGCGCGATTTCCGGCTGGTGGTATTGCACGAACAGCTTTTTGAAGGAGCCGTCGCGCAGGGCCAGGATCAGCCCCGTTTCGATGCGCTGGGCCAGCGCATCATTGCCCTTGCGCACCCAGAAATACACCGGGAAACGCATGAACAGAGCATGGCTGTTGTCCGCGGCGAGGTCCGGGTAGCGCGGTCCGTAGACCGCCAACTCCTTGGCGTATTCGTTGATGCCGCGCGGAAAGGCGTCGAAGCGCTGATCGCTCAGCATAGCGAACAGCCCCTCGTAGCTGGGCGAGGTCACCAGCTGCAGGCCGTTGGCCTCCAGGATGGCAAGGTCCGCCCACTGGCTATTGAAGCCAAAACGGACGCTGCGCTTGAGTTCTGCCGGGCTCAGGCGCTGGAAACGCGGCTGGTCGCTTTTGCGTATCAGCAGAACGCGGTAGCCCAGCAAGCCGCGCAGGATGTCTATCTTGACCGGTTGCAGCGCCGCCAGCCGCTCTACGCTGGGGCCCAGCGCCATCACGTCGATGGCGCCAGCCTTCATCATCGCCAGCAGCCTGGCCTGGGTGATGTGCGCGGTGTCCAATTGCTTGATCGTGTCGTCGCCGCCCGGCTTGCGCGTATGGTCCAACGCCAGTTGCAGCAAAGCCCAGCGGTAGTCGTAGAGTTTGCCGCTGGGGGCGCAGCGCAGTTCGGCCGCCCCGGCTGCCCGCGGCAGGCATGCCAAAGCCAAGCTCAGGCAGAGGGGCGGGAGCAGGGCGGAAAGGCGGCGCAAGCGTGGCGGCAGCGGCATGAAAGGACTAGTCAGTAGGATGATGCGCCTATGATAGCCAGCAGCCAGTTTCTTTCAACGTTTTTGTATGCTGCCTTGCGATTTCAGCGTGGGTACAGCGCGCCCAGGATGCGCGGTCCCTGCGCGCCGGTGACGGCCGGCAGGTTGCCCGGCGCGCGCTGGTTGAAGCGCCAGCCCAGCCAGGCGAAGGCGACGGCCTCGATCAGCTGCGCCGGCATGCCCAGTTCTTCGATCGGCGCGACGCGCTGGCCGGGCAGCAGGCTGCCGATGGCCGCCAGCAGCGCGCGGTTGCGGGCGCCGCCGCCGCAGACATAGACGGCCTCGTTGCCGGGGCAGTGCTGGGCGATGGCGTCCGCGGCGCAGCGCGCGCTGAAGGCGAGCAGGGTGGCCTGCACGTCGGCGGCGGCCGGCGGCGCGGGCAGGGCGGATAGGCGGGCCTCCAGCCAAGCGTCGTCGAACAGGTCGCGGCCGGTGCTTTTGGGCGGGGTCTGGCTCAGATACGGTTCCGCCAGCATGGCGGCCAACAGGGGGGCGTGGATGCGGCCGGAGGCGGCCCAGCGGCCGTCGTCGTCATAGGCTTGGCCGGTGTGCCGCAGGCACCAGGCGTCCATCAGCATATTGCCGGGGCCGCAGTCGAAGCCGATGGCGTCTTGCCCGGCGTGCAGCCGGGCGAGATTGCTGATGCCGCCTATGTTCAGGATGACGCGGTTTTCGTCCGGGCTGGAGAACGCGCCTTGCTGAAAAGCGGGAACCAGCGGCGCGCCATGGCCGCCGGCGGCCACGTCGCGGCGGCGAAAGTCCGCGATCACGTCGATGCCGGCCAGTTCCGCCAGCCGCGCCATATTGCCCAGCTGTATGGTGTAGCCATCGTGCGGCGCATGGCGGATGGTCTGGCCATGGCAGGCGATGGCGCGGATATCCTGGGGGCGATGGCCGGACTGTTCCAGCAGCCCAAGCGCGGCCTGGGCGTAGAGCGCGGCCAGGCGGTTGGCCAGGGTCTCGGCGCGGTGCAACTCGTCATGGCCGCGGGCCTGCAAGGCGAGCACCTCCGCCTTGATGGCGGCAGGATAGGGCAGGGCGTGGTCCGCCAGCAGGGTGGGGCGGCCGGCGGAGTCGAAGCGCGCCAGCACGGCGTCCACGCCGTCCAGGCTGGTGCCGGACATCATTCCAATATATAGGTCGTTCATCAATCGATCTGGGCAACATTGACCGGGATGTTTTGCAGCAGGTTCAGCTTGGCGCTGAGCTGGACGCGCTTGGCGCCGAACTCGGCCAGCTGGGTCCGGCTCAATCCCGGCGTGGGCAGGGCGTTGGTGGCCGGGTTTACCGGCTGATCGTTGATTCTAACCTCAAAATGCAGGTGCGCGCCGGTGGAGCGGCCGGTACTGCCGACATAGCCTATCACCTGGCCCGCCTTGACCTTGATGCCGGGCTTCATGCCCTTGGCAAAACCGCGCATATGGGCGTACAGCGTGGCCAGCTTGGCGTTGTGCCGGATCATCACCACATTGCCGTAGCCGTTTTCGCGCGTGGCTTTGACCACTTCGCCGTCGGCCGGCGCCACGATGGGCGTGCCGGCGCTGGCGGCGTAGTCTATGCCGGTGTGCATGCGCAGGGTGTGCAGGATGGGGTGTTTGCGCAGGCCGAAGCCGGAGCTGATGCGGGCGCCGGACACGGGTTGGCGGCTGAAGCCCTTCTTCACCGGCTTGCCGGCGGCGTCATAGAAGGCGCCGCTTTCGCTGTCATGGGCAAAGTAAAAGGCCTGGTACAGCTTGCCTTGCCGTTCGATGGACACCGCCAGCAGGTTGCCGCTGGCGATGGGCGAGCCGGCGTAGACCATGGTTTCGTACACCAGGTTGATGCGGTCGCCGGCGCGCAGGCTGGCGAGGTCGAACTGATCGGCGAAAACTTCGGCCAGCTGGCTGCGGATGTCGGAGGGCACGTTGGCCGCCGCCAGTTCGGATACGGCGCTGCGCTTGACGTTGATGGAACGCACGGTCTCCACGCTTTCCGCCGCCACCGGGTCATTGCTGGCCTGCCATTTGCCGTCGCGCTTTTCCAGCGCGACGAGAATCTGCTCGCCGTTGTCGTCGTCCTGCAGGAAGCGCAGGCCGAACAACTCGCCGGCGTCATTGGTTTGCATGGACAGCGTGGCGCCCACTTTCAGCTTGACCAGGCTCTTGGCCTGCGGGTTGTCGCCGTAGAGCAGCGCGCGCACTTCGTCGCCGCGCACGCCCACGCGGCTCAGCACGCGGGCGATGGTGTCGCCGCGCTGGACGGACTCATCGCGCCAGTAGCGGGTTTGGCTGTCGGCGAAGCGGAATTCAGGCAGGGCCAGCCGCTCCACCACCTGTTGTTGCTGGATGGCCGCCGGTTCGGTCTCTTTGGCGCCGTTGGCCACGGCGAAGGCGGTGGCGGTGCCCAGCAGCGGCAGGCAGGCGGCCACGCCCAGCCAGCTCAGGTGATGATTGAGCAGCCGGTCGGCGCATTTTTGCGGGATGTGTAGCAGTTTGCGATAATCCATCACTTTTCCGGGCAGGCAAGGCCTGCCTGATGCAAGATATTGACGGGTTCCGGCGTCGCCGTCGGCGCGCGCCAAAAGCCTGTTTGGCGAGGCGCGCGGGCGATAGTTCCGGCAAAAGTCGTCAGTTTGCCGCAGATTGTCGCCTCCGCCAAATTCCCATCGGTCAAAATGGCCTTTGCTTTCAATCATTTGGCAAGAAAATGAAATTAACCGTGTTGATGCCGGGCCTGAGCTGGCTGGATGCGCATGATGGCGCCGAGGTCTGCAAGGGGCTTGATCTGCCCGCCTTCCGGCAATTGCTGGGCAAGGGCGCGCTGCAAAAGCGCGAGTGGCGCTTCGCCGCCTGCCTGGCCAAGCTGTGGGGCGCGCCGCCGCAGGGCCTGGCGCGGCTGGCCGCGCGCGCGGCCGGCCTGGATGCCGATTCGGGCGAGTGGCTGTTGGCCGATCCCGTCCACTTGCGCATAGACCGCGACCGCGCGCTGCTGGCCGATGTCGGCGTGATGCAGGTGGCGCAAGACGAGGCGGAGGCGCTGACGCAGGCGTTGAACCGCCACTTCGGCGAGGATGGGCTGGCTTTTCACGCGGTCCAGCCGGGCCGCTGGCTGCTGCAGGCGAAACCGCCGCTGCGCGCCAGCTTCTCGCCGCTGTGGGACGTGGTGGGCGAGGATATCAACCAGCATCTGCCGCAGGGCGAGGCCGGCCTGGCCTGGAGCCGCATGCTGAACGAGCTGCAGATGCTGCTATACACCCAGCCCGTCAACGACGCGCGCGAAATGCGCGGCGAGCTGGCCATCAACAGCGTATGGCTGTGGGGCGAGGGCGAGCCGGGCGACTGGCGCGCGCCGGCGCCGCGTCTGCTGGCGGACGACGAAGCGCTCCGCTGGCTGGCCGCGCAATCCGGCATGGCCGTGGACGACGCGCCGTTCGCCTTTGACGGGCTGGACGACGAGGCGGACAGCGTGCTGCTGGCGGACGCGCTGCAAGCCGCCGCGCAGTACCGCGACGCCTGGGGCTGGCGCGAGGGGCTGGAGCGCATGGAGCGCGACTGGTTCGCGCCGCTGCTATTGGCTCTGCGCCGCGGCAGGCTGGCGCAGCTGACGCTGATCGCTCCCGGTCCGGCCGGCTTCGTACTGACCGTCAAGCCGGCGGACCTGTGGAAATTCTGGAAACGCGCGCTGCCGCCGGCGGCGCTGTACTGAGAGACCATGTCGCAAATCCTTACCCGCGAAGTGCCCGCCGATCTGCAGCAAAAGCTGCTGAACCAGGGCCTGACCCCGCTGCAGGCGCGGCTGTACGCCGCCCGCGGCATTTTCGACAGCCAGGAGCTGGACTACGGCCTGAAGGGTCTGTTGCCGTACCAGAGCCTGAAGAATATTGACGCCATGGCGCGCCGCCTGGCCGACGCCATCGCCGCCGGCCAGCGCCTGCTGGTGGTGGCGGATTACGACGCCGACGGCGCCACCGCCTGCGCGGTGGCGGTGAAGGGCCTGTCCGCGCTGGGCGCGACCATCGGCTACATCGTGCCCAACCGTTTTGAGTACGGTTACGGCCTGACGCCGGAAATCGTGGAGCTGGCGGCGCGCAAGCGGCCGGACATCATCGTGACCGTGGACAACGGCATCGCCAGCGTGGCCGGCGTGGAGGCGGCCAAGGCGCGCGGCATCGAAGTGCTGGTGACCGACCACCACCTGCCCGGCGACACGCTGCCGGACGCGCTGATCGTCAATCCCAACCAGCCCGGTTGCGCTTTCCCGTCCAAAAACCTGGCCGGCGTGGGCGTGATGTTCTACGTGCTGATGGCGCTGCGCGCCGAAATGCGCGCGCGCGGCGCGTTTGCGGACAAGCCGGAACCGAATCTGGGCGAATTGCTGGACCTGGTGGCGCTGGGCACGGTGGCGGACGTGGTGCGGCTGGACCGCAACAACCGCACCCTGGTGGAAAACGGCCTCAAGCGCATGCGCGCCGGCCGCATGGCCCCCGGCATCGCCGCGCTGTTCCGCGTGGCCGGCCGCGCCAGCTACAAGGCCAATACCTTCGACCTGGGCTTTACCTTGGGGCCGCGCCTCAACGCCGCCGGCCGGTTGGACGACATGAGCCTGGGCATCGCCTGCCTGCTGTCCAGCAACGAGGAGCAAGCCACGCGGCTGGCGCAGGAGCTGGACAAGCTCAACCGCGAGCGGCGCGGTATCGAAGCCGGCATGCAGGAGGAGGCGCTGGCCGCGCTGTCCGGCATCGACGCCGACAATCGCTACACGCTGAGCCTGTACCGCGACGACTGGCACCAGGGCGTGGTGGGGATTGTGGCTTCCCGTTTGAAGGAGCGTTTCCACCGGCCGTCCATCGTGTTCGCGCCCGGCGACGAGGGCGAGATCAAGGGCTCCGGCCGTTCCATACCGGGCTTCCATCTGCGCGATGCGCTGGACCTGGTCTACAAGCGCCATCCGGGCCTGATCCTGAAATTCGGCGGCCACGCCATGGCGGCCGGACTGAGCCTGGATGAAAGCCGTTTCGGCGAGTTCCAGCAGGCCTTCGAGGCCGTGGCGCGCGAACTGCTGGACGAAAAGCAGCTGACCCGCACCATAGAAACCGACGGCAGCCTGTCCGCGCGCGAGCTGAACTTGCAATTGGCGGAAACGCTGGCGGCGGAGGTGTGGGGCCAGGGCTTTCCGGTGCCTTACTTCAACGACCAGTTCCTGGTGGTGAACCAGAAACTGGTGGGCGATAAGCACCTGAAGCTGCGCCTGGCGCGCGAGGGCTGCGAATTCGACGCCATGCTGTTCAACCATGCGGATTGGCTGCCGGACCGCATCCAGGCGGTGTATCAGCTGATCGCCAACGAATGGCAGGGGCGCAAGGAGCTGCAGGTTTATCTGCAACATTGGGCGGCGGCGTAAAGTAGGGCGGAAACCCGGCAAAGCCGGGTGTTTCGCCGGTCTAAGGCAAGCGATGAATGGCGGATCGCCCCGTGGGCATCCGCCCTACGCCTGGCATCGATAGGGAACACAGAATGGAAATGTTGATCATCGGCCTGTTGGTCGGTTTGCTAGGCGGCGGCGCGGCCTGGTTCGCCGCGCGCGGCCGGGCGGCGCGGGAACTGGCGCAATGGAGCCAGCAAGCGGCGCAACTGGACGCGCAGTGCCAGGGATTGCGCGAGCAACTGGACGAAGCGCGCTCGCGCGAGCAGGAGGCGGTGCGCGCGCAGCAGGCGCAGGGCCAGCAGCTGGCGGACAGCCAGACCCAGCTGGGCGCTTACGTGGCCCGCGCTCAGCGCGTGCCGGAGCTGGAAAAGCAGCTGCAGGACAGGGAGCAGGCCTTGGCCGCCGCGCAGCGCGAATTGCGGGAATTGGCCGCGCAGCTGGCGGCGCGCGAGGAGCAGGGGCGGGTGCTGGAAGCGCTGGAAGCGCGCAGCCTGCAGCAAGGGCAGGACATTGTCCGTTTGACCGCGCGCGAACAGGAGCTGGCCACCACGCTGCAGCAGGAGCGGCAGCAAAACCAGGAAAAGCTGGCCCTGCTGATGGAGGCGCGGCAGACGCTGTCCGACCAGTTCAAGGCATTGGCCGGCGACATCCTGGAAGAAAAATCCAAGCGCTTCACCGAACAGAACCAGCAAAACCTGGGCGCGCTGCTCAATCCGCTGCATGAGCGCATCCAGAACTTCGGCAAGCTGGTGCAGGACACTTACGACAAGGACAGCAAGGAGCGGCTGACGCTGGAGACGGAGCTGAAGCGGCTGCAAGAGCTGAACACCCGTCTGGGCGACGACGCGGTGGCGCTGACCAACGCCCTGACCGGCGCCAGCAGCAAGGCGCAGGGCACTTGGGGCGAGATGGTGCTGGAAAAGGTGCTGGAAACCTCCGGCCTGAGCAAGGATCGCGAATACCGGGTGCAGGTATCCGACGTGGTGGAAACCGAGGACGGCATCAAGCGCTACCAGCCGGACGTGGTGATAGACCTGCCGGAAGGCAAGCAGCTGGTGGTGGACTCCAAGGTTTCCTTGAACGCCTATGTCCGCTATACCGCGGCCGAGGACGACGCCGCGCGCGAGGCGGAGCTGAAAGGCCACATCGCCGCCATCCGCGCCCATATCCGCACGCTGTCGGAGAAGCGCTACCAGGACTTGTACAAGTTGCACACGCTGGACTTCGTGTTCATGTTCATTCCCGTTGAGCCGGCTTATCTGCTGGCGGTGCAGCACGATATGAGCCTGTTCAACGAGGCCTTCGAGCGCCGCATCATGATCGTGGGCCCCAGCACGCTGCTGGCCACGCTGCGCACCGTCGCCAGCATCTGGCGCTATGAGTACCAGAACCAGAACGCGCAGGAGATCGCCCGCCAGGGCGGGGCGATGTACGACAAGTTCGTCGGCTTCGTGTCGAACATGGAAAAGCTGGGCAAGCAGCTGGATGTCAGCCGCGATACCTTCACCGACGCGATGAAGCAGCTGTCCAGCGGCAGCGGCAATCTGGTGAACCGCGCGGAGAAGCTGCGCAAGCTGGGCATACGCAATAGCAAGCAGTTGGCTTCGCAGCTGCGGCTGGAAAGCGGCGACGACGCCGAGGACGAGCCGAGCGAAGCCTAGCCAGCCGCGGGCGGCATGAAATTACGTTATCATGCCGCCACTTGATTTCTTATGTTGGAAGCGGCCATGGGCAAGATACGGGTGGGTTTGATTTTCGGCGGCCAATCGTCCGAGCACGAAGTGTCCCTGCAGTCCGCCAGGAATATCCTGGAGGCCTTGGATAAAGATAAATTCGAGGCCCTGCTGATAGGCGTGGACAAGCGGGGGCAATGGCATGTCGGCCAGCCATCCAGCTTCCTGTTGCATGCCGACGACCCCGCTCGCATCGCCCTGCGCGAAACCGGCGAGGGCCTGGCCCTGGTGCCGGGCGAGAAAGAACGACAGCTGGTGGATGCCGCCAACGCCAGCCCGCTGCAGCAGGTGGACGTGGTGTTTCCCATCGTGCACGGCACCTTGGGCGAGGATGGCTCGCTGCAGGGCCTGCTGAAAATGGCCAACATTCCCTTTGTCGGCGCCGGCGTGCTGGGTTCCGCCGTGTGCATGGACAAGGATGTGGCCAAGCGCCTGCTGCGCGACGCCGGCCTGAAGGTGGCACCCGGCGTCACGCTGACGCGGGCCAAGGCGGCGCAGGCGGATCTGGCCGCCATCGTGGCCCAGCTGGGCCTGCCGCTGTTCGTCAAGCCGGCCAATCAGGGCTCTTCCGTGGGCGTGAGCAAGGTCAAGCGCGCGGAAGACTTGCGCGCGGCTTTGGACGAAGCCTTCCGTTTCGACCACAAGGCGCTGGTGGAGCAGGCGGTGGTCGGCCGCGAGATAGAGTGCGCGGTGCTGGGCAATGAGCATCCGCAGGCCAGCGGCTGCGGCGAGATCGTGCTTGCCGACGAGTTCTACGCTTACGACACCAAGTATCTGAACGAGGCCGGCGCGCGCGTGGCGGTGCCGGCGGATATCCCGGATGAAGCCTGCCAGCGCATCCGCGCCATCGCCATTCAGGCTTTTCAGGCGCTGGAGTGTAGCGGCATGGCGCGCGTGGACGTGTTCCTGACGCCGGACGGCGAGGTGGTGATCAACGAGCTGAACACCTTGCCCGGCTTCACCAATATCAGCATGTATCCCAAGCTGTGGCAGGCGGCCGGCCTGTCTTACCGCGACTTGATCACGGCGCTGATCGAGTTGGCGCTGGAGAAGGGCGCGCAGGATGCCGCGCTGTGCCGCAACGCGGCTTTGCCGGGCGGATTCGGGCAGTTTTAAAATTTTCCGACAGTTTTATCTATATTTGTTTACACGAGGGGTGGCGCTGGGTAGAATCTCGCCGCTTCAATTGGCGAGTTGTATGCGCCGCCAGCAGGCGGTCTGCAAGCTCCGCGTCCAGTCCCGTCGCGCCATGCTCCTGGGGAGCTTTCCGCGCGACGCGTTCCTCGTTGAAGCGCCGGATGGATGGGTTCGATCCGGCTCCATCTCAAAACTACTACTAGAAAAGTTGATGAAAATGACGTTTGCGATCAAGACCGCAGGCTGCGCTGTAGCCGCAGTTCTGCTGGCCGGCCCGGCGCTGGCCAAGGACTTCTCCGTTGCCGTGGTATACGACCAGGCCGGCAAGTTCGACAAGAGCTTCAATGAAGCCGCCTACACCGGCGCGGAACGCTTCAAGAAAGAGTTCAAGATTGATTACCGCGAAGGTCAGCCCACCAACGACGCGCAAAAAGAGCAAGTGCTGCGCAATATGGCGCGCAAAGGCGCCGACCTGGTAGTAGCCGTGGGCTTCGCATACAGCCAGGCCATCGAAACCGTGGCCAAGGAATTCCCGAATACCAAGTTCACGCTGGTGGATTCCGTCGCCAAGGGCAGCAATGTGCAGAGCATCGCCTTCAAGGAGCAAGAAGGCTCCTTCCTGGTGGGCATGGCCGCCGCCATGAAGTCCAAGACCGGCAAGGTGGGCTACCTGGGCGGCATGGACGTGCCGCTGATCCGCGCCTTCGGCTGCGGCTACGCGCAAGGCGCCCGCTATGTGAACCCGAAGGCCGTCGTGTTGCAAAACATGCTGGGCACCACCCCGACCGCCTTCAACGACCCGTCGCGCGGCAATGAGCTGGCCAAGAGCCAGTTCGACCGCGGCGCGGACGTGATCTTCGCCGCCGCGGCCCTGTCCAATGTGGGCGTGCTGCAGGCCGCCAAGAGCGCCGGCAAGTACTACATCGGCGTGGACAGCAACCAGAACTACATGCAGCCGGGCACCGTGCTGACCTCCATGGTCAAGCGCGTGGACAACGCCGTGTACGAAACCATGCGCGATGCCAAGAACGGCACCTGGAAGCCCAGCGTCAAGCTGATGGGCCTGAAGGAAAACGGCGTGGACTGGGCGCTGGACAAGTACAACCGCGCGCTGATCACGCCGGAAATGGAAAAGAAGATCGTCGCCGCGCGCAAGGACATCATCGCCGGCAAGATCAAGGTGGTGGATTACCGCGCCAACAACAGCTGCCCGGTGAACTAAGCCCGGTAGTCGATGCCGGCCCTATATGGCCGCTCAAAGGACCGCACGCCGCGAACCTGGTTTCGCGGCGTGTTTTTTTTTGCTTACGGGCAGCCGCTTTGCGCGCCGGGCGCGCAGCGCTGGGCCGGGTTTGCCAGCGCCTGCTGCAGCGTGTCGAAAAACTGGCGATAGCTCGCCTGGTCGCTGCATAGCAGGGTGCGGGAGTTGCCATTGCTGTCCCAGATGGTCTGGCGGATATGCGCGCGCAGTTGCAGCTGCCTGGGCTGGGGGGAGGCGCGCAGGGCCAGCGTCAGTTCCGTGGTCTGGTGGTCTGGCTTGCCCGGCAGCGGGAATTTCAATTTCAGCAGGCCGCGCAGCACTTGCCTGGCCTGGCTGACCAGCACTTCGTCCTTCTCCGCCCTAATGATGCCGAAATCGGCGTCGACATCCACCCGCTTGTAGCCCATCTGCTCCAGCGCTTGGCGCGCGGCATTCAGGGCGGCGGCGGGGGAGGCGTTCTGGATTTTGCTGTCGCGGACTTGCAGATAGCGTTGCATTTCCTCTGCGGTGGGCTCCACCCGTATCTGGGTGGAGCTGTAGCTCAGGATGCGTCCTCCCTGGCCCTGTATGGACTCTTGGTTGCTAGCGAGGGCGCCGGCGGGCAGCGAGAGCGCCAGACAGATGGCGAGGGGGTGGCGCATGGCAGTCTCCATGGGGTCGTGTCAGGGATGATGCGCGGCAAATTATGACTTTGGTGTATCGCTTTGTGCGCCCGGGGCCGGCTGGCGCGGAAATCACTATATATTGATCGCGGGCAAATATTAAACCCATATTTTGAATAAAAAGCCGGGCGACGGCGTCGGAAATTGGCCACAATATCGTCCGTTGCGGGGCCGGCCAGCCAGGGTTGCGCCATTTCCGCTTCTCCTGCGACTCGATATGGGGGTGAGACAATGCTTCAGGTGCGCAAACGCGATGGCGCGATGGTGGAATTCGACATCGGCAAGATTGCCAATGCCTGCCGCAAGGCTGCCGCGGCGGCAGAGCACGCCGAACCGGCTGCGCTGGCCTTGGAGATCGCCGCGCAAGTGGAGCGCGAATGCCGCGAGCTGGCGCGCGACGGCCGCCTGGACATTCCAGCCATCCAGAAGCGGGTGGAGGACGCGCTGATGCGGCGCTATCCGGAAGTGGCGCGCGTCTACATCGAATACCGCCATGACCGCGACACCGTGCGCGCGCAGGGCTCGGAGCTGCACGCCAAGCTGATGGGCCTGGTGCACAAGACCGACCAAGAGGCGACCACGGAAAACGCCAACAAGGACGCCAATGTCTTTCCCGTGATGCGCGACCTGATGGCCGGCATCGTCTCCAAGCAATTCGCCGGCAATTTCCTGCCCAAGGATATCCTGACCGCGCACCATGACGGCGACCTCCATTTCCACGATCTGGACTACTCGCCCTTCCTGCCTTTCACCAATTGCTGCCTGGTGGACTTGAAAGGCATGCTGGAGCAGGGCTTCCGCCTGGGCAACGCGCAGATAGAAAGCCCCAAGTCCATAGGCGTGGCTTGCGCGGTCACCGCGCAGATCATCGCCCAAGTGGCCAGCCACCAGTATGGCGGCACCACCATTCCCAATATCGACCAGACCCTGGCGCCCTACGTGCTGAAGAGCTATCGCAAGAACCTTGAGGTGGCCAGGCAGTACGGCATCGCCGATCCGGAGCGCTATGCGCGCGAGCGGACGGAGAAGGAGTGCTATGACGGCATCCAGGCCTGCGAATACGAGATCAATACCCTGTTCAGCTCCAATGGCCAGCAGCCTTTTGTCACCTTTTCCTTCGGCATGGGCACGACCTGGGAGGCGCGCATCATCCAGCAGTCCATCTTGCGCGTGCGCATCAAGGGCTTGGGCAAGGAGGGCATCACGCCGGTCTTTCCCAAACTGGTGATGTTCATAGATGAGGGCATCAATCTGAAGCCGGGCGATCCCAATTACGACATCAAGCAGCTGGCGCTGGAATGCACATCCAAGCGCATGTATCCGGATATCATTTCCGCGCAGTTGATCCGCCAGACCACTGGCTCGTCGGTGCCGGTCTCACCCATGGGCTGCCGCAGCTTCCTGGCGGTTTGGCGCGATGCCGCCGGCCGCGAGGTGCTGGATGGCCGCAACAACCTGGGCGTGGTCAGCCTGAACCTGCCGCGCATCGCCATCGAGGCGCAAGGCGATGCGGACGTCTTCTGGCGCCTGATGGAGCGGCGGCTGCAGCTGTGCTTCCGCGCCTTGATGCTGCGCATCGAGCGGCTGCGAGGGGTCAAGGCCAATGTGGCGCCGATTCTTTACACCGAAGGCGCCTTCGGCATGCGCCTGCGGCCCGACGAGGACATCATGCGGCTGTTCGATCACGGCCGCGCGTCCATTTCCCTGGGCTATATCGGCCTGCACGAGGTGGCGGTATTGCTGTTTGGCGCGCATCCCGCCGATAGCGCCGAGGCGCAGGCATTTCAACGCCAGGTGGTGGCGCGCATGGCGGCGGCGGCGGCGGCGTGGCGGCGCGAGACCGGCTTCGGTTTCTCGCTGTATTCCACGCCCAGCGAATCCTTGTGCCACCGCTTCTGCAAGCTGGACCGGGAGCGATTCGGCGAGATCGCGGAGGTGACGGACAAGGGCTATTACACCAACTCCTTCCATCTGGACGTGTTCCGCAAGGTCAATCCGTTCCAGAAGATAGACTTGGAGGCTGGCTTCGCCGAGCTGGCCAGCGGCGGCCATATCACCTATGTCGAGCTGCCCAATATGCAGCACAACCTGAAGGCGCTGGAGGCGATCTGGGATTATGCGCTGCAGCGCGTGCCGTATTTCGGCAGCAATACGCCGGTGGACTCATGCGGCGAGTGCGGCTTCATGGGCGAGGCGGCGGCCGATGCGTCGGGTTTTTGCTGCCCGCAGTGCGGCAACCGCGACAGCGCCTCGTTGTCCGTCACGCGCCGGGTGTGCGGCTATCTGGGCAGTCCCAACGCCAGGCCTTTCAATGCCGGCAAGCAAAAGGAAGTGATGCGCCGGGTCAAGCACTATGGCGGCGAGCACTGAGCGCGATGAACTACGATCGTTACTACACCTGCGATCTGGTCAATGGCGAGGGGGTGAGGGTGACCTTGTTCGTCGCCGGCTGCCCGCATGCCTGTTCGGGCTGCCACAATCCGTCCACCTGGGACCGCAAGGCAGGGCGGCCGTTTACCGAGGAAATCCGCGAGCAATTGCTGGCGCATTGCGCCACGCATGACGGCCTGAGCCTGTCCGGCGGGGATCCGCTGCACCCGGCCAATCGGGGCGAGGTACTGGAACTGTGCCGGCGGTTCAAGGCGCGCTATCCGGGCAAGGACATCTGGCTATGGACTGGCTATCGCCATGAGGACGTCGCGGATCTGGAGCTGTTGCATTACGTCGATGTGCTGATAGACGGCCCCTACCGCCAGGATCTGCCCACGGTGAAGCCCTGGCGCGGTTCGGACAACCAGCGGCTGCTGCGCTTGCGCGAGGGGCGGCCCTTCTCCGAGGCCTGAGTCTGGCGAGTCCCGGCATCAAGGGCTAGCCTGTTAAGGATGCCGCGAATAAGGGGAGGGCATGTCCGCCATGCCGCGTTGGATCTGCTTGGCGCTGATTTGCGCCATGGCGCGCCCAGGCTGGGCGTCTGAGCCTGTTCAAACCATCACGCTGGCCAATGGCGAGTGGGCGCCGTATCTGTCCGCCAATCTGCCGGATCAGGGCTACGCTTCACGCATTGTCAGCGAAGCGTTCCGCCGCGTCGGCATCCGGGTGCGCTACGATTTCTATCCCTGGGCCAGGGCCGAGGCCATGGTGAAGAGCGGAGAGATCGCTGGCTCCGTGGTGTGGTCCATCACGCCGGAGCGACTGCAGTTTGCCTTGTTCAGCGACCCCGTGGTCAGCGATGAAGAGGTGGTGTTCCACCTGGCCGGCCGCAAAATGGCGGCGGATAACGTGCAAGACTTCTACGGCATGACCATGGCCACGCCCAATGGCTCGCGGCTGGGCATTTGGCAGGAGGCCATCCGCGCCGGGAATATTCGCAACTACGTGACCAAAGACATCCAGACCGGCATGCGCCAGCTACTGCTGGGGCGGCTGGATTTCTTTCCGCTGATCCGCTCGGTTGGACTGGCCGAGCTGCGCCAGCATTTCACGCCTGGGGAGCGGGCCGCCATCGTGGCCGCGCCGCATGTCTTTGTGCGCACGGACTATCGGCTGATGCTCAGCCGCAAGGCGCCAGGCGCGGCGTCCTTGTTGCGCCGCTTCAATCAGGGCTTGGCGGCGTTGCGCGCCAGCGCGGAGTATCGCCGCATGGAGCAAGACTTCCTCGCCGGGCATTACGATAGCCCTCGCGCCCCTTGATGCAACTGGATTGTTGCCATTTCTTTCCGCCTGTCTTCTTGTCTTGAAATCCATCTATCATAAATGCGGTCGCATAGAACGGCCTGACATGGAGGAGACAATAATGGCGTGGACCAAAGAGCATAAGCAGACGGTGTTGGCGTGCTACCTGGGCTGGACTCTGGATGCGTTCGATTTTTTCCTGATGGTGTTTGTGCTGAAGGATGTGGCGAGGGAGTTTGGCTCGGACATCGAGGCGGTCAGCTGGGCCATCATGCTGACCTTGGCGGCGCGGCCCATCGGCGCCTTGATCTTTGGCAGATTGGCCGATCGTTTCGGCCGCCGGCCGGTTTTGATGGCCAATATCGTGCTGTATTCCGTGCTGGGTTTCTCATCCGCTTTCGCGCCCAATCTGATGGTGCTGCTGATATTGCGCACCTTGTTCGGGGTGGCGATGGGCGGCGAGTGGGGCGTGGGGTCCTCGCTGACCATGGAAACCATTCCCAAAGAGTCGCGCGGCTTTGTCTCCGGGCTGCTGCAGGCCGGTTATCCCAGCGGGTATCTGCTGGCGACGCTGGCCTTTGGACAATTGTTCGAACACATAGGCTGGCGCGGCATGTTCATGCTCAGCCTGCTGCCGGCGCTGCTGACGCTGTACATCCGCCGCAATGTGCCGGAAAGCCCCAGCTGGGAGGCGGCGCGCCATCGGGAGAAACCTGGCTTGCTGCAGACCGTCGCTGCGCAGTGGCGCTTGTCGCTTTACGCCATCGTGTTGATGACCTGCTTCAATTTCTTTTCGCATGGCACTCAGGACATGTACCCCACCTTCCTGCGCGTGCAGCACCAGTTTGATCCGCATACGGTGCAGATGATAGGCATCTTCCTCAACGTCGGCGCCATCGTGGGCGGGCTTGCCATCGGGGCCTTGTCGGAGAAGATAGGCCGCCGCAACGCCATCACGCTGGCGGCCTTGATCGCGCTGCCGGTGCTGCCGCTGTGGGCCTTTTCCACCACGCCGCTCCTGCTGGCCATGGGTGCCTTCCTGATGCAGATTTCCGTGCAGGGCGCCTGGGGTGTGATTCCGGCGCACCTGAACGAGATCTCGCCGCTGGCGGTGCGCGCCACTTTCCCGGGCCTGGTTTATCAGTTGGGCAATCTGCTGGCCTCGGTCAATAGCCCCATGCAGGCGCATATGGCCAAGGCCAATGGCGGAAATTACGGCATGGCCATGGCCATGGTGGCGGGCATCGTGGCGCTGGCGATCGCGGTGTTGATACGCTTTAGCCATGAGCGGCGCGGCGAGTCGATGTCGGCCTAGGCTGCGCAGCCGGGCCGCGGCAATGAAACCGGCGGCGTTTGCCGCCGGTTTGCCGTACGCGGAGGATTATAGTGTGGCCAGCCGTTTGCGGCAGGCTTGCGCCTCGTTCATGACACGTTCGAACAGTTCGGCTACCGTCGGCACATCGTTTATCAGGCCCTGGGCCTGGCCGATCAACTGCACGCCCTGGTTGTGGTTGCCGTCCTGGATGGCCAGGCGGATGGATTCGGTGGCCGCGCCGAACAGCGCCAGCTGGCGCAAGGCCTGCGGCTGGCGAATCATGCCGCCTATCGCCACCTTCATCACCGGCATGCCCATGCGCTGCGCCATCTGGCTGGCGCGGAAGGCCGCGGGTATGAGTCCCAGCGGCTTGCGGCAGGCTTGGCGCGCGGCCGGCGTGTCCATCATGCGGCACCATAAGCCATCGAAATTCTTGGAGTAAAGCGTGTCGCCCACGCCGCGTTCGCGGATCATGTCCTTGGTTTTGTCGTGCACCGGGCTCTCCTTGGTCATCGCCAGGCGCGAACCCATGGCCACGGCATCCGCGCCCAGGGCCAGGGCCGCCAGCAGGCCGGGGCCATCGGCAAAACCGCCGGCGGCGACGATGGGCAGCGAGCTGGCGCGTCGAATGGCGGGGATCAGCACCAGGGAGGTGACGCTGCCGCCATGCGCCGCCGCCTCGTGGCCGGTGACCAGCAGGGCGTCGGCGCCACTCATTTCGGCTGAGCGGGCATGCTTTTCCGTCACGACCGTGGCGATCACCTTGCCGCCATAGGCATGGGCGGCCTTGGCTATCCAGTCTCCCTTGCCCAGCGAGTAATTGATCACCGGCACCCGCTCTTCCAGTGCCACCTTGGCATTGTCCGCCGCGCCGGGCATCATCAGGGTGCAGCCGATGCCGAAGGGCTTGTCGGTCAACTCGCGGATGCGGCGGATGGCGGCGCGGGTGGCGTCGACCGATAGCGGGCCGGTGGCCAGGATGCCCAGGCCGCCGGCGTTGGAAACGGCGGCGACCAGTTCCGGCGTGGCGATGTAGCTCATGCCGGGGCAGAGCAGCGGACGTTCTATGCCGAACAGGCGGGTGATGGCGGTTTGCATGCGTGGAAGCGGGCAGGTTTAGGATGACATCCTATTGTTGATGGTTTTTTTGCGAAATTCAAACGATTGTTTAATTCATGATGCTGATCGTGTTGATGGCTTGGCTGTACGTGGTGCTGATGTTGGCGATTGGGCAGGATTCCGTTGCGGCGGGGCTGGGCATCGCATTTTGCCTGGGGGTGTTGCCGCTATGGTTTGTTGCTTGGGCGACGCGCAATCGGTTGCGCCGCCGTCGAGAAGAGCGAAAATCGGCCGGAAAAGCTTGAGGCTGGGGCGTTTCGGGTGCTAGAATCTTGCGTCCTTGCCATACCGGCTGGGATTTTAATCAAAACTACGCACATTCGCGCCAAAGGGTGCCCGCTTGCCGGGTTGTCTGCGCGGATGGAGGCTTAACCCTTTTAGGAGTTTTTGCATGTCCACCAACGTTACCATGCGTCAAATGCTTGAGGCCGGCGTTCACTTCGGCCACCAAACCCGCTTCTGGAACCCGAAGATGGCCAAGTACATCTTCGGCAGCCGCAACAAGATCCACATCATCAACCTGGAAAAGACCCTGCCGCTGTTCGTGGAGTCCCAGGAGTACGTGCGTCGTCTGGCTGCCAACAAGGGCACCGTGATGTTCGTGGGCACCAAGCGTCAAGCGCGTGAGATCGTACGTGAAGAAGCTGCCCGTTGCGGCATGCCGTTTGTCGACCACCGCTGGCTGGGCGGCATGCTGACCAACTACAAGACCGTGAAGCAGTCCATCAAGCGTCTTGAAGAAAAGCGCGCCATCCTGGAATCTGCCGGCGAAACCGGTTACAACAAGAAAGAACTGCTGGACCTGCAGCGCGAAGTTGAAAAGCTCGAGCGCTCGCTGGGCGGTATCAAGGATATGAAGGGCCTGCCGGACGCCATCTTCGTTATCGACACTGGCTACCAAAAGGGTACCATCGTCGAAGCCAAGAAGCTGGGCATTCCGGTGATCGGCGTTGTTGACACCAACAACTCCCCGGATGGCATCGATTACGTGATCCCGGGTAACGACGACTCCAGTCGCGCCATCCGTCTGTACGCTCGCGGCATCGCCGACGCGGTACTGGAAGGTCGCGCGCACTCTCTGCAAGAGATCGTCGCCGCCGCTGAAACGGCCCAAGCCGAGTAAGCGGACCAAAAGGGGCGCAAGCCCCTTTTTTTGGACCCGATTGTTTACGTAATCCAATACTAGGAGTGAAGCATGGCGGAAATCACCGCAAAAATGGTTTCGGATCTGCGCGCGGCCACCGGCCTGGGCATGATGGAGTGCAAGAAGGCTCTGGTTGAAGCTGAGGGCGACCTGGCCAAGGCTGAAGAAATCCTGCGCATCAAGTCCGGCAACAAGGCCTCCAAGATGGCTGGCCGTCTGGCTGCCGAAGGCATCATCGGTTCTTACGTCGAAGCCGGCGTGGGCGCCCTGGTGGAAGTGAACTGCGAAACCGACTTTGTCGCCAAGGATCCGACCTTCCTGGCGCTGGCCGCCGCTGCCGCCAAGGCCGTCGCCATCGCCAACCCGGCTGACGTGGAAGCCCTGGCCGCCGTGGAAGTGGATGGCCAGCAAGTGGAAGAAATCCGCAAGGCCGCCATCGCCAAGCTGGGCGAGAACATGACCATCCGTCGCTTCGTTCGCTACCAGACCGAAGGCGCCATCGCTACCTACCTGCACGGTGCCAAGATCGGCGTGATCGTCGACTACGCCGGCGCCGAGCAAGTGGGCAAGGACGTGGCCATGCACATCGCCGCTTCCAAGCCGATCTGCGTGTCCAAGGACCAAGTTCCGGCTGAAACGCTGGAGCAAGAGCGCAAGATCTACACCGCTCAGGCTGCCGAATCCGGCAAGCCGGCCGACATCGTCGCCAAGATGGTGGAAGGCCGCGTGAACAAGTTCCTGGCCGAAGTGACCCTGATGGGCCAACCGTTCGTCAAGAATCCGGATCAAACCGTTGAAAAGCTGCTGGCCGAACAAAAGGCCTCGGTGAAGGCGTTCACCATGTTCGTGGTGGGCGAAGGCATCGAAAAGAAGGTAGTGGACTACGCCGCTGAAGTGGCTGCCGCCGCCAAGCTGTAATCTGGTCTTACCGCTGTATCGACGGCACCCTGCTTGCAGGGTGCCGTTTTGCAAACTGAAATACCATAAACCGCCAAAACCGAGGACATCATGAGCCAAGCTCCTGCCTATAAACGCATCTTGCTGAAACTTTCCGGCGAAGCCCTGATGGGGGATGACAGCTACGGTATCAACCGCGCCACGATCGAGCAGATCGTCGGCCAGATCAAGGAAGTGGTAGAGCTGGGCGTGGAAGTGGGCATCGTGATCGGCGGCGGCAACATCTTCCGCGGCGTCGCGCCGGCCGCTGCCGGCATGGATCGCGCCACGGCGGATTACATGGGCATGATGGCCACCGTGATGAACGCGCTGGCGCTGAAGGATGCGATGACCAAGGTGGGCCTGATCGCCCGCGTGCAGTCCGCGCTGACCATGCAGCAAATCGCCGAGCCCTATGTGCGCGGCAAGGCCATGCAGTATCTGGAAGAAGGCAAGGTGGTGATCTTTGCCGCCGGCACCGGCAACCCTTTCTTCACCACCGACACCGCCGCCGCGCTGCGCGGCATGGAAATGAACGTGGACATCATGCTGAAGGCCACCAAGGTCGATGGTGTGTACACCGATGATCCAAAGAAGAACCCGGACGCGGTGCGTTACCAGACCCTGACTTTCGACGAAGCCATCTCGCGCAATCTGAAGGTGATGGACGCCACCGCCTTCGCGCTGTGCCGCGACCAGAACCTGAACATCAAGGTGTTCAGCATCTTCAAGAACGGCGCGCTGCGCCGGGTCGTGCTTGGCGAAGACGAAGGCACGCTGGTACACTGCTGAGTTTGAAAATTGCTGAAGGCGAAAACGGCAATGGCCGTTTTCGCCTTGTCATTTGAAGTTTTGATTGGGAGTGCGACATGATTAACGAGATCAAAAAATCGGCCGAACAAAAAATGCAGAAATCGCTGGAAGCGTTCAAGAACGACTTGGGCAAGGTTCGGACCGGCCGCGCCCATACCGGCATTCTGGATCATGTCATGGTGGACTATTACGGTAGCGACGTGCCGGTGAACCAAGTGGCCAACGTCACTCTGATCGACGCGCGCACCATCGGCGTGCAGCCGTGGGAAAAGCCGATGTTGGCCAAGATCGAGAAGGCCATTCGCGATTCCGACCTGGGCCTGAATCCGGCCTCCATGGGCGAGATCATCCGCGTGCCGATGCCGATGCTGACCGAGGAGCGCCGCAAGGACCTGATCAAGGTCGTGCGCGGCGAGGCCGAAGGCGCGCGCGTGGCCATGCGCAACATCCGCCGCGACTCCAATACCGAATTCAAAAACCTGCTGAAGGACAAGGCCATTACCGAGGACGAAGAGCGCCGCGGCCAGGACGAAATCCAGAAGCTGACGGACAAGTACACTGCCGAAGTCGACAAGATGCTGGCCGCCAAAGAAGCCGACCTGATGGCTGTGTAAGGGGTAGCACTTGTTTTCCGCATCCTGCAAGGATGTGCCGGAGCGGCAGACGCCGCCCCGGCATGTCGCCATCATCATGGATGGCAACGGCCGCTGGGCCAAAAAGCGTTTTCTGCCGCGCGTGGCCGGCCACAAGCGCGGACTGGACGCGGTCCGGGAAACCGTCAAGGCGTGCAAGGAGATGGGCGTTGGCTATTTGACGCTATTCGCCTTTTCCACCGAGAACTGGCGCCGTCCGCAAGAAGAAGTCAGCTTCCTGATGGAGCTGTTTCTGCGCGCGCTGGACAACGAGGTGGAGCGCCTGCACAACAATAATATCCGCCTGCAGGTGCTGGGCTCGCGCGAACGCTTTAATGAAGAGCTGCGCGAACGCATTGCCAAGGCCGAGCAAAAAACGGCCGCCAATGACGGCTTGGTGCTGAGCATCGCGGCCGACTACGGCGGTCGCTGGGATATCGTTCAGGCTGCCAATCAGCTGTTGCAGCAAGGCGCGACGGAAATCACCGAGGAGGCGCTGAACCGGCATCTGACCCTGTCGTGGGCGCCGGAACCCGATCTGTTCATCCGCACCGGTGGCGAGCAGCGCATCAGCAACTTCCTGCTGTGGCAGCTGGCTTACTCCGAGCTGTACTTCACCGATCTGCTATGGCCCGATTTCGATCGCGCGGCGCTAGAGCAGGCCATCTCTTCGTACTGGCAGCGTGAACGGCGCTTTGGTCGCACCAGCGAGCAATTGCCCGAGCATCAACGCCGCGACCGACCCTGACCTACATGCTCAAAACGCGTATTCTGACTGCGCTGGTGCTGCTGCCGCTGATGCTGTCGGCGCTGTTCCTGTTTCCGGCCGCCGCCTGGGGCGGCTTTTCCTGGTTGATCATCGTGCTGGCGCTGTGGGAATACACCCGCATGGTCGGAATGCGCTTGCCGGCGCAGGCGGCTTATCTGGCTTTGTCCACGGCATTTGCCGGCGCTGCCTGGTTTGGTCATTGGCAGATGCCAGTCGTTGCGCACGGCCTGGTGCTGGCGCTCTGGCTGCTGCTGGTGCCGGCCTGGCTGGCCAAGCGCTGGTCCATGCCGTCCGGCGCGGCGGCCTGGCTGCTGGGCTGGGCGCTGTTGCTGCCGGCCTGGTTCGCCTTCCTTGAGTGGCGGCCCGCGCCGACGCATCGCGATGCCTTGGCGCTGTTGGCCGTGATGGGCCTGGTCTGGGTGGCGGATATCGCAGCCTATTTTTCCGGCAAGGCCTTTGGCCGCCGCAAGCTGGCGCCGGCCATCAGTCCCGGCAAGAGCTGGGAAGGCGTTTACGGCGCCGTGATCTGCGTTGGTCTTTATGTGGTGTGCGTCGACCATTTTGGCTGGCTGGACATCCATTTGCCGCTGTGGGCCACCTTGCTGCTGGCGCTGCCGCTGACCGCGGTCAGCGTGTGCGGCGACCTGTTGGAGTCCTGGTTCAAGCGCTCGGCCGGCATCAAGGACAGCAGCGCGCTGCTGCCGGGCCATGGCGGCGTGTACGACCGCATTGACAGCCTGATCGCCGTGCTGGCGGTGGGCAACGCCCTGCGCGTGCTGGGCGGCATGTAATTCTGGAATCTTTCACATGACCAAACCTCAGGGTATTGCCGTACTGGGGGCGACCGGCAGCGTGGGTTGCAGCACGCTGGACGTGATCGCCCGTCATCCCGAGCGCTACCGCGTGGTGGCGCTGACTGCTCATCGCCAGCTCGACAAACTGTTCGAGCAGGCCAGTCTCTTTCATCCCGATTATCTGGTGGTGGCCGATGCCGAATCCGCCGCACGCCTGCGCGCCAGGCTGGCGGAGGCTGGGCTCGGCGGCGAGGTGCTGCATGGCGCGCAGGCGCTGGAGCAGGTAGCCGCATTGCCGGAGGTGGATGCCGTGATGGCCGCCATTGTCGGCGCGGCGGGCCTGCCTTCGGCGTTGGCCGCGGCGCGCGCCGGCAAGCGTATCCTGCTGGCCAACAAGGAATCCCTGGTGGTGGCGGGCAGCCTGTTCATGGACGCGGTCCGCGGCAGCGGCGCGGCGCTGTTGCCGGTGGATAGCGAACACAGCGCGATCTTCCAGTCCTTGCCGGCTGATTATGCCGGCGACGCTGAGTCGGCCGGCGTGCGCAAAATCATCCTGACGGCATCGGGCGGGCCGTTCCGCCAGCGCGCGGCCGAAGCGTTGCTGCATGTCACCCCGGCCGATGCCTGCCGCCATCCCAACTGGAGCATGGGGCGCAAGATATCGGTGGATTCCGCCACGCTGATGAACAAGGGCCTGGAGGTGATAGAGGCGCGCTGGCTATTCAATGTGCCGCCCAGCCGCATCGACGTGGTGGTGCATCCGCAAAGCGTGATCCACTCCATGGTGCAGTACCGCGATGGCTCGGTGATGGCGCAGCTGGGTTCGCCTGACATGCGCACGCCCATTGCCTGCGCCTTGTCCTGGCCGCAGCGGATCGAGGCGGGCGTGGCTTCGCTGGACTTTTTCGCCATGGGCGATCTGACTTTCGAGAGGCCGGACATGCAGCGCTTCCCCTGCTTGAAGCTGGCCTTTGATGCGCTGGAAACGGGCGGCGACGCGCCGGCGGTGCTGAACGCCGCCAATGAAGTGGCGGTGGCGGCTTTTCTGGCCGAGCGCATCCGTTTTGTCGATATTCCGCGCGTGGTCGCCGATACCCTGGACGGGGTGTCGGCGAGCGCCAGTCGTTCGCTGGCTGATTTGCTGGCGCGTGATGACGAAGCGCGCCGTTTCGCTGAGGAAAGGGTGGGGTCATGTTGACGGTTTTCGCTTTCCTGCTGGCCATAGGCGTGCTGGTCACGTTTCATGAGTTTGGCCACTACCTGGTGGCCAAACTGTGCGGCGTGCGCGTGCTGCGGTTCTCGCTGGGCTTCGGCTCGCCCTTGTTGCGCTTTCGCCCGAAGGAAACCGAGTGGGTGATCTGCCCGGTTCCGCTGGGCGGCTACGTCAAGATGCTGGACGAGCGCGAGGGTTTTGTTGCTTTGGAAGAGCGCCCGCGCGCCTTCAATAATCAGCATGTATTCAAACGCATCGCCATCGTGGCGGCGGGCCCTCTGGCCAATTTGTTGCTGGCCGTGCTGCTGTATTGGGTGGTGATAGGCCAGGGCGTGCCGCAGCTGCGGCCATGGGTGGGCACGGTTGTCGCACAGACGCCGGCGGCGGCGGCGGGTTTTCGCGAGGGCGACCGCATTCTCGATGTGGCGGGCGCGCCGGTCAGCAACTGGCAGGACGTGAGGCTGGCGCTGGTCGACGCCGCCATGGGCGGCGGCGCGATCCCGGTGCGAGTGCAGCCGCAGACTGGCGCCGCCGTGGTGCGCAGCATTAACGCCGAGCGCTTTGGCCCCAAGGCGATGCAAGCGCTGCAGCAGGGCGATCCGGGATTGTCGCCGGCGCGCTTCCTGTCCGCCGTGGGCGTGGTGGAGGCTGGCGGCGTGGCCGCCAAGGCCGGATTAAAACCGGGTGACAAGCTGTTGTCGGCCAATGGCCTGATCCTCCCCGATTGGGAGTCTTGGGTGCAATTGGTGCGCAACAGCCCGGGCAAGGATTTGCTGGTCCGCATCGAGCGCGCGGGCAAGCCGATGGAGATTAGGCTGCGCCCGGAGTCGGTGGCGCAGGATGACGACGTGGTGGGGCGCATAGGCGTGGCGCCCTTGCCTGATGCCGCCTGGAACGGCAAGCTGGCTTTCATGGTCCGTTACGATGCGCTGGGCGCGCTGCGGGAATCCTTGCGCAAAACCGGCGATACGTCCTGGATGAGCCTGAAGTTTCTGGGCAATATGTTGATCGGCCATGCCTCGATGAGCAATCTGTCTGGACCATTGACCATCGCCAATGTGGCAGGGCAGACTGCGCGCGAGGGCTTGACGCCGTATCTGGAGTTCCTGGCGCTGATCAGCATCAGCATCGGCATATTGAATCTGCTTCCCATACCGGTTCTGGATGGGGGCCACTTAATGTATTATGTCGCGGAGCTGGTCAGAGGGAAGCCCGTCAGCGAACGGGCGCAATTGCTCGGACAAAAAATTGGTTTCATATTGCTGGCGTCTTTGATGGCGTTTGCCATGCTGAATGATTTCAGCCGCCTACTTGGGGGTTAAAACTTACCTATGAAATTGAAGCTACTTTCGGCGGCCGTACTGGGCCTGTCCATGGCCTCCGTCGCGATGGCCGCCGATCCTTTTGTCATCAAGGATATTCGCGTTGAAGGCCTGCAGCGTACCGAGCCGGGCACGGTCTTCAACTATCTGCCGGTGAAGGTGGGCGACACCTTCACTGACGGCAAGGCCCAGGAGTCGATCAAGGCCCTGTTCAACACCGGTTTCTTCAACGATGTGCGCATCGAGAGCCGCGGCAATACGCTGATCGTCACCGTGGCGGAGCGCCCGGTGATCACGCAGCTGAATATCAACGGCGCCAAGGAATTCAGCAAGGATCAGCTGAAGAAGGCGCTGAAGGACAATGGCTTCGCCGAGTCCATGATTTTCGATCAGGCCCTGCTGGACGGCGCGGTGCAGGAGCTGAAGCGCCAGTACTACAGCCGCGGCAAGTATTCGGTGGAAATCACGCCCAGCGTGACCAAGCTGGAGCGCAACCGCGTGGCGGTGACGCTGGACATCAACGAAGGCATCACGGCGCGCATCAAGGAAATCCGCATTGTCGGCGCCAATGCTTTCTCGCAGTCCAAGCTGCTGGATGAGTTCAGCCTGACCACCGGCGGCTGGCTGTCCTGGATCACCAAGGACGACCAGTACTCGAAGCAGAAGCTGACCGGCGACTTGGAGAAGCTCAAGGCCTTCTATCAGAACCAGGGCTATATGGAGTTCGGCATCGACTCCTCCCAGGTGTCCATCAGCCCAGACAAGCAGTCGATGTACCTGATCATCAACGTGCATGAGGGCAAGAAGTTCACGGTGTCCGATGTGCGGCTGGCCGGCGACCTGAAGGTGCCGGAGGCGGACCTGCGCAAGCTGGTGGCCATCAAGCCCGGCGACGTTTTCAACAATGAAAAAGTGACGGAATCGGTCAAGGCGATCAGCGACCGCCTGGGCGACGCCGGTTACGCTTTCGCCAACGTCAACGTGCTGCCGGACATTGATCACGACAAGCAGACGGCTGCCTTCACCTTCTTCGTCGATCCGGGCCGCAAGACCTATGTGCGCCGCGTCAACGTGGCGGGCAACACCAAGACCCGCGACGAAGTGATCCGCCGTGAGCTGCGCCAGCTGGAAGGCGCGCCGTACAATGCCGCCAACGTCAAACGCAGCAAGGAGCGCCTGGAGCTGCTGGGCTATTTCGACGACGTCAACGTCGAAACGCCGGCAGTGCAGGACGCGCCGGACCAGGTGGACATGAACATCAGCCTGAAAGAGCGCTCCACCGGCAGCATTTCCGGCAGTCTGGGCTATGTGCAGGGCGAGGGGCTGGTGATCGGCGCCAACATCGCGCAGAGCAATATCTTCGGCTCCGGCAAGTACATGTCGCTGGGTCTGTCCACCGGCAAGGTGAACAAGAACTATTCGCTGTCCTTCACCGATCCGTACTTCACGCCCGATGGCGTGAGCCTGGGTTACGACCTGTATAACCGCGTTTATAACCCGGACGCCACCTCCATTTCCGCCTACAAAACATCCACCACCGGCGCGGATGTGCGGTTCGGCGTGCCCATCACCGAGTACGACCGCGTCAATTTCACGCTGGGCGCGGAAAAGACCGACATCACCACGTACAGCGACAGTCCGCAGCAGTACATCGACTTTGTCAACCAGTACGGCAACAACAACTACACCGTGCTGGGCACCGTGGGCTGGGGCCGCGACACGCGCGACAGCGCCTTGTGGCCGACCCGCGGCGCCAGCATCAGCGTCAATTTCGATGCCGGTTTGCCGGGCGGCTCGCTGGAGTATTACCGCCTGACCCACCAGCAGACCTGGTATTTCCCGCTGTCCAAGGACTTCACGCTGATGCTGAACGGCGAGCTGGGCTACGCCGACGGCTACGGCAAGACCAAGGTGTTGCCGTTCTTCCAGAACTTCTACCTGGGCGGCCTGGGTTCCGTGCGCGGCTACGACACCAGCAGCATCGGGCCGTATGACTCGGTGGCCAACTCCTACCTGGGCGGCAATCGCAAGGCGGTGGCCAATGCGGAAATCCTGTTCCCGATGCCGGGGCTGAAGGATAATAAGTCGGTGCGTCTGAGCGCTTTCTTCGACATGGGCACGCTGTGGAACACCAATCTGACCAGCGCGCAAAACAGCGCGGGCATCCATAGCTCCGCCAGCGATGGCTTCCGCTACTCCGCGGGCGTGGCCTTGACCTGGCTGTCGCCGATGGGGCCGATGAAGTTCAGTCTGTCCAATCCGCTGAAGAAGGAGCCGAATGACAAGGTGCAGCGCTTCCAGTTCCAGATGGGCACCTCGTTCTAACCGATACTTGAGGACGGATACATGAAATCATGGAAGTGGTGGCTGGCGGTGGCCAGCCTGGCGGCCTTGCCGGTTCATGCGGCCGACTTCAAGCTGGGCTATGTCAACGTGGAGCGCATCTACCGCGAGGCCGGCGCCGCCGTCGCCATCTATAAGAAGCTCGATACGGAATTCGCGGCCCGCCGCGCCGAGCTGAAAAAGATGGAGGCGCGCGCCAAGGAGTTGGAATCCATGCTTGGCGGCAACAGCCTGTCGCAGGATGACCGCAAGCGTTACGAGCGCGAGTACGCCAGCCTCGACCGCGACTACCGCGCCAAGTCGCGCGAGCTGGCCGAGGACTATAATCAGCGCCGCAACGAGGAGTTTGCCAGCGTGACGGATCGGGCCAACCGCGTGGTCAAGGAAATCGCCCAGCGCGAGAATTATGACTTGATCCTGCAGGACGCGGTGTATATCAACCCCAAGTTCGATCTCACGCCGCAAGTGCTGAAAGAGCTGGACAAGTAATCGTCTCAACCGTTACCGGAGTAAGCCGACCCCCGGTCGGCTTTGTTTTTGATGTCCTACACACTCGCATACATTGTTGAGCGGCTGGGCGGCGAACTGCGCGGCCCGGACCTGGCCGTGGCCCGGCTGGCGCCGCTGGAAACGGCTGCGACAGGCGAGATCGCCTTCGTCGCCAGCGCCAAGTTTCGTCGCCAGATGCTGGAAAGCCAGGCCGGCGCGCTGATCGTGACCGAAGCGCTGGCCGCTGAGCTGGATGGCCGCGCGCTGATCGTCACTGCCGATCCTTATCTTTATTTCGCGCGGCTGGCCACGCTGTTCCACCCGGCCCAGGCGCCGCGCGCCGGCATTCATCCGCGCGCCGTGGTGGGGGAGGGCTGCCGCATTGCCCAGAGCAGCGAGATCGCCGCCAATGTCACGATAGGCGACAATGTCGTCATCGGCGAACGCTGCCGCCTCCTGCCTGGCGTGGTGGTGGGCGATGGCTGCGTCATCGGCGACGATGTCACGCTTTACGCCAACGTCACCGTCTACCATGGTTGCCTGATCGGCAACCGCGTCGGCGTGCATTCCGGCAGCGTGATCGGCGGCGATGGTTTTGGCCTGGCCTGGGACAAGGACCACTGGTTCAAGATTCCGCAGACCGGCCGCGTGGTCTTGGAGGATGACGTGGAAATCGGCGCCAACACCACGGTGGATCGCGGCGCGCTGGTGGATACCGTGATCCGCAAAGGCGCCAAGATAGATAATCTGGTGCAGATCGCGCATAACGTCGAGATCGGCGAGCATAGCGCCATCGCCGGTTGCGTCGGCATCGCCGGCAGCGCCAAGATAGGCGCGCGCTGCACCATCGGCGGCGCGGCCATGTTCGTCGGCCATATCGAAGTGGCGGATCGCACCCATATCGGCGGCGGCACCTTGGTGTCCAAGTCGATCAAGGAGGCAGGCACCTACGCCTCCTCCTATCCGCTGCAAAGCATGAAGGACTGGTTGGCCAACGCCGTCCACGTGCGCCATCTGGATGACTTCGCCAAGCGCATCAAGCAGCTTGAGCGGGAGCTGGAAACATTGAAAAAATCGAAGGAAGAACCTCATGAGTGAACACGCTGTCTCGATCGATGTCCGCGAGATCATGCGCTGCCTGCCGCATCGTTATCCGTTCCTGCTGGTTGACCGCGTCACCGAGCTGGAACCGAACACGCGAATCAAGGCGCTGAAGAACGTCACCATCAACGAGCCGTTCTTCGTCGGCCATTTCGAACAATACCCGGTGATGCCGGGCGTGCTGATCATCGAGGCGCTGGCCCAAGCCGCCGGCATCCTGGCGATCAAGAGCCAGGGCGAACGCTCGGAGAACGAGCTGTATTTCTTCGTCGGCATCGACAATGCCCGCTTCAAGCGCCAGGTGGTGCCGGGCGACCAACTGGTGTTCGAGGTGACGCAGATGACCGTCAAGCGCGGCATCGGCAAGTACGCCGCCCGCGCGCTGGTGGACGGCCAGGTGGCTTGCGAAGCCGAAATCATGTGCGCCCGTCGCGAGGTGTAAGCATGGCTATTCATCCGACCGCAATCGTCGATCCCAAGGCGCAGATCGCCGATGACGTGGAAATCGGCGCCTATTCCATCATCGGCCCCAACGTCAGCATAGGCGCGGGCAGCTGGATCGGCCCGCACGTGGTGATCGAAGGCCATACCCGCATCGGCAAAAATAACCGCATCTTTCAGTTCTGCTCGCTGGGCGCCATCCCGCAGGATCTGAAATACGCCGGCGAGCCGACGCGCCTGGAAATCGGCGACAACAACACCATACGCGAGTTCTGCACCTTCAATACCGGCACGGTGCAGGATGGCGGCGTCACCCGCGTCGGCAGCGACAACTGGATCATGGCCTATGTGCACATCGCCCATGATTGCCAGGTGGGCAACCACATCATCCTGGCCAACAACGCCACGCTGGCCGGCCATGTGCATCTGGGCGACTGGGTGTTCCTGGGCGGCTTCACCAGCGTGCACCAGTTCGTCATCGTAGGCGAACATGCGATGACAGCCTTCGCCAGCGCCGTGGCGCAGGACATTCCGGCCTATGTGACCGCGCACGGCAACCGCGCCGTGCCGTCCGGCATCAATGCCGAGGGCATGAAGCGCCGCGGCTTCACGCCGGAACAGATCCGCCGCGTCCGCAATGCCTACAAGACGCTGTATCGCCAAGGCCTGAGCTATGACGAAGCCAAGGCAGCCATTCTGGCCGAAGCAGGCGAGGGCCATGCCGAGCTGGCGCCGTTCGTGCGCTTCTTCGAACAATCGGCGCGAGGAATCATCCGCTGAGTTTATGAGCGATCACTTGTTCAAGCGAAAAGGGGCGCTGAAGGTCGCCATGGTGGCCGGCGAGGCCTCTGGCGATCTGCTGGGCGCCCACCTGATGGACGCGCTGCGGGCGCATCGCAGCGATATCGACTTCGCCGGCATCGGCGGCCCTCGCATGGAGTCCAGAGGCTTCCACAGCATGGTGCCGCAGGAAAAGCTGGCAGTGCGCGGTTATTCCGAAGTGCTGAAGAGCCTGCCGGAGCTGCTGCGCATCCGTCGCGAGCTGCGTGAGCGGCTACTCGCGGAAAAGCCGGACGTCTTCATCGGCATAGACGCGCCAGACTTCAACCTGGGACTGGAAGCTGCCCTGAAGAAGGGCGGCGTGCCTGTCGTGCACTACGTCAGCCCATCCATCTGGGCCTGGCGGCTGGAGCGCATCCAAAAGATAGGCCGAGCCGTCAATCACGTGTTGTGCCTGTTCCCGATGGAGCCACCCTTATACCGACAGGCCGGGATTCCCGTGACCTATGTCGGCCATCCGCTGGCCAGCGAGATTCCGCTGGAACCGGACCAGGAGGCGATGCGCGAGCAGCTGGGCCTGCCGCAGGGCGTGCCTATCTTCACGCTGATGCCGGGCAGCCGGCAGAGTGAGCTGGAGTTCATGGCGCCGGTCTACCTGGACACCGCCAGGCTGCTGCTGCGCCAGTATCCGGACGCGCAATTCCTGGTGCCGCTGGCCACCCGCGCCACGCTGGACCAGTTCGAGCGCATGTTGTCGCAGTTCAAGGCGCGCGATCTGCCGATACGCAAGCTGTTTGGCCATGCCCAGATGGCGATGATAGCCAGCGACGTGGTGCTGGTGACCAGCGGCACCGCCACCTTGGAAGTGGCATTGACCAAGCGGCCGATGGTGATCAGCTACAAGCTGTCCGCGCTGACTTACCGCCTGGTCAAGCGCAAGATCAAGCTGCCCTACGTGGGCCTGCCCAATATTTTGTGCGGCCGCTTCGTGGTGCCGGAATTGCTGCAAAAACAGGCCACGCCGCAAAAGCTGGCCGATGAAATGATCCGTCTGTACAGCGATACCGCCGCGCGCGGCGAAATGGTCAAAGCCTTTACCGAGCTGCAACTGTCGCTGCGTCAGGACACGGCCAACCGCGCCGCGCGCGCGGTGCTGGAGGTGGCGCGATGCCACTGACCTGCGGCGTGGACGAGGCGGGCCGCGGCCCGCTGGCCGGCGCCGTGTTCGCCGCCGCCGTCATCCTGGACCCGGCCAAGCCGATTGTCGGCCTGGCCGACTCCAAGGTGCTGAGTGAGGCCAAGCGCGAGGCCTTGGCGGAGCAAATCAAGCGCGACGCGCTGGCCTGGAGCATCGCCAGCGCCAGCGTCGACGAGATAGACAAGCTCAATATCCTGCAGGCCACCCTGCTGGCGATGACGCGCGCCGTGGAAGGCCTGCCGGTGCGGCCGGACCTGGCGCAGATAGACGGCAACCGCGTGCCCAAGCACTTGCCGGTGCCGGGCGAAGCCATCGTCAAGGGCGACGCCAAGGTGCAGGCGATTTCCGCCGCGTCCATCCTGGCCAAGACCGCGCGCGACGCCGAGCTGGTGGCGCTGGACGCGCTGCACCCGCAGTACGGCTTCGCCCGCCACAAGGGCTATCCCACCGCGGAACACCTGGCCGCCATCGAAGCGCACGGCGCGCTGCCGGCGCACCGCAAGACCTTCGGCCCGGTCAAGGCCTGGCTCGCTCGCCAGCAAGGCCAGCTGTTCTGATATGCCGGACCTGGACAAGCACAGTTTTCCGCCAGTGACGGATGGCGACACGCGCCTGTTGATCCTGGGTTCCTTGCCCGGCGACGCCTCCCTGGCTGCCGCGCAGTACTACGCGTATCCGCAAAACAAATTCTGGGAGCTGATCGGCGCGGTGATCGACGTCGATCTGCGCGCGCAGCCCTACGCGCAGCGTCTGCAAACCTTGCTGCGCCATGGCATCGGCCTGTGGGACGTGATCGCCCAGGCCGAGCGCAAGGGCAGCTTGGACGCGGCGATTCGCAATGAAACTCGCAACGAGCTGCTCGAATTGATCGCAAACCTGCCCAAACTGCGCATGGTCGCTTTCAATGGCGGCACGGCAGCCAAGCACGGACTGAAATCGCTGGGCGCGCATGCGGACGCCTACCGGATTATCCGCCTGCCGTCCTCCAGTCCGGCGCATACCCTGAAGTTCGAGCAAAAACGGCTGGCGTGGGCCGCGCTGGCCTCTGCGCTGGATCTTCCCGCGGCCTGACGCCGACCCGCCGACGCCATCCCTGATCCTGTGTTGCGTCATTTTGCCGCATGAATTCTACGGCCTGCATCGCTGCATCTTGGCTCAGGCAGTTTGCTGAGCCACTCTTGATTCGGCCGCCACCCAGCCCTGCGCGTGTTTCCGCCTCCCGGCATGGCTTGCGGCCATGCGATGCGCGTGGCGCCGCTATGGGCTGTCTTCTATGTCGGTTTCTTCATCCCAAGGCGCATCCCCAGGTTGTGGACTCCGATCACCGGATTCAAACCGCGAATCCGGACATTGTCGTCTCGGTGATGTGAGTCATGGAGGAAGGGCGCTATGTCGGGACCGGGGACGCACGCACGAGCTTGCCGGGACGACGCGCGGCAGCGGCGGGAGATGTGCCATAGCCGTTTTCATGGGGCGGTTCGTGGCGCATTTGCTCCATCGGGCCGGCAAATGCGCGGCTAACTGACAGCCAGACTTGCCGGCAAGCGGCGATTGCGACGATATTTACATCTCCCCCTGTCTTGCCGCATCCCCAGCCGGAGAGTTGCCGATGAGTCGTTACTGTATCTGGTTTGTCAGCGCCGACGATAGCGTGATGCGTCGCGCGGAGGTCGTGATCAATGGCGTGATCCACGGCCATCGGGTTTTGGAGGAAATCGAGTCGCAGCTGGCGCGCGATTGCGGGCTCAGCCAGGTGATGATTGTGGATTGGAAGCGCTTTGAGTCGCCGGACGAGGACGGCGGCCGTTTGGCGCGGGTGGCTTGACGGCGCGGCGTCCCGCGCCTCTCCCTTGTCGCGCGGCTCCCGGCCGCCCGGGCTGCGCAGGCGTGGCCGGCGCTTGCCGCGAATTCAGCCCGCCCGGTCCGGCTGGCCGATGTCTCGCCGACCGATCTTGCCGTCGCCATCGAGGCGGAACTTGAAGCAAGTCTTAAACTCTCCTTCGCGGTCGCCCTGAAACGCGCCGTAAGCCTCCAAGCCCTGACTCTCCGCGCGATCGATGCGGCTGAAGTGCTCAGGCCTCATCGCGTGCTCGCGGAGCTTGAGGAAATGGGCAGGCTGGCCTTTGCCGGCAAAGGCGGGGCTTAACTGAGCCAGCCAGCTGGCATGGCCGTCTGATTGCAGCGCGTGGATGGCCTGTCTGACGTCAGGCTGGGTCAGCATTTGCCAATCCATATTCTGGTTCCTGACAGAAACAATTCGCGCGGTGCGGTGGCGGGGCGGTTGGGAGTCCCGCGGTTATCCGGCGTCCAGCGCCGGACGGGAGAACGACTCTGCAGGCCGTAGTCAATATCCAAACAGTATGCAATGGACGGGTTGACCTGAATCGTGCCGCCGGTGTCTTTTGTCGCTACAATATCGGCCTCGTTGAATAGATACCAACCTAGCACTGGATTTTTTATGTTGCGCATTTCCGAACTGAAGCTGCCGCTGGACCATACGCCAGAGGAGCTGGCCGATGCCGTTTCCTCCTATCTGAAAGTGCCGGCGGCGGACGTTCGAAGCTTTACCGTATTCAAGCGCAGCTACGATGCGCGCAAGGGCGTGATGAGCTTGGTTTACATCATTGATGTCGATGTGGCCAACGAGGACAAACTGTTCGTCCGTTTCAAGGGCGACCGCCGGGTGATGCCCACCCCGGACACCCATTACTACTATGTCGCCCAGGCGCCGGAAAATCTGAAGTCCCGCCCTGTCGTGGTCGGCTTTGGGCCTTGCGGCATTTTCGCGGCGCTGATCCTGGCGCAGATGGGCTTCAAGCCCATCGTGCTGGAGCGCGGCAAGGAAGTGCGCCAGCGCACCAAGGACACCTGGGGCCTGTGGCGCAAGAGCCAGCTCAATACCGAATCCAACGTCCAGTATGGCGAGGGCGGCGCCGGCACCTTCTCCGACGGCAAGCTGTACAGCCAGATCAAGGACCCGCGCCACTTGGGCCGCAAGGTGCTGACCGAGTTCGTCAAGGCCGGCGCGCCGGAAGAAATCCTGTATCTGGCCCGGCCGCACATCGGCACTTTCCGCCTGGTTTCCATGGTGGAGAACATGCGCGCCGAGATCATTGCCCTGGGCGGCGAAATCCGTTTCGAGCAGCGCGTGGACGACCTGATCCTGGACGGCGACAGCGTGCGCGGCGTGAAACTGGCCGACGGCGGCGAGGTGCTGAGCGATCACGTGGTGCTGGCGCTCGGCCACAGCGCGCGCGACACCTTCCAGATGCTGGAGAAGCGCGGCGTGTACATGGAAGCCAAACCGTTCTCCATAGGCGTGCGAATCGAGCATCCGCAGTCCCTGATCGACGCGGCGCGCTGGGGCAAGTACGCCGGCCATCCGATTCTGGGCGCGGCCGACTACAAGCTGGTGCACCACGCGGGCAACGGCCGCGCGGTGTACAGCTTCTGCATGTGCCCGGGCGGCACCGTTGTGGCGGCCACCTCGGAAGAAAAGCGCGTGGTCACCAATGGCATGAGCCAGTACTCGCGCAACGAGCGCAATGCCAACTCCGGCTTCGTGGTCAGCATCTCGCCGGAAGTGGACTACCCGGGCGGCCCGCTGGCAGGCTTGGACTTCCAACGCGAGCTGGAAAGCAAGGCGTATGAGCTGGGCGGCGGCGATTACTTCGCGCCGGCGCAGTTGCTGGGCGACTTCATGGCCGGCAAGGCTTCCACCCAGCTGGGCGAGGTGGAGCCGTCGTACAAGCCGGGCGTGACCATGACCGACCTGTCCCGCATCCTGCCGGACTTCTGCGTGGAGGCGATGCGCGAGGCGATTCCGCACTTCGCGCGGCAGATTCGCGGCTACGACCTCTACGACGCGGTGCTGACCGGCCTGGAAACCCGCACCAGCTCGCCACTGCGCATCACGCGCGGCGACGATTTCCAAAGCCTGAACATCAAGGGCCTGTTCCCGGCGGGAGAGGGCGCGGGCTACGCCGGCGGCATCCTGTCGGCCGGCGTGGACGGCATCAAGATCGCCGAAGCGGTGGCGCAAGCCATCGTCGCGGGCGGCTAAGCGTTTTCAGCCGTTGCAAGCTTCAAGCGAGCCACCCCGCGGGGTGGCTTTTTTACGTAGAATTTCTTAGCAAGCCTATATAGGCTTACTTACGGCATGGGAATCTCTAAAGTCATAAGGCAGTGCAGCCTTGCGCCTAGCGCGCTCTCTTTGGAGGATGAGATGGATATTCCTGTTCTTGGCGCCAGCCTGAAGCCGATCACCGATCGCAGCCTGAGCGAGCTGGAAAGCGACAAATCGGCAGCCCGGGCCATCATTCAGGCCGCGGTGAGCGTGGAGCTGTTCACGATCCCGCTCTACATGACCACGATGTACTCGATCCAGGGCACCCACCAGATCAACAGCAAGGGCCAGGACTACTATTGCGGCCGGCAGTGGCCGGGCGCCGCGCCGGTGGCGCAGCCCAGGGACGACAACGAGCGCGCCTTCAATATCGTGTTCAGCGTATTCATTCAGGAGATGCTGCATCTGCAGATGGCCGCCAATCTGGCCACGGCCATGGGCGTCAAGCCGGACTTCACGCCGCCGGGCCTGGTGGATAAGGACCTGGGCTGGGTCTGCTATGGGCCGCAGCAGTCGGTGCTGCCGCACATCCTCAATCTGCGCGACACCAGTGTCTACAGCAATGTCAGGGTCAACCTGGAAGCGCTGAACGAAAACCAGATTGCCCTGTTCCGCGCCATCGAACAGCCGGAAGGCGCGGCGCGCGCCGAGCTGGCCAAGCAGCCGCCGCAGGTGCGAGCCCGCTATTTCCCGCAAGTGCCCTTCGCCGGCTGGAAGCCAGCCATGGGGGTGCAGGATCTGCCCATGTTCGGCACCATAGGCTGGATGTACGAGTGCCTGGCGCAATACATCAGCATCGAATACGCGGACGGAAAGACTTTATGGGACAAGCTGGCGACGGCTGACGCCGTGCAGCAGGATCTGTTCAACGTGCATGGCCCCAAGAATCCGGGTCATCCGATGCGGGAGTTTCCGCAACTGTCCACGCTGTTTACGCCAGAAGACTTCCGCGACGGCAACCGTTCCTTCAATAAGGCCATAGACATGATGGCGGCCATCACCGACCAGGGCGAAGGCGCGCAGATCAGCCTGCGCCGTTACCGGCGCGGCGGCCTGTTGCAAGAGGTGAAGGAGCCGTACCGCGAGGACCGTTCGGCCTTGGAGGTGGATTATCCCTCGTATGATGGCGAGGGGGATCCGGTGGCTTCCGCCGACGCGGCCGCGCGCTGCGACAGCGCTGAGTGGACCCATTACGAGCGTTTCACCGAGCTCTACCTGATGCTGCGCCGGGTGGAAACCTGGGAACAATGGCATGCCAAGGGCAATCGCTGGACGTCCGGCATGCTGACCAACACCGAGTACGATCCGGCAGCGGCGCCCAAGGACATCCCGGCGCCCGAGCAGGTGGCCGATGCGCTGAATACCCTGAAGCAGGACCGTTCCATGTATTCGGTGTTGAGCCAGGTCTCGGTGGGCGCCATCGCCGGCATCACCACGGTGCTGAATACCTATTGGGAAAATCAGCAAGCCAGCTTCCCCTATCCGTCCATGGTCGGCGCCGGCGACCGCGTCTCCCTGTGCTGGGCGGTGTTCGGCAAGGCGCCGGACCTGTCGCTGGGCGTAGGGCAGCGTGAGGCCGGCAAGCTGTACCACGCCTGTCAGGGCATGAGCCTGGATGGCGCATCGGGCTCCAGCTGCGCAGCCATCGAGATCTACCACACTTGCCGCGGCTCCAACAGCTGCAAGGCGGAAGGCGGCTGCGGCTTCGTGCAGAACGACAGCGGCGGCGGCTCCTGTTCGGCCATGCGCCGCGCCGCGCCCACGCTGCATGCGTCTTGCGGCAGCCAGTGCGGTAGCCCGACGCCAACGCCGGGGGCGGATGCGTTCAGCGCGCCCAGCGACAACAAGTGCGCCAGCTTCGGCGGCTGCGCGGTGCCGATTTCGGCATCGCAGCTCTTCCCCAGCCAGGGGCAGATGAAGCTTTATGATTTTGTCGGGCCGGAGCATGCCAGCCAGCCCTTGCCGCAAACGCTCGAGTTCGCCGTCGGCGAGGCGGTGTATGACAAAGCTTGGCAGGCTTACCGCGAAGTGATGGCCGCGCGCGGCAAGGAAGCGGGCGATCCGCCGAATCCGACGCCGCTGCGCGTGGCGCTGCCGCCTTCAACCTGATAGGAGCGCGCGTGACACAGCCCCGGCTTGGCTTGCCGAATCTCGGTTTCGGCGTCGGCTTGCGCAATGTGCATTTCCCGCACATTGCCGAGCACGGCGCCGGCGTCGACTGGTTCGAGATCATCAGCGAAAACTTCATCGGCCATCAGGGCTATGCCCGCCATGTGCTGGATGGCCTGCGGCAGCGCGTGCCAGTCGTGATGCATGGCGTATCGCTGTCCATCGGCTCTTGCGACGAGCTGAATCGGGGCTATCTGATACAGCTGCGCCGGCTGGCAGAGGAACTGCGGCCGGCATGGGTGTCCGATCATCTTTGCTGGACCGGCGTGGCATCGGTCAACTCCCACGATCTGCTGCCCCTGCCGCTGACGGAGGAGAGCTACCGCCATGTGCGGGAGCGCGTGCTGCAGGTGCAGGACTTCCTGGGACGGCCGCTGGTGCTGGAGAATCCCAGCAGCTATCTGCAGTTTTCCCACTCCACCCTGCCGGAGTGGGCCTTCTTGTCCCGGCTGGCGCAGGACTGCGGCTGCGGCCTGCTGCTTGACGTCAACAACGTCTACGTTTCCGCTTACAACCATGGCTTCGATCCCGAGCATTACATTCGGCAACTGCCGGTCGACCACATCGTGCAGATCCACCTGGCGGGGCCGAGCGATTGCGGAGACTGCCTGATCGACACCCACGATCACCCGGTGCCGGACCGGGTTTGGCAGCTGTATTTGCTGGCGCAACGCCGCTGCGGCGGCGTCAGCACCCTGCTGGAGTGGGATGCCGATATTCCCGCTTATCCCGACTTGCTGGCAGAGCTGGACAAGGCCCGGATATTGCTGGCGGATCAGGCTCCGGAGACGCTTCCGGGCGGAAAGGATAGCCGTGAATCAGCCTGCCTTGCATGACTGCCAGCGCTGGCTGTTGACGGCCATGATGGCCAGCGGCGGGCTGGATCAAGGCTTGGCGCTGGCGCGCCTTCAGTGCGGGGCCGATGAAACCCTGGTGGCGCAGCCGCCGCGCGGCGAGCGGCGGGACCGCATAGGCATCTACCATCACGGCTACTGGATGCGGTTGCTCGAGTGCCTGCGCGCGGACTATCCCATGCTGCGCAAGCTGCTTGGCGGGCCGATGTTCGATTGGCTGGCGCGCGGCTATCTTGCCGCGCAGCCATCGCGCACGCCCTCCTTGCACGATCTTGGCTGTCGGTTCGCGGATTTCCTCGCCGCCACGCAGCCGGACCCGGAGTCGCTGGCGTGCCAGCTGCCGGTGGCCCTTGCGCGTTTGGAGCGGGCGCTGGCGGAGGTGGGGAGGGCGCAGGGGCTGGAAAGCAAGGCGCCGGCGGCGGAGCATGACTGGCTGACTGCGCTGGCCGGCGGCCATCCTTTGGCTGGTTTGCGCATGCCGGACAGCGTCCGCCTGCTGCAGGCGGCGCTGCCGGTGCATGAATATTGGCGCAGCCTGCAAGAGATGGAGGAAGCGCCGGCCACGCCGGCGCGCCAAGATTGCTGGCTGACGGTGTCCAGAGTGCAGTGGCGCGTGCAAGTGCACGCCGTGACGGCGTGGCAATACCGCTTGCTGCAGTCGCTGGGGGCGGGGAGCGGGGGCGACGAGGCCATGCGCTTGGCGGCGGAGTCGGCAGCCTTGCCGCCGCGCGCCTTGCTGGCGCAAATCTGCTTGTGGCTGCCTTCGGCGCAGCAACTGGGGCTGCTGTGCCGCGAGGGCTAGGGGCGTAAAACAAACGGAAACCCGCAGGTTTCCGTTTGGTATGGCGCGCGGCGGGATTTAGACGGCGGGCGCTTGCAGATTCTTGGGGCCGAAGGCGCCCGGCAGCAGCACATCCAGCGTGGTGTCTATCATGTCTTCGCCATCGCAGATGGCGCGCACGCGCATGGTGGGCCCAAACTCGTTCAATACCTGGCGGCAGGCGCCGCAGGGCGGCGTGGGCGTGGGAGTGGGGGTGTAGATGCATACCGCCAGCACTTCCTGCATGCCGTGGTTGGCCCGGGCGGCGTAGACCGCGGTGCGCTCGGCGCAATTGGTCAGGCCGTAAGAGGCATTTTCCACATTGCAGCCGATGTGAATCTTGCCGTTGCCGTCGAGAATGGCGGCGCCGACGGTGAACTTGCTATAGGGCGCGTAAGCCTGTTTCGCGGCCAGCTGCGCCGCCATTTCCAGTTCGGCCCACTGCTCATTGCTGGGTACATGCTGATTGCTGGTCATGCTGCCTCCATTAAACCAGATCGGCGTCGGATGATGCGACAGCGCGTGGCGCATTGTCAATGCAAGCGCGCCATGCCGATCCGAAACGTATTGTCGGATGAATTCTGCTATCGGCCTGCGCTGTCGGCCTTGTCCTGGCGCAAGTATCTTCCGCAATGGTTCAACATGGCCTCGGTCAGTGCCTGAGACAGGCGGGACTCCACGCGCCAGTGGTGCCAATAGAGCGGGATGTCGATGAACTGGCCGGGAAACAGGTCGATCAGGCGGCCGCTGGCCAGATCGTCTTCCAGCATCAATTCCGGCAATAGGCAGTATGCCAAGCCCTGCCGGGTCAACTCCACAAAGCCTTGCGCGGATGGAATGGTAAAGCTGGGAAAGCTGCCCTCGTAAGCGGCGGCTTGGCGCAGGAACTGCTCCTGCACGGCATCCTTGCGGCTGAACAGGATGGAGGGCGCGCGAGCGAGCGCGGCGGGATTCACGCCGTTTGGGAAGTAGCGCGCGGCAAACTCCGGCGTGGCCAGGCATAGATAGCGCATCGCGCCCAGGTAATGCTGGGCCCCGCCCTGGATGGGCACGGGCCGGGTGCCCACGCAGCCTATGACATGGCCGGTGCGCATCAGCTCGTGCGTGTGGTCCTGGTCGTCCACCACGATGTCGAGCAGCAGGTCGTGCTTCAGCAGGACCGGGGCCACCGCCTGCACATACCAGGTTGCCAGGCTGTCGGCATTGACGCCAACCGAGAGCGTGGTGAATTCGCGCTGGCGCGTGGCGGGGTTGAGCTTTTGCAGCAACTGGTCTTCCATCAGCAGCAATTGCTGATAGTGCTGCAGCAGCTGGCGTCCGGCCTCGGTGGCTTCCGCTGGCGCAGTGCGGGTCAGCACGGGCTGGCCCAAGTGTTCTTCCAGCTGCCGGATGCGTTGGGATACCGCGGACTGGGTCAGAAACAGTTTCTTCGCGGCCTTGTCGAAACCGCCGGTTTCCGCCACTGCGGCCAGTGTTTGCAGTTGTCTGGGATCTAACAAGGTTTCCTCAAGTAGCAGGTATGAGTAAATATCCGATTAATAATGCCGCTGGACTTGCTTAAAAGCCAGCGCCGTGGCATGTTGCAGGCTTCGGCCTGATCATTTCAAGTCGGATGGTCGCCGGAAATACAATACAAGAACCCGCTCGCCTACGGGCGGACGGGTCATGATTCAGCGATGGATGCGGGCAGAGGGGCGGAACCGGCGCAAGTCGGCGCAGAATGTGAAGATGCAGACGGACGACAAGGCACTCCTGGCAGGCATGTGCCGTTTAATCGGCATCCGAGCCGATCATCTGGCGCTGTTGCCGCGCTACGCCGAGCTTTGCCTGGCGCGGCGCGAGGTATTGGCGAAAGAGCTGTACTGGCATTTGCTGAAGAGCGAATGCGAAGCCGAATCGCTGAAGCAGCGCGCCGGCAGCCTGGAAGCCGTCGTGGAACGGCTGCTGCAGGAGTGGGAGAGCTTGCTGCGGCTGCCGCTGGACGAGGCGCGTGCCTGGCAGCTCAGCCTGGCCGGCGAAACCTGGTGCCGCATGGGCATCGGGCTGGGATGGCTGGCCGGACTGTATGAGCGCGTCCAGGCCCACCTGCTGGCCAGCCTGGCCCAAGCCCCGATGGCGCAGGACGACGCGGTGGAGGCCGCCCGGCTGCTGCGCAAGCGCATTCTGCTCGATCAGATGCTGAAAACTCATGGTTACCAACGCGCCTTGCAACAGGAATCCCTGACCCGCCAGCAGCATCTGCAATCCATTTCCGCCCTCTATTCCACCTTAAGCGGCGTCACCCTGGCCCTGGCCGACAGCGTGGACCGCCGCATCATGCTGCAGTCGGTATGCGATGTCTGCGTGCAAGAGTCCGCGTTCAATATCGCCTGGGTCGGCATGCTGGCTGGAGATGAGCTGCAGATGTCGGCGATGGCGCATCAGGGCTGGCAGATGCCGGGCGAGGAGATGTTCGCCTTCGTCAGGCTGGACGAGGGGCACGAAGCCAACCCGGTGGCGCGCGCGCTGCGCGGCCGTGTGCTGCAGGTAAGCAACGACGTGCGCGGCGATCCGCATCTGCATGGTTGGCGCGAGGGTTTGGGCGCGCTGGCCGATGGCAGCCTGCTGGTGGCGCCGCTGCTGGTGCGTCAGCATGTGGTGGGCGTGCTGGTGTTGCATTCGCGCCACCGCCACTTTTTTGATCAGACCCGTCTGGCCCTGTTCGATGTGATGACGCGCGAAATCGGCCGCGCGCTGGAGCGCCATGAGGCGATGGAACGCAGCCAGCGCATCGAGACGGAACTGGATTTTCTGAGCCGGCACGATGTGCTGACCGGCCTGCCCAATCGAAGCCAGATGCAGGACCTGATAGGCCGGTTGCTGCGCGCGCGGCACGGCGGCAGCCAAGTGGCGGTGCTGGCCGTGGCGGTGGAGGGCTTCCACGAAATCAATGCCCGGCTCGGTTACGACGGCGGCGACATGGTGCTGTGCGAAATGGCGCGCCGCCTGCGCGACGCCATCTATCCGTTTGGCCATGTCGGACGGGTGGGCGCTTCACGCTTCATCGTCTGCACCGAGCGCGTGGACCGGTCGCAAGAGCTGGTGGATGCGGTATTGCGGCAATTGCCGCTGCCGGTGGAGGTCATGGCCGTTACGGTGGAGGCTCGATGCAGCGTGGGCGTGGCGGTGAGTCCCGCAGGCCCGTGCGATCCGGCCAGCCTGCTGCGCCGCGCCAACCTGGCGCTGAACCGGGCCAAGGAGCAGGGCGGCGGACATTATCGCCATTACGACGCGGCGCTGGACGAAGAGATTCATCGCCTGCACGCCATGCGCAGCGCCTTCGCGATGGCCGTGCCGCGCGGCGAGCTGCGCTTGTATTTCCAGCCCAAGATCAACCTGCAGACCAATCGCATCGAAGGCGCGGAGGCGCTGGTGCGTTGGGTGCGCGACGGCCGCTACATGCTGCCCGGCGAATTTTTCCCGGCCATCGAGAACAGCGGCCTGATGCGCGAGCTGGATTGGTGGGTGCTGCGCGAGGCGGTGCGCCAGGCATGCGAATGGCGCAACCAGGGCCAGATCATTCCCGTCAGCGTCAACCTGTCCGCCGCCACGCTGAAGCATGATGACTTCCTGCCGGCGCTGAGCGCGCTGCTGGAAACCCACCCGCTGCCCAGCGGCTTCCTGGAGCTGGAGGTGCTGGAGAGCGTGACCCAGCAGGAAGCGGAGCAGATCACGCCCAAGCTGGAGCGTTGCCGCGACCTGGGCCTGTCCATCGCGCTGGATGATTTCGGCACCGGCGCCTCGTCGCTGGTGCATCTGCAGCAGCTGCCTTTCGACACCATCAAGATCGACCAGCGGTTCGTGCGCCTGCTGCTGGACATGCCGGGCAATGAGGCCATCATCCGCAGCATGCTGTCCTTTGCCCATTACACCGGCCGCAAGCTGGTGGTGGAAGGCGTGGAGAGCCGCGCGATCTGGCAAAGGCTGCAGGAGATAGGTTGCCATGACGGCCAAGGCTACGGCATCTCGCCGCCGCTGGCCGCGCATGAACTGCCGGGCTGGGTGCGCGACTGGAATGTCAGCGGCGCGGATGTGCGCGTTATTAATTCTGCTTATGTATCATGATTTTTATTAGTTTTACTTAACAGTACGCGTGCGTTTATTCTGCCTGCCAATGATTCAGGAGCAGGCTATGTTCAATTTCAACGTCTTTCTTTCCGCGCTGGGCATCTCGTTCAGCCAGATCGTCGGCATCGGTCCGCAAAACGCCTACGTGCTGCGCCAGGGCATAGGCCGCAGTCATGTGCTGCCCATCATCGCCATCTGCATTGCCGCGGACATCCTGCTGATTGCCAGCGGCGTGTTGGGCATGGGCAAGGTGGTGGCCGGCATCCCGGGTTTTCTCAGCGTGGTGACCTGGGGCGGCGCCGCCTTCATCCTGTGGCTGGGTTTCAAGTCCTTCCGCGCGGCCTATCAAGCCGGCGGCATGTCATTGGCCGGCAGCGTGGAGCGCGACCGCAAGCGCGCCATCCGCACCATTCTGGTGGTGACCCTGCTCAATCCCTACGTCTGGCTGGATACCGTGGTACTGATCGGCGGCGTCTCCACCGTGTACGGGGAGGAGGCCAATCTGTCCTTCCTGTTGGGCAGCCTGTGCGCCTCCGTGCTGTGGTTCAGCATCATCGGCTTGTTTGCCGGCAAATTGGCGCCCCTGTTTGAAAAACCGGTCAGCTGGCGCGTGCTGGATGGCGTGATCGGGCTGGTGATGCTATTCACCGCGTCCATGCTGATCTACAACTACGGCCTGTCCGCGCCGCTGCCGCTGTAATTGTCCAGGCTTTCGCGCAGGGCCTGCAGCGCCGGCAGCTCCAGCGCTTGCGCCGGATAGCATAGGCCTACCCGTCGCGTCGGCCGCGCGCCGGCCAGGGCCACTGGGCAAAGGCCGGGGTGGTCGGCGGCAAGGGCGCGCGGCAACAGCGCCACGCCCATGCCCGCCGCCGCCATATGCGCGGCCAACCGCAGGCTGCCGGCCCGCGCCGCCACGGCCAGCGCAGGCGCGGCGGCGCCCAGCACATCCAGCAGACGCTGGTGGCTGACATGGGCGGGGCAGATGATCCAGTCCGGCTCGTCCAGCAAGGCCGGGTCTTGTTCCGTCGTCCCGGCCAGCCGGTGCGTGTTTGGCACCGCCAGCACAAAATCCTCCTCCCACAAGGGCAGAAACAGCTCATCCTCGCAGCGGTCTTCTTCAGCGGTCAGCCTCGCCTCGCCATCGCAACCTTCCAGCACTTCCACCAGGATGCCGGGCTTGGCTTCCAGAATGCGCCGCAGCAGGCACTCCAGCTGACTGCGGCCGATGTCCAGCCCCACGCCCAGGCGCAGGGGCAGGCAGTCGCCGCGCTGGCGGAACATCCGGCGCATGGCATCGGCCTGGGCCAGCATGCGCCTAGCTTGCGGATACAGCAGGCGGGCCTCCTCGCTGACTTCCACGCCGCGCGGCAAGCGCTCAAACAGCGTCACGCCCAGCGCTTCCTCCAGTTGGCGGATGGTCACGGACAGCGTGGGCTGGGTGACGAAGAGCCGCTGCGCGGCCACGGTGATGCTGCGCTCCTCAAAGACGGCGACGAAGGCCTTCAGTTGGCGTATATCCATAGATTTTCTCGATGCCAGTCAGTGATTTTTATCATTTTTCAACCGTGAATAGGCTGAATATACTGCTACTCATTCGATATGTATCGCTTTTATTTATGGAAGGACAGCACTCATGAACAAGCCTCTCATAGTCATCACCGGCGCCAGCTCCGGCATCGGCGCCGCCGCCGCCAAACTGTTTTCCGCCGCTGGCCACCCTTTGCTGTTGCTGGCGCGCCGCGTGGACAAGCTGGAAGCCCTGGCGCTGCCCAATGTCCTGTGCCGCCGGGTGGACGTCACCGACGGGGCGGCGATGCGGCAGGCGCTGGCGGAAGCCGAGGCCAAGTTCGGCCCCGCCGACGCCATCGTCAACAATGCCGGCGTGATGCTGCTGGGCGCGATGGCGCAGCAGGACCCGGAAGAGTGGCAGCGCATGCTGGACGTCAACGTCAAAGGTCTGCTCAACGGCATTCACGCCGTGCTGGGCGGCATGGTGGCCCGCGGCCGCGGCACCATCATCAATATCAGCTCCATCGCCGGGCGCAAGACCTTCCCCAGTCATGTGGCGTACTGCGGCACCAAGTTCGCCGTGCATGCCATCTCCGAGAACTTGCGCGAGGAAGTGGCGGGGCAGGGCGTGCGCGTGATCACCATCGCGCCGGGCGCGGTGGAGACTGAATTGCTGGGCCACACCACGGATGAAGCAATCAAGGCCGGCTATCAGGAGTGGAAGCAACAAATGGGCGGCGTGCTGGCGGCGGAGGATGTGGCCCATGCCATCGCCTACGCTTATCAGCAACCGCAGCGCGTCTGCATCCGCGAAATCGTATTGGCGGCGACCGGCCAGCAAGCCTGATCCCGCTAGGTTTCCTGGCAGAAAAGGACGGAGCGGGGCTCCGTCCTTTCGCATGGCGAGGCCGCGCGCGACAAAACGGCGCAGGGTCATTTAATTCAATATGCATATCAGTGAGGACGCTTAGAGAAATTTGTTCTTTCCGATCTATTTATTCATATCGAATAAACAAATCTCCGTGGCACAACACAACAAGGAGAAAGAGATCATGAGAAACCAATTCGTCAGCCTGCTCGCAATCGGCGCGGCTCTGGCAGGCCAAGCCGGCGGCGTGTTCGCCATGCCGGTGAGCAATGCCTACATCCAGTCCAGCGCCAATGAGATCCGCGGCTTCCTCGGCGCTTATGCGCGGCCTACCGTGTATGTGGATCAGCAGGCCTGCGGCGAGCCTCAGGCCAATGCCATGGCTTGCGGACCTTACACCATCAGCGTGGGCACCGGCTTTTTGCAGCAGCAGGAAAGCAGCTATGGCAATTATGTGGCCAAGTTCATCCTGGCGCATGAGTGGGGCCATTCCGTGCAATTCACATATGGCATTTACCGTCAGGCGCCCATGCAGGAACTGCAGGCCGACTGCGTGGGCGGCACTTTCGCCCGCTATGCCGAAACCAGCCTGCGCTACCCCAGCTTCATCGAGAACGCCGTCGCTTCGGCGCGCGACGCGGCGGATTACGCTGAGCACGGCACCCCCTCGCAGCGTGACTACTACTCGCGCTATGGCTACGCCAATGGCTTCGGCGCCTGCATGAATCGGATCTGACGATGAAACGGGCAACGGGTTGGCTGGTTGCGGCTGCTGGGACGGCAGCCGCGGTGTTCTGGCTATGGTTGCCCGCCAGTCCGCGTGAAGACGGAGGCGCGCCGCCCTTGAAGGCGGCGGCTTCCGGCGCCGCGCAGCGCGGCGGGACGGACAGGCTGGGTGAAAAGAGCGCCGCGATGGACCAGGCCGGCGGTTTCAGCTTCGCGGTGGGCGGCGATCCCGCATTGCTGGCAGGCGCGGGCGCGGCGGCGCCGGAGACGGCGCAAGAGCGGGAGCGCAGGCTGCAATTGCGCAAGCTTGGCTATCAGATAGACATGCGCTATTACCGGATGTCGCTGGCCGAGCTGCGCGAGGCGGCCAAGCGCGGCGACGCGCAGGCGCTGACCCACCTGGCGGAACGCTATCTGTTCCAGCTGGACGGCCATCCGCGCGAGCCGGACTATGAAGCCGGCTTCCCCTACCGGGAGCAGGCCAGGCAGGCGCTGCGACAGGCCTTTACTCAAGGCAATGCCCATGCCGCGGCGATGATCTCGGAAAGCTATCTGTTGGACAAGCAGCCGCAGCAGGCCGCCGCCTGGAACTTGGTGGCACGCCGCGCCGGCGACGAGCTGAGCGCGGACTGGTTTCTCAAGACCAAGGACTATCAGGCCATGAGCGATGCGCAGAAGGCCGCAGCGGCGCGCGCGGCGGAGCAGCTCTGGCACGCGCTGCAATCGCGCAAGACCCCCTAGCGGCTCATCGCGCGGCGTTTGCCCGCGGCTTGCCCGGCCGCGGGGAAGCGCCGCGCACCTCGAAGCTCACCGCATCCACCGTCTTGCCGTCGCCTCCGCGCAGCTCCAGCCGGTGCCGCCCCGGCCAGGGGAACCAGGACAGCTCCGCGCCGCCGCCCATCCGTTTGCCGTCCAGCCACCATTGCGGGCGCGTCACGCCTTGCGCGCGCCACACCAGGCGCTGATTGGCCGGCGGGATGTCCGGATCGAGCGCGTACACGCTGCCGTCTACTGGCGCGGCGATGCCCGGCGTAAGGCTGGCGGCATTGCCGCGCTGCGGCACGATCTCCGCGCGCTGGGTGCCGGCCAGGAACCACTCGGTCCTTGCTGCCGCCGCATTGCCCTGGTAACGCACGCGCTGGCGCACGAGGCCTGCGGGCGGCGCGGGCGGCGGCAAGGGGGGCGCCGATTGCTGGGCGCGGTCCAGCACCGTCTGCCACAGCGGCGCCGCGCCATGCATGCCGGACACGTCCCACATCGGCTCGCCGTCGGCATTGCCCACCCAGGTCGCCACCGTGAAGCGGCGCGAGAAGCCGACTGCCCAGTTGTCGCGCATGTCTTTGCTGGTGCCGGTCTTCACCGCGCTCCAGTAGCGGGTGGACAGCGCGCTCTCCAGGCCGAAGGTGAGCGCGCGCGCGGTGCGGTCGGACAGGATGTCGGCGATGATGAAGCTGCTGGCCGCGTCCAGCAGCCGAACCGGCTTCGGCTTGGCGTCGGCCAGCGTCCAGCGCGGCGAGCTGGCCAGGCCCTGGTTGGCCAGCGTGCGGTAGGCATTGGCCAGGTCCAGCAGGCGGATGTCGGCCGCGCCCAGCGCCAGGCTGTAGCCATAGTAGTCGCCGTCCTCGGTCAGGCTGGAAAAGCCCAGTTTGACCAGGCGGTCGCGCAGGGCGTTGGGCGTGACCATTTCTATGGTGCGCACCGCCGGAATGTTCAGCGAGGACGCCAGCGCGGTGCGCACCGGAACCAGGCCCTTGAAGTCCTTGGAATAGTTTTGCGGGGCGTACAGACCGCTGCCGGTCTGCAGGTCGAGCGGGCTGTCCGCCAGCAGCGAGGCGGCGGTCAAATAGTGTTTCTCCAGCGCCATCTGGTACAGGAAGGGCTTGAGCGTGGAGCCGGCCTGGCGCGGCGCGGTGACGCCGTCCACCTGGGCGGCATTGGACAGGCCGCGGCCGCTGGAGCCTATCCAGGCCAGGATGTCGCCGCTCTGGTTATCCAGCACCACCAGCGCGCCGTCCTGCACATTGCGCTGCGACAGCGCGGACAGATGGCGGCGCAGCGCCGCGGCGGCGAAACGCTGCAGCGGCAGGTCCAGCGTGGTGGCCACCCGGCTGCCGGCGGGGAAGCGGCGCGCCTGCTGCAGTTTCTGCGCGAAGTGCGGCGCGTCCTGCTCGGCCAGCGGGTTGGCGGCGCGGCTACGGGCCAGCGCCTGGGTGGCGCGCACGCCCAGCGCGGCGCAGTCCGGCCGGCGGCCGATGTCCCGCAGGATAAGACAGGCGCGGGCGGCCACCCTGTCCGGCGAGGCATTGGGCGCGCGGATCAGCGCCACAGCGATGGCCGATTCTTCCAGGTTCAGGCCGGACGGCAGCTTGCCGAACAGCGTGGACGATAGCGCGGACAAGCCGACCAGCTCCCCGCGGAAACCCACCAGATTGAGATAAGCCTCCAGGATTTCCGCCTTGCTCCAATGCCGCTCCAGCCAGGCGGCGGACCAGGTCTGGCCCATCTTCTGCCACAGGCTGCGCCCGCCCTTGCTCACTTTCAAGTCCTCGTCCAGCAGGCCGGCCAGCTGCATGGTCAGCGTGGACGCGCCGCGGGTGCGGGTGTTCCACAGATTGGCCCAGGCGGCGGCCGCCACGCCGGACCAATCCACGCCGCTGTGCTGGTAGAAGCGCTTGTCCTCGGACAGCACCAGCGCCTGGCGGAAGGCGGGCGAGGTGTCCGCCAGCGCCACCCAATCCTGGCGCCTAGCCTGCTTGTCGACGCGCAGCCGCTGCAGCATCTGGCCATGGCGATCAAGAAACATCACGTCGGATGGCTGCCAGGCGGCTTTCACCTGCTGGAAGCTGGGCTGGGCCCAGCAGGGCGCGGAAAGCAGGAGCAGCGCGATAGGGCCGCTTGCCAGGCGGCGCAGACGGGCGCCAGTTGGCTGGCCGGAATGCGACGCGGAGCGGCGGTGGGAGACAAGCAATGAGTGAGCCATGCGGGATGAAGTATGGGGGAACACCGCAGATGATACGGCAAGCCAGCGCGCTGTCGCGCCGATTTCGGCGTGGATGGCGCGTTAAACCCATGTTTTCATGCCAGACCATGCCAGTCGCGCGCGGGCTTGCGTCGGCGCCGACATGTTCCGCGCACAGGCCGTCTGGCGCAGGTCAAGCAGGCGGGCGCGGCTCGTCCGGCGGCGTGGAAAGCAGGCCGCGGCAGGCGGTGAAGTCCAGTCTTTGCATCGCCTGGTCAGCCTGGGCCATCCGTTCTGGGCCGAATTCGCTCAAAAGCGCCGGCCGCAGCGATGCATAGCGATCGCAGGCCGCGACGTTGCTTTGCGACAATAGGGCAAGCAAGTCGTTCAGGTCAGAAGCTTGCAGAGAAGCCGGGGCGGAGGGGGAAGGGGGCGGCGGCGCGGCGGCGCAAAGTTGCCGGGCGGTTTGCAGCATGGTCTCGTATTCATGTTCCAGCGTGGCCCATAACGGGAGGCAGGCTGCCCGGCTCAGCGTTCCAACAGAGTGCTCTAGCGTCTGCGTCACCTGTATCAGGCCGGGGCCGCCCAGCAAGCCCATGGAGCCGCGCATATTGTGCAGCCCCTGCTTGAGTTCGTCGAAGCGGTTTGCCTCCCACGCGCTTTGCAGCGCCTGAAGCGGGGCGCGCGCCTGCTGCGCGACGTGCCTGGCCACGCTGAGCATGACCGCGTCGACCGCCATGTCGGCAAGGTGTTCCGGCGGCGCCTTGCTGGCCGGCGGCGCGGGGGCGGCTTGGGCGTCGGATGCCTGGCGGCGCGGAGCCAGGTGCTGCGACAAGACCGCGAACAGTTGCGGGACGTCGATTGGCTTGCCGACAAAGTCATCCATGCCGGCCTCGCGGCAACGGGCGCGTTCCTCTTGCATCACGCCGGCGCTCATAGCCACGATGGGCAAGCGCAAACCCAGCTCCTCCCGGATCTTCCGCGTGGCGCCATAACCATCCAATATCGGCATCTGCACGTCCATCAGCACCAGGTCGAAGGCGTCGGGCTGCTGTCGCAGCCTTTCCACGGCCTCCTCTCCATTGGCGGCGATCTCCACTCGAGCCCCGGTTGGCTTCAATAAGGCGACGGCCACGGACTGGTTGAATGGATTGTCCTCGACCAGCAGCAGTCGCGCGCCATCGAGATCAATCGCTTCGACCGCGTTGCCTCCGGGGGCGGCGTGAGCGCCATCGCCCCGGCGGCGCGCCTTCGCCTCCATGACGGCATCGAACAGGCTGGAGCCGGTGATCGGCTTATGCAGCACGGCGTCCGCCGGATGCGCCAGACTGGAAGCATCGAGCGAATCTCGGGCAAAGGCGTTCACCATCGCCACCACCGGCAGGTTGCGGCAGCCGGCTTCGCGCAGCTTTCTGAGCAGACTCAGTCCGTTCATGTCCGGCATGGCCCAATCCGCCAGGATCAGGTCGAAAGCTTCGCTCCTGTTGGCGCGCGCCTGCTGCAGGCGCAGGGCGTCTTGTCCGCTGGCGACGCACTCCACGTCCCAGCGCCAGGCCTCCATGATGGCCTGCAGGCATTCGCGGCTGTGCGGATTGTCGTCCGCCACCAGCGCCCGCATGCGCCCCATGCCGACGGCGTGCGTGGGCGCTTGGGGCGCGGATTCCGGGCAGCCAAGCGCGATGTCGAACCAGAAGCGGCTTCCCGCGCCCAATTGGCTTTCCAGCTGCAAGGTGCCGCCCATCAGTTCTATCAGGTGCCGCGAGATCGCGAGCCCGAGTCCGGTGCCGCCGAAGCGGCGGGTGGTGGAGCCATCGGCCTGGCTAAACGGCTGGAATAGCATCGCTTGCTGCGCAGGGGAAATGCCGATGCCGGTATCGCTGACCGCGAAGCGCAAGGTCGCCCGGTCCCCCTCGCGCTGGCGCAGGGTCACCTCGACCGCGACCTCGCCCGTCTCCGTGAATTTGATCGCATTCCCCGCCAGGTTCACCAGCACCTGCTGCCAGCGCATGTCGTCGCCATGCAGCGTTTGAGGTACGTCTGGCGATACGCTCAGGATCAGTTCGATAGGCTTGTTGCCGGCATACATGGCCATGATGCCGCCCAAGGCGTTGAGCATGTTGTCCAGCTGAAAGCGTTCCGGCGTCAGCGTCATGCGGCCGGCTTCGATTTTGGAAAAGTCCAGAATGTCGTTGATGATGCCAAGCAGCGAGTGGCCGGAAAGGCGCAGCATTTCCAGGTATCGGCGCTGCTCGGCATTGAGAGGCGACGTTCCCAGCACATGAGTCATGCCCAGAATCGCGTTGATCGGCGTGCGGATCTCGTGGCTCACGTTGGCGACGAAGGCGCTCTTGGCCTGGGTGGCCGCGACGGCCGCCTCCTTGGCCGTTTGCAGTTCGGCGGTGCGTTCGGCGACCAGCTCCTCCAGATGATCGCGATTATGGGCCAGCGCCCGTTCCGCCTGGGCGCGCTGCTTCACCTCTTGCTGAAGCGCGCCGATGGCGGCTTCCCGCGCCGTGTCGTGTTGCAATATGGTGCGCAGCGTGATCAGGGCGGTGAGCCAGATCGCCAGCGTCGCGGCGACCGCCGCCAGCAGCGAAATCAGGCCTTGGTCATGAATCTGCTGGTCTATGCTCTGGCTGGCGTGCTCGATGCCCTTGCGGCTGGTCTCCGTCAGCCGGTTGATCGCCAACGCGAGCAATTTGTCGTTTTCGTCGCCCAGCAGAAAGGCGAGTTCGGCATCGCTGGCGCCTGCGGCGCGCGCGTTTTGCAGGCGCTGCAAGTCGCCGGCATAGGCCTGCAGATAGGCGTCGACCCGCCCCAGCAATTGGCGCGATTCCTCATTGAGCGGCCCGCTGGCGCGGTATTCGCGCAAGGCCGCGGCGATCTGCGACAGCTCCAGTTTGAAGCGATCGCCGTCGCTGCCGCCGCCGTGCTTGAACTTGCTCAGATACAGGTTGGCAAAGCCCAGATGCTGGGTGCAGCTCAGCATCAGCTGATAGCGTTTGGACATGACCCGCGACACGTCGTACCACTGATCCGCCAGCCTAGACTGCATCCAGACCGAAAGCAGCACGACTCCCAGCACAATCGTCAAGGTGGCGGAGAAACCCAGCATGATGCTGCGGCGCGGCGATAAGCGCCGGCTGGAGCCTTGCCTTGCGGCGGCGGCCAGGCGCGGAGAAAGGCCAGGCAAACTCACTTTGCCGCTTCCATGACGATGCGCAGGAATGGGCCGGCCGGGCTGGCCAGCCACTTGTCGTAGAGGGGGCGGCATGCCGCGATGAAAGGGGCTTTGTCGACCGCTTGCACTTTCATGCCCAGGCGAATCAGCTGGTCCAGAGCCGCCTTGTTGGCCTGTTGAGACAGGCTGCGCTGATATGCCGTCGCTTCGCGCGCGGCGGCCAGGATCAGCGCTTTGTCGCCTGGCGACAAGGTCTTCCAGCGTTTGCGCGCCATCACGAATGGCGTCACCTCGTACTTATGCCCGGTCAGGCTCAGGTATTTCTGAACCTGGTAGAGTTTTCCGTCCAGGATGTTCACCAGAGGATTCTCCTGTCCGTCCACCACTTTTTGCTGCAAGGCGTTGTAGACGTCCGCCCACTCGATTTGGCGGGCCTGCGCGCCCAGGCTCTGGATCAAATCGACGGTGACGGGGTCGGGCGGCGTGCGGATGCGCAGACCGCGCAGGTCCGCCGGCGAGACGATGGGGCGCACATTGTTGCTGATCTGGCGGATGCCGTTGTCCCAAAAGCCAAGCACCTGAAACCCCTGCGCCGCCGAGTGTTCCGCCAGTAGCTTGCCGGCGGGCCCGTCCAACACCTTCCAGGCGGCTTCGGCGCTGGGGAACAGGAAGGGCATGCCCAGGACCGCGTATTCCGGAACCACTTTCGAGAGCGCGCCCTGGCTGTTGGCCGACATGTCCAAGGTGCCGTCGCGCATCGCGTTCACCATGGTCGCGTCATCGCCCATGCTGGCGGCGGGGAAGACTTCAACCATTATGCGGCCATGGCTGGATGTGGCCACCAGCTCGGCGAAACGCAGCGCGGCCAGCTGGCGCGGATGGTCGATCGCGGCGCCGTGCGCCAGCGTCAGCCGCAGGGTGTCTTCCGCATGGGCGAAGGACACGCAGCAGAGAGAGAGCAAAAGCAGGAGCCATTTCACTGCTGCACCCTTCCGTTACACAGACAAAGCTTGGTGTGGTTTGCGTTGCGGTATGGCGGACGGCATCCCCGGCGCCAGCCTGCCCGGGCGGCGATCGCTTGGCTGGCATCGGCCTTGCCGAGCCATTCCAGCCGGCTGCGCAATGGACCCAGCCAATCCGCGAGGGGCGCCGATGGCCAGCCCTGTAATGCTCGTTGTAGACCTTTGCGCGGCCGACTTCGAGCATGCCGCGCCGGAATGCGCTGCGCATCGCGGGCGCGCCAGCTGTTTGGGATGGCGCGGCGCGTGACAGCTGCGGGGCGGACGCGCAGCGTGCGGACGCTTCGCCGCGTCTTGGGCGGGCATGACCGCGGCGCGCCTCGACCTGGCGATGCGAAGCGCCCTTGGCCTTACTTTCCGCCCCCCGTCACCTTGAACGGCTCATTGGGCGACATGCCGAACACGTCCGGCGCGTACATCGCCTCCACTCGCGTCGGCGGCAGCTTGAAGGTTCCCGGATTGTTCAGCCGCATCGTGTATTCCACTTTCAGCTCGCCGCGCGGCACGTAGCTGTAGTAGGCGCGGTAGCCGGCGAAGCGGCGTTCGATGTAGTCGGCGTAGTCGCCGCCGTTGCCGGACTTGGCGTCGATGGCCGAGTCGCGGCCCAGGCCGCCGCCCTGGATCGCCGCGCCGGCCGGAATCGGGTCGTCCACCACCACCCAGCTCATGTCGCTCTGCGCCTGTATGGCCAGCGTCACCTTGACCACATCGCCGGGCTGGTATTGGCCCGCCGCCTTCTGGCTGACCGGCGTCAGCGTCTTCTTGATGCTGTAGCCGGCGTAACGCGCGGTTTTCAGCGGGATGGCGGCTTCGGCCTGGATGGTGGCCCACGGTGCGCCTGCGCCGGCGTGCTTGAGCTGCAGGCTGCCGGCGGCTGCCGGCCAGGGCAGCAGGCCCAGTTGCTTGACGCCTTCCTGCGGCCAGGCAAGGCTCAGGCTGGTTTTGCCGAGGGTGGCGCGAGTCTGGCCCGACACCGGCGCGGTTTCGAACTGGCGCGAGAACTGCGCGGCGGCCAGCGATCCCCACAGATTGGCGGTGGTGGTGCTCCAGTGGCCTTTTTGCTGGCGGGCGAGCAGGCCGGTCAGCAGGCGCGGCATGTCGGCCTGCCAGTCCGGCAGCTTGCGCGCGGCCAGCAGCAGCTTGGCGGCGTTGACGTCGCCGTTGCCCATCAGCCACCAGGCGTTGTCGCCGGCCTCGGTGCTGAAGCCCATCTTGGTGCCTTGGTAGCTCAGGCGGGCGCGCAGCAGGTTGGAGGCTTCCGCGCTGCGGCCGGCGCGTTGGGGGATGTCCGCCGCGCGGTTCAGCAGCGACAGCCAGTCCACCAGCATGGCGGTGCCCATCTTCTGCGGGTTCAGGTCCAGCACGTCCAGCATGGCTGGGCGGAAGCGGCCGTAGCGCGACAGCGCGTCCATCGCGGCCAGGCGGCGCGCGTCGGCGTCCTGGCGGCGGGTGGGCAGGTCGCGCTTGAGCTTGCCTTCGACGAAGGCGGACAGGCCGTCCAGCATTTTGCCGCGCGGACCTTCCGGGATGGCCATGCCGGATTCGTCGGCCACGGACAGCAGATAGCTGGTCAGCACGTCGCTGCCGCGGTCCGGCGCGCCTTCGCCCAGCGGGAAATAGGCGGCCAGGCCGTTGCCGTCCAGATACAGCGGCAGCTCGCTCATCAGTTGCTCCCAGCGCTTGGCGTCGGCCAGGCCGATGGCGATGGAGCTGCGCTGCTCCAGGCAGGCGTAGGGGTAGTCCTCGAACCAGCGGCGCACGCCGGGCAGGCTGTCGCCCAGTTTGGCCTGCAGGCTGACGCGGATGCCGCCGCGGCCCGGCAGCGCGCCCGGCGGCGGCGCCACGGGGATGGCCAGTTCGGGCGACACGCGTTGCAGCGTGGCCTGTTCCACCGTCACCGGCACGGCGGGGGCTATCTGCTGCTTGACCGCCAGCTTGTCCGCGGCCTTGCCGTCCACCTGCTGGGCGGCGAAGGTCCATTGCGCCTCCTTCAAGCCTTCCGGCACCGTCACGTTCCAGCTGACCAGCCGCGCCTCGCCCGCCGGCAGGCTGATTTCCCGGGCCGGCAGCGCCGGGAAGCCGGACGCGGCGGCGGACACCTTGACCTTCAGCGGCTTGTCGCCGCCGTTGCGCACGGTGACGCCGGCCTGGAACTGGTCGCCTTCGCGCGCCAGCGGCGGGATGCCGGAGCTCAGCTGCAGGTCTTGGGTGACGTTGATGTCGGCCTCGCCGGTGCCGAACATGTCATTGCCGATATCGGCCACCGCCACCAGGCGGAAGCGGGTGAGGGCGTCGTTGATCGTCACTTTGACGCGGGCGCTGCCGTTGGCGTCCAATTTCACGCTGGGTTGCCAGGTGAGCAGGGTGTCCAGCAGCTCGCGCGTCGGCGCTTTGCCGCCGCCGCCGCCCGGCGGCAGCGATTTGCGGCCGTAGTGGCGCTTGCCCACCACCTGCATCTGCGCGGTGGCGGTTTCCACGCCGTAGCTGTGGCGCTGGTACATCGCCTGCATCAGCTCCCAGCTGTGATTGGGCTGCAGTTCCAGCAGCGCTTCGTCGACGGCGGCGAAGGCCACCTCGGTGCCGGCCGGCGCCGGCTTGCCATTGGGCAGCTTCACCTTGACGACGACTTCGGCGGTCTCGCGGATGCCGTAGCTCTTCTTGGCCGGCGTCACTTCCACGCTCAGCCGTTTGGCGGCGTCGCCCACCTGTATCTCGGTGATGCCGTATTTGAAGGCCGGGCGCGACAGGTCCACCATCGCGGTCGGCGGCGCATAATCGCCGCCTTCGTTCCAGTAGGCGTCCCACCATTCCGACGGGCTTTTCCAGCCCCAGGTGAAGAACGAGTACCACGGCACGTCGCGCACGCGGCCGCGCACGGCCAGCACCGACACGTAGACGTTGGGCGTCCAGTCCGGGCCAACTTTCAGTTCTACCGTCGGGTCCTTGCCCTCCAGCTCCACCACGCGGGTTTCCAGGATGCCTTCGCGCTCGATGGCCAGCCAGGCGGTGGCTTTGCGGAAGGGCATGCGCACCTGGAAGCGGGCGGTTTCGCCGGGCAGATAGCTGGTTTTCTCGGGCAGGATGTCGATGCGGTCGTTGTTGTCGACGTCGAACCACAGCTCGTCATGCTTGCTGACCCACACCGATTGCGCGGCCTGGGCGACGTTGCCCTGGCCATCCTTGGCTTCGGCGATCAGCTCCATGTCGCCGGCGTCCTTGAGGTTGATGTCGCAGAACACCAGGCCGCGGGCGTCGGACGTACCGCTGCACACCTTGCCCTTGTCGTCGGTTTCCTCGTTGTGGTCCCAGGCGTAGAAGCCGCCGACCAGCCGCTTGCGGCTGGACAGGTAGCGGTGCTCGCGCAGCGTCACCTTGACGTCCTGGTTGGCGACGGGTTTGCCCGCGGTGTCCAGCACCACGGCTTTCAGTTTCAGCGCGCGGCCGGCGGTGATCCAGCTGTCGACGCTGACGCCCACCTGCAGCGCGGCCGGCCACAGCGGGATGCGGCGGGTGAGGGTCTGGGTTTCGCCGTTGGGATCGCGGTAGGCGGCCTCGGTCACCAGATCGTAGCGGCGGTCCAGCTTGGGCAGCTTGTCGATAGCCACCTTGCCGTTGCCGTTGGCGTCCAGCTTCAGCGCGGCCTTGTCCAGCACCACCTTGCCATCGAGCGAGCCATCGCTGTTTTCGCGGCTGCGCTGCGGCGGCGAGAAGCTGAAGCCGTCGTAGGCCTTGAAGTGGGTATAGCTGTCGGCCAGCATCGCGCTGACCTCCACCGGCCAGTCCTTGGCCGGGCCGCCGTTGCCCCAGGACATCGACACGTTCAGCGGCACTTGTTTGGCGCCGATATTGGCGCCCTTGGCGGTGAAAATGCGGCCGGTCATCACCGGCAGGCGGAATTCCTCGACGCGGAAGCCGCCGCTGCGCAGCGAGTAGCCGTCCAACTCCGGACTGGCCGGTTTGGCCTTGTCGTCCGGGCCGCGCGTGCCCTTGCGTTCCAGATACAGCGTGTACTCGCCCAGCTTGGCCTCCTTCGGCAGCGCGTAGCTGCTTTCGGCGTAGCGGCCGTTGCGCCAGGTTAGCGGCAGCGTGATCTCGTCGCCGCTGCCGTCATGGACGATGCGCAGTTGTTGCGGCAGCTGGCCGGGTTTCAGCTGAACCAGGCCCTTGCCGGCCTGCACTCGCAGCAGATGCTTCATCGACACCGTTTCGCCGGCGCGGAACAGCGGGCGGTCCAGGATGGTATGGGCCAGGATGGACGGGCTGTCGTTCCACTGGGTGGGGAAGGGGAAGCGCCAGGACTCGATGCCGCGGTTCCAGCCGGAGCGGACGAAGGACACGTCTTCGTTGCCCTGCGCGTCCTTGGCGCGGGCGGTGACGAACAGGCCGAACAACTCCTCGTCGGACGAGCATTCGCCGCCGTTCAGCTGTTTGTTGATGTTGGCGATGCCGTTTTTGTCGGTCTTGCCGGACCATAGCGCTTCGCCCTTGCAGTCATAGACGCTGATTTTGGCGTCGGGCACCGGCTTGCCCTTGTCCAGCGTGGTGACCCACACCGACGCGTTTTCGCCGGAGCGCTTCAGGTGCACGGCCATATTGGTGACGAGGGCGGCGGTGCGCACGTACATCGGCTTGTCCGCGCCCAGCAGCGACTTGCCCAGCAGGCGGGACGATACCTCCACCACGTAGAGGCCGGGCTTGGGCAGCGGGATGCCCACCACCTCGAACGACCACTTGCCGTTCTTGTCCGGCTGGGTCGGCAGCTTCAGCGCCGCGGCGTCGCGGTTTTTATTCAGCAACGACACGCGCCGGCTCTCTATGGTTTTGTCCTTGCCGGCGGGCAGATGGCTTTCATGGTAGCGCTGCACCTTGGCCAGCCACTCCATCATGTCGGCGTCTCGGGTCAGGCGCAGCGCCTGGCCGCCCAGCTGTACCGACTGGACTTTCAGGTTGGCTTCCACGCCGCGCAGCGTGATCGGCAAGGCGGCGTCGGCGCCGGACTCGATGATGCCGAACGGCGCGGCGGCGAATTTGGCCAGCGGCGGGTAGTCGCCCAGCTTGAACGCGAGCGGGAAGCGGCCGGCGTTGACCAGCGGCCGGCCCACTTCGTCGCGGAAGTCCTTGGGCAGCGTCAGCGTCAAGGTTTCCAGCGGCGGGAACGGCGGTGCGAAGCTGACGCTGTCCACCGGCTCGCCCTTGCTGCGCGCTTGCGGTTGGGGCGCGCGCTCGGCGCCGCCGCCGGATAGCCGCACCGCCATCGCCAGCTTTTCCGGCACCGGCGAACTGAAGTTAAGGACGATGGGCTTGAACGGAATGCAGGCGCCCTTGGCGCTCTCGCGCTGGCAACTCATATTGGCGCTGAAGGCGGGGCGCACCTGGAAATCCAGCTTGTCCGGCTTGCCGGCGCCGCGCAGGTGGACCAGCGACAGCTTGCTGTCCGGCGCCAGGCGCTGGTCGCAGCGCACGGTCAGCACGCGGGCAGCGTCTTTTTGCAGGTCCAGGTGCTTGAGCAGCGCCGCGCGGTCTGAGAGGTCCAGCGGCCTAACCGGTATGCGCTCGGCCAGGCTGGACGATTGGCAGTACAGCGAGGACGGCGACACATTGGCGGCGTTGAAGCGCAACGCGAAGGCTTGATCTTCCTCGATCCTGCCCTCGCTTGGCCAATGCCGGCCGACGATGGGCAGGCCGGTGAAGAAGCGGAAGGCTGGTCCGGCCACCGGATTGCCCTGCATGTCCTTCAGGCCGGGCTTCAGCGTGAAGCGGCAGTCGGTGTTGGCGGCCGGGCTTGCCGGCAAGTCCAGCGCCCAGGTCTTGTCGTCCACCCAATGGGCCTTGCCTTTCAGGCGGCAACTCCAGGAAAAAGGCGCCGGCGCGGCGCTGTTGCCCAGCGGGATCATGCTGGCGGAGAAGGTGGCGCGCACCTGGCTTATGTTATTCACTTCGCCCTGCGGGCTGAAGGTGACCACGCCGGCGGCGGCCGCTCCGGCCAGCGCAAGCAAGGAAAGGGGCGCGGCGCGGCGCAGCAAGGCGAGCAGGGAGCGAGGGCGTGAAATCATGGGTCGGCGCGGTCCGGGGATTGATCGGCAAATACCTTGGGAATACTTTGCCGGAGAAGCAATGGCAATTTGCATGACTTAACATCTTAGCAGACGAGCGGCAACGCCGGGTTTCGAGGCGGGAATTCTCTTGCAATATCAATCCGCAATCGTTCCTCGCTCCCGGGCCAGCGCAGGGAGCGGGCGGCGCGGCACGCCCGGAAGCCGCGCCGCTCAAGGCGGCAAGGGGCAGACAAGCTTGCGAGCCGTGATATACTGTTCGTTTCGTTGGGTGCGTGGTGTAACTCCACGCAGCGTCCGATGATCGCCGGCAGAGGCCGGCGGCGGGCGTCGTACCGTCCCAGATGACTACAACCTGTCACACTCTAAGGAATCAACATGCAAGTACAGCTGGAAACTCTGAGCAATCTTGAGCGCCGTATCAACATCGCCCTGCCGATGGCCGCCATCGAAGCGCAAGTGGCCGAGCGCCTGAAGCGCGTAGCGCGCGGCGCCAAGATCCAAGGTTTCCGCCCGGGCAAGGCTCCGCTGAAGATCGTGGAAATGAACTACGGCGCCCAGGTGCGTGAAGAAGTGATGGGTGAACAGGTTCAGCAAGGCTTCTACCAAGCCGTGACCGAACAAAGCCTGCGCGTGGCCGGTTACCCGCGCTTCGAGCCGGTGGCCGCTGGTGACGACAAGGAAAACTTCAAGTTTGCCGCCACTTTTGAAATCTACCCGGAAGTGAAAGTGGGCGAGCTGGCCGGCAAGGAAATCGAAAAGCCGACCGTGAACGTGGGCGATGCCGAAATCGAAAAAACCATCGACATCCTGCGCAAGCAGCGCACCCGTTTCAACCGCGTTGAGCGCGAAGCCGCCGAAGGCGACCGCGTGATCATCGACTTCAAGGGCGTGATCGACGGCGTGGCCTTCGAAGGCGGCTCCGCCGAGAACTTCCCGTTCGTGCTGGGCCAAGGCCAGATGCTGCCGGAATTCGAAGCCGGCGTGATCGGCGCCAAGGAAGGCGACATCAAGAGCGTGGAAGTGAACTTCCCGGCCGACTACCATGGCAAGGACGTGGCCGGCAAAACCGCCGTGTTCGAAATCCTGGTGAAGAACGTGGCTGAGGCCGTGCTGCCGGAAGTGGACGCCGACTTCGCCAAGGCCCTGGGCATCGCCGAAGGCGACGTGGAAAAGATGCGCGGCGAAATCCGCAAGAACGTCGAGCGCGAAGTGAAGCGCCGCCTGCAGGCCCGCACCAAGGAAAACGTGATGCAGGCCCTGATCGACGCCACCGAGATCGAGCTGCCGAAGGCGCTGGTGAATCTGGAAATCGGCCGTCTGGTCGAGCAGGCCCGCCGCGAAATGCAACAGCGCGGCATGAACGTCAAAGACATGCCGTTCCCGCCGGAACTGTTCGCCGCGCAAGCCGAACGCCGCGTCAAGCTGGGCCTGATCCTGTCTGAAGTGGTGGAAGCCAACAAGCTGGAAGCCAAGCCGGAGCAGGTTCGCGCCATGATCACCGAGTTCGCCGACAGCTACGAGCAGCCGGAAGACGTGCTGGCCTGGTACTACGAGAGCGCCGACCGCCTGGAAGGCCCGACCTCCATGGTCCTGGAAGACAATGTGGTTGAATTTGTGCTGTCTCAGGCCAATGTTGTAGCGAAGGAGCTGTCCTTCGACGAACTGATGGGCAGCCAAGCCTGATAACCAAATTGGAGTGGCCGATGAAATCTATGATGGAACCGCAAGGTCTGGGCTTGGTGCCCATGGTGGTGGAGCAGAGTGGTCGAGGCGAGCGCGCCTATGACATCTACTCGCGCCTCTTGAAGGAGCGCATTGTCTTCCTGGTCGGCCCCGTCACCGACGAGTCGGCCAACCTGGTTGTGGCGCAGATGCTGTTTCTGGAGTCGGAAAATCCGGACAAGGACATCCATTTCTACATCAACTCGCCGGGCGGCTCCATCACCGCCGGCATGTCGATTTACGATACGATGAACTTCATCAAGCCGGATGTTTCCACGCTATGCATCGGGCAGGCGGCCAGCATGGGCGCTTTCCTGCTGGCGGCAGGCACCCATGGCAAGCGTTTCGCGCTGGAAAACAGCCGGGTGATGATTCACCAGCCGCTGCTGTACGGCGGCGGCCTGTCCGGCCAGGTGACCGACATCGAGATCCACGCCCGCGAGCTGGTCAAGGTGAAGGCCAAGATGAACGAGCTGTTGGCCAAGCATTCCGGCCAGACGCTGGAACGGGTGCAGTCCGACACCGAGCGCGACAACTTCATGTCCGCCGAAGAGGCCCGCGCCTACGGCATGATCGATAAAGTGCTGTCTTCCCGCCGGGATGTGACGGCCTAAGTAGTGGAATTGGCTAATGGCTGACAAAAACAGCAACGAAAAGCTTCTCTATTGCTCTTTCTGCGGAAAGAGCCAGCACGAGGTGCAGCGGCTGATCGCCGGCCCGCAGGTGTTCATTTGCAATGAATGCGTCGAGCTGTGCAACGACATCATCCGCGAGGAGCTGGAAAAAGGCAGCACCATGGAAGTGGTGGGCGGCACGGCGGCGGAGCACCCGCTGCCGACGCCGCAGGAGATTCGCGCGGACCTGGACCAGTACATCATCGGCCAGGACTTCGCCAAGAAGACCCTGTCTGTGGCGGTGTACAACCACTACAAGCGGCTGTACAACAAGGGCAGCAAGGACGACGTCGAGCTGGCCAAGAGCAATATCCTCCTGATCGGCCCGACCGGCTCAGGCAAGACGCTGCTGGCCCAGTCGCTGGCTCGCCTCTTGGATGTGCCCTTCGTCATCGCCGACGCCACCACGCTGACCGAGGCGGGCTATGTGGGCGAGGATGTCGAGCACATCATCCAGAAACTGCTGCAGAAGTGCGACTACGACGTGGACAAGGCCCAGCGCGGCATCGTTTACATCGACGAGATCGACAAGATTTCGCGCAAGTCGGAAAACCCGTCCATCACCCGCGACGTATCGGGCGAGGGCGTGCAGCAGGCGCTGCTGAAGCTGATCGAGGGCACGGTGGCCTCGGTGCCGCCGCAAGGCGGGCGCAAGCATCCGAACCAGGAGTTCATCCAGGTCGACACCACCAACATCCTGTTCATCTGCGGCGGGGCTTTCGATGGTCTGGACAAGATCATCCGCCAACGCTCCGAAAAGGGCGGCATCGGCTTCGGCGCCGAAGTCTCCTCCAAGGACGACGGCAAGAGCCTGACCAAGCTGTTCCAGGAAGTCGAGCCGCAGGACATCATCCGCTTCGGCCTGATTCCGGAGCTGATTGGTCGTCTGCCGGTGGTGGCCACGCTGGAGGAGCTGGATGAGGAGGCGCTGGTCTCCATCCTGACCCAGCCCAAGAACGCGCTGATCAAGCAGTATCAGAGGCTGTTCTCGCTGGAAACGGTGGAGTTGGAGGTGCGTCCGTCGGCGCTGCGCGTGATCGCCAAGCAGGCGCTCGCCCGCAAGACCGGCGCCCGCGGCCTGCGCTCCATACTGGAGCGCGCGCTGCTCGACACCATGTACGAGCTGCCGTCCATGCAGGACGTCGAAAAAGTCGTGGTGGACGAGAAGGTGATCGAGAAGGGCGACAAGCCGCTTTTCATCTACCGCGACGGCGGCGGTGTGGCACAATCCGCCTGAAGGCCTGGTCTGAATGACTGAACCGCCCGGCTGGGCGGTTTTTTATTTGTCAGTGGCGCAATCTGTTTTAGTATGGGGTGTTGATATTCTGGCCTTTCGCCCCATTTTCCAAGCATTGTTTTCCCAAGCTAAGGTTAGGTGATATGCCGCAACCCGCAGAAATTCTAGAAGAGACCACGCTGCCCTTGTTGCCCTTGCGCGACGTGGTGGTCTTTCCCCATATGGTCATTCCGCTGTTCGTCGGACGGGCCAAGTCGATCCGTGCGCTGGAACTGGCCATGGACGAAGGCAAGCAGATCCTGCTGGTGGCCCAGCGCTCCGCCTCCAAGGACGAACCGTCCGCCGAGGATCTTTACGGCGTTGGCACCATCGCGGCGGTGCTGCAGATGCTCAAGCTGCCGGACGGCACGGTCAAGGTGCTGGTCGAGGGCCGTCAGCGCGCCACCATCAAGCAGGTCAGCGAAGAGGAAGGCTGCTTCGTCGCGGAATTCTCCCCGCTGTCCAGCGAACTGGAAGAATCCAATGAGACCGAGGCGATGCGCCGCGCCTTGCTGGCCCAGTTCGAGCAGTACGTCAAGCTGAACAAGAAAATCCCGCCCGAGGTCTTGAATTCGCTGGCCGGCATCGACCGCGCCGGCCGCATGGCCGACAGCATCATCGCCCACCTGCCTTTGAAGCTGGAACAAAAGCAGGAAGTGCTGGAGATGTTCGATGTGCAGACGCGCCTCGAGCACTTGATGTCGCAGCTGGAAGGCGAAATCGACATCCTGCAGGTGGAAAAGCGCATCCGCGGCCGCGTCAAGCGCCAGATGGAAAAGAGCCAGCGCGAGTACTACCTGAACGAGCAGGTCAAGGCCATTCAGAAAGAGCTGGGCGAGATGGACGAGGCCAGCGACCTGGACGAGCTGGAGCGCCGCATCAAGGTAGCCGGCATGAGCAAGGAGGCGCGAGAGAAGGCGCAGTCCGAACTCAAGAAACTGAAGATGATGTCGCCGATGTCGGCCGAGGCCACCGTGGTGCGCAACTACATCGACACGCTGCTGGACCTGCCCTGGAAGAAGAAAACCAAGATCAGCAAGGACGTGGCCCAGGCCGAGGAAGTGCTGGACGAGGATCACTTCGGCCTGGAGAAGGTCAAGGAACGCATACTGGAATACCTGGCGGTGCAGCAGCGCGTGGATCGCCTGAAGGCGCCCATCCTGTGCCTGGTGGGCCCCCCGGGCGTCGGCAAGACCTCGCTGGGCCAGTCCATCGCCCGCGCCACCAATCGCAAGTTCGTGCGCATGGCCCTGGGCGGCGTGCGCGACGAATCCGAAATCCGCGGCCATCGCCGCACCTATATCGGCTCCATGCCGGGCAAGGTGCTGCAAAACATGACCAAGGTGGGTGTCAAGAACCCCTTGTTCCTGCTGGATGAGGTGGACAAGCTGGGCGCGGATTTCCGCGGCGATCCGTCTTCCGCGCTGCTGGAAGTGCTGGATCCGGAGCAGAATCATGCTTTCATCGACCATTACGCGGAAGTCGAATACGATTTGTCTGACGTGATGTTCGTGGCTACCGCCAACTCGCTGAACATTCCGCCGGCGCTGCTGGATCGGATGGAGATCATTCGCCTGTCCGGCTACACCGAGGACGAGAAGGTCAACATCGCCCTGAAATACCTGCTGCCCAAGCAGATGCAGGCCAATGGCGTGCAGGAGGGCGAGCTGGCGGTGCAGGAGTCTGCCCTGCGCGACATCGTGCGCTATTACACCCGCGAGGCCGGCGTGCGCAGCCTGGACCGCGAAATCGCCAAGATCTGCCGCAAGGTGGTGACCGGCGCCTTGCTGAAGCCGGGCAAGGCGGGCAAGGTTACGGTTTCGGCCAAGAATCTGGACAAGTACCTGGGCGTGCGGCGCTTCGATTACGGCCTGGCAGAAGAAGAGAACCGCATCGGCCAAGTGACGGGCCTGGCCTGGACCGAGGTGGGCGGCGAGTTGCTGACCATAGAGGCGGTGTCGCTGCCGGGCAAGGGCAATATCGTGCGCACCGGGCAGCTGGGCGAGGTGATGCAGGAGTCGATCACGGCGGCGATGAGCGTGGTGCGCAGCCGGGCGCGCAGCCTTGGCGTCAAGCCGGACTTCTACGAGAAGAGCGACATGCACATCCACGTGCCGGAAGGCGCTACGCCCAAGGATGGCCCCAGCGCGGGCATCGCCATGACCACGGCCATCGTGTCCGTGCTGACCGGCATTCCGGTTCGCGCCGACGTGGCGATGACCGGCGAGATCACGCTGCGCGGCGAGGTCTTGCCCATCGGCGGCCTGAAGGAAAAGCTGCTGGCGGCGCATCGGGGCGGCATCCGCCACGTATTGATCCCCAAGGGCAATGAGAAAGACCTGGTGGAAATTCCGGCTAACATCAAGCAAAAGCTGGAAATCCATCCTGTCAAGTGGATAGACGAGGTGCTGGCGCTGGCGTTGGAGCGCCAACCCGAGGCTTTGTCGCAAGAAGAGCCCGCAGGCGACATTCCGCCAGCGCCGGAGGCGGGCAGCGCGATGCCGGTGCTGAAGCATTAAGAATCATGGCCTTATCAATGCTGTGAATATTCCCTGTGTTTTCGGCTTTCCAGCGGGCTTGCGAAATAGCAAAACCCCCGTGGAAGCCGCTTGACACAAGGATTTCGGCCTTGCTATAAAGCAAGCGTTTTTATCCGAATTACGTAGACCGAGAACGACGAAAGGGGACTTACGTGAACAAGTCTGAACTGATTGACGCCATTGCCGCAGAGGCCGACATTTCCAAGGCCGCTGCTGCCAAAGCGCTGGACGGCATGGTGGCTGCCGTAACCGACGCCCTGAAAAAAGGCGATACCGTGACGCTGGTGGGCTTCGGCACCTTCTATGTGGGCGAGCGCGCCGAGCGCAGCGGCCGCAATCCGAAAACCGGCGAAACCATCAAGATCCCGGCGGCCCGTTCTCCGAAGTTCCGCGCTGGCAAGGCACTGAAGGACGCGCTATAATCGCGCCTTCGCCGCCATCCGCGTGAAGGCGGCGAAGCCGGGCGTTTAGCTCAGTTGGTAGAGCGTCTGCCTTACAAGCAGAATGTCGGCGGTTCGACTCCGTCAACGCCCACCAAAGTTCGGAGCGGTAGTTCAGTTGGTCAGAATACCGGCCTGTCACGCCGGGGGTCGCGGGTTCGAGCCCCGTCCGCTCCGCCAAATACACAAGAAAGGTGAACCGATCCAACGCGTTCACCTTTTTTTTTAACAGGGGTGGCTAGAGCCAATTGCCATGTTCGAGTTTGTTCAGAACAACAAAACCGTTATTCAAGTGATACTGGGCGCCGTGGCCCTGACTTTTGTGGGATTCGGCGTCGGCAGCTACTCCAGCGCCACCGACGACCCCTATCTGGTCAAGGTGGGCAATACCAAGATTTACAAGCGCGACCTGGATCGCGCGCTTGAGGGGCGGCCCAGCGATCCAGCTACCCGCCAGGCCATGCTGGAGAACATGATCCAGCGCGAACTGCTGCTGTCCGACGCGCGCGATCACGGCGCGACGGTCAGTCCGGAGCAGCTGCGCAAGTTCATCGCCGCCGTGCCTCTGTTTCAGGATGGGGGCAAGTTCAGCGCAGAGCGCTACGCCGAGTTCCTGAAAAGCCGCTATCCGTCCGCAGAGGCATTTGAGAACGAAATCAGCCGCGACCTGATGGTGCGAAGCCAGATGGACAGCGTGGCCGGCACCCAGTTTGTGCCGCAGGTCGTCATTGATCGCGTGATCGCCATCCTGGGAGAGGCGCGCGAGATCCAGCCGCTGCTGATCAAGCCTAGCGATTTCGCCGCGGAAGTGAAGACTGACGACGCGGCCATCAAGGCCTATTACGACGCCAACGCCAAGCGCTTCCGCACCGCCGAGCAAGTCAAGCTGGACTACGTGGTGCTGTCGCAAGACGCCCTGGCCCAGAGCATCAAGGTCAGCGATGCCGACGTGCAGAAATACTACGAGCAGCACAAGGCCGACCTGGCCGGCGAACAGCGTCGCGCCTCGCACATCCTGCTGACGGTGCCCAAGGACGCGAAGCCGGAGCAGAAGGCCAAGATCAAGGCCGAGGCCGAGGCCATTCTGAAGGAAGTGAAAGCCAATCCGGCCAAGTTTGCCGAAATCGCCAAGGCGAAGTCCCAAGACCCCGGTTCCGCGGAAAAGGGCGGCGACCTGGGCTTCAATGCGCGCGGCATGATGGTCAAGCCGTTCGACGATGCCGTTTTCGCGATGAAGCCGGGCCAGATCAGCGACCTGGTGGAGACCGAGTACGGCTTCCACATCATCCGCCTGGACGCGATCAAGAGCGAGACGCTGGATCAGTTGAAGGCGGCCATCGTGGAGAAGCTGCAAAAGCAAAAAGCGGCCGCTTTGTTCCGCGCGCAATCCGACAAGCTGAACGAAGTGTCCTATCAGCAGGCCGATTCGCTGAAGGGCGTGGTGGACGCGCTGAAGCTGGAGGTCAAGCACTCCGCTTGGCTGCAGCGCAACCAGCCGGCGCAGGATGAGATATTGGGCAATCCCAAGCTGCTGCAGGCCGTGTTCAGCGACGACGTGCTGAAGAAAAAGCACAATAGCGAAGTGGTGGACGTCGGCGGCGGCCGACTGGTGGTGGCGCGCGTGGCGGATCATCAGCCCGAGCGTCAGCAGGCCATCGCCGAGGTGCGTGACCAGATCAAGGCTGAACTGATCGCGCGCGAGGGCGCCAAGCTGGCCGACAAGAAGGGCCAGGCACTGCTGGCGGAGTTGAAGGCCGGCAAGGGCGTCGACGCGCAGCAATGGGGCGCCGCCCTGACCGTGTCGCGCCGCGCGCCCGGCCTGCCGCAGTCGGACATGCGTTCGATCTTCGCCGTCGGCGCGGCCAAGCTGCCCGCATTTGCCGGCGTGCATCACGATGACGGCAGCTATGTGGTCTATCGCGTCAACAAGGTGGTGCCGGCGCCGGCCGCCACGGATGCGGAGCGCGCCCAGCTGGGCGGCCAGCTCGATCAAGTGAGCGCGAACGGTCAGTTTGCCGCCTACCTGAAGACGCTGCGCGAAAAGTATCCGGTCACCGCCGGCAAGCAGTCGCTCAACGACAATAACTGACGCGGCTTGCTTCCAGCGACTTGCCCCGCCCTGTGCGGGGCTTGTTTTTTTCTAGCCGCGCGCGCCGAAGCCGCGCGCTTGCGCGGCCTCCCGCAAGGCCTCCAGCAGCAGGCGGGCCTTACGCGGCAGCGCGCGGCTGGCGAAGACGGCGTGCATCTGCGGATCGTCGCCCTGGCTGGAGACGATGCGGAAGACGGGGCATAGCCGCAGCAGTTCGCCGCGACGGACTAGCGGCTCTGCCAGCCAGTCCCCCAGCCGAGCGATGCCCAGGCCGGCGCGCACGGCATCGAGCACGCCGTTGCCGGAGTTGCTGCGATGCCAGGCGTGAAGATTCAGGCTGAGGCTTTCTTCATCGCTCACGAAGTTCCAGGCCTTCAGCACGCGCGGGGCGCTGTGGATGACGACCCGGTGCGCCGGCAATTCCCCGGGGTGGGTTGGCGCGCCGTGGCGCGCGACATAGGCCGGGCTGGCGTACAGATGGCGGCGATAGGACCACAAGGGGTAGCCGATCAGCTCGCTGGAGTTGGGAAAGGCGCCGCGAATCGAAAAGTCCAGCTTGTCGCGCATCGGCTCCAGCACGGCGTCGTTGTACAGCACCTCGAAGCGCAGGCCGGGGTGCTCGTCTGCCAGGCGCGCCAATATCCGCGGCAGCAGCTCGCGCCCAAGCGTTTCCGGCGCCGAAAAGCGCAGCAGCCCTCGCGGCGAGCCATTCTGTTGATTCAGTTCCTCCTCCGCCTGCTGTTGCAGCTCCAGCATCTGCTGCGCCAGCGGATAGTAGGACTCCCCAGCCATGGTCAGCGCCACCAGTTTGCTGGAGCGCGCCAGCAGCATCGTGCCCAGTTCCTCCTCCAGCGCTTGCAGCGCGCGCGTGACGCTGCTGGGGGAGGTGCCCAGGCGGCGGGCGGCGGAAACAAAGCTCTTCGACTCCACCACGGCGCAGAACACGCGCAGATTCCACAAAGTTTTCATCGCGCCCTCTAGATTTCGATATCTGCAACATTGTATTGCAATCTTGCGATGGCAAGCGGAGGTAGAATGCGCAGGGAAGGAGAATGACGATGTTGTTGAGCTTGAGTGTTTTGTGCGTGATCGCTTTCTTTGCCGGCCTGGTGGATGCCGCCGTGGGCGGAGGGGGCTTGATCCAGATTCCTGGCCTGTTCAGCGCCTTGCCCAATGTGGCGCCGGCCACTATTTTCGGCACCAACAAGCTGGCTTCCGCCGTCGGCACGCTGTCGGCCGCGCGCTCGTACCTGCGCCGCGTGCGGCTGCCGTGGCGCCTGGTGCTGCCCGCGGCGGCCACGGCTTTTGTGTTTGCGTTTGCCGGCGCGCAGGTGGTCACGCTGATCCCCAAGGACATCATCCGGCCGCTGGTCCTGGTCCTGCTGCTGGTGATGGCCGCCTACACGCTTTGGAAGAAGGACTTTGGCAAGCTGCACAAGCCCGTCGCCATAGGCCGCCGCGAGATGGCGATAGGCATGGCCATAGGCGGCGCCATCGGTTTTTATGACGGCCTGTTTGGCCCGGGCACCGGCAGTTTTCTGATGTTTCTGTTCATCCGTTTTTTCGCGTTCGACTTCCTGCATGCTTCCGCGGCGGCCAAGGTGGTCAATCTGACAACCAATGTGGCGGCGCTGCTTTCCTTTGCCATTGGCGGCCACATCTTGTTTGCCTACGCGCTGCCGATGGCGGCGGCCAATATGGCCGGCGCCGTGGTGGGCACGCGCCTGGCGATGAAGAATGGCGCAGGCTTTGTGCGGGTGCTGTTCCTGCTGTTGACCAGCGTCTTGATCTGCAAGCTGGCCTGGGACATGCTTCGCGGCTGAGCGCCGCATGACGGCCGTGGCTTTGAACTGCGGCGGGCGCTCCTTTATCATATGGTTCTCATGATTCGGCGAGCGCAATGATCCATGCATCCCTCACGCTGCCCGGCGCCTGAGCAGGCTCGGGACTTGCTTCAGCTGCCCAATGTCGGCCCTAGCACGGCCGCCGACCTGCGCCTGCTGGGCATCCACTCCCCAGCCGAGCTGCGCGGCCGGGAGCCGCTGCAGTTGTATCTGCAGCTGTGCGACCTGACCGGGCGGCGCCAGGACCCCTGTGTGCTGGATGTCTTGATGTCGGTCTGTCATTACGCCGATACGGGCGAAGCCCGGGCCTGGTGGAGCTTTACCGCGGAGCGCAAGCGCAGGTGGACAGTATGAGCCGCGCCGCGCCGGCCTTGACCGCCTGCCATGATTGCGATCTGCTGCTGCGCCTGCCGGCGGCGGGGCGGGAGCGGGCCGGCGTCTGCTGCCCGCGCTGCGGCGCCATCCTGTACGAGCAGGGCGAGGAGACGCAGTCCAGCGCCTGCGCGCTGCTGCTGGCCGGCGTCGCGGTGTTCATCATCGCCAACTGCTATCCAGTGCTGGCGCTGGAGATCGCCGGCAATCGCAATGCCGCTACGCTGTGGCAGACCGCGCTCGCCCTGCAGGCGCAAGGCATGCCGGAGGTGGCGCTGCTGGTGCTGTTCACCGGCATCGTGATGCCGGCGCTGGAGATTCTGAGCATGCTGTATCTGCAATTGCCCTTGTTGCTGGGCATTCAGCCCGCAGGCTTCGCCGTCATGATGCGTTTGTATCGGCTGGCCCGTCCCTGGTGCATGGTGGAGGTGTTTCTGCTAGGGGTGCTGGTTTCTCTGGTCAAGCTGGTGCACCTGGCCAGCGTGCATCCCGGCATCGGCCTCTGGGCCTTTTTCGCGCTGATCATGCTGATGGCCGCCAGCGCCGCCCGGTTTCGGCCGCATCAGCTATGGGAGCGCCACCAAGCATGCGCTACGGCGTAAACAGCGCCGCGGCGCGCGATCTATGCCTGTGCCATGGCTGCGGCCTGCTGAGCCGGGCGCAGCCGCATGGGGACAGCGCCTGCCCGCGTTGCGGCGCGGCGCTGCATCTGCGCCGCCCGGCCGCCTTGCAGCGCTGCTGGGCTCTGCTGTTGGCCGCCATGATCTGCTACCTGCCGGCCAATCTGCTGCCCATCATGGAAACCACGGCGCTGACCGGCGTGCAGCGCGACACCATCATGAGCGGCGTGGTCTATCTGTGGAACAATGACTCCTGGCCGCTGGCCCTGGTGGTGTTCACCGCGAGCGTGCTGGTGCCCTTGCTGAAGATACTGGCCTTGCTGCTCCTGCTGTGCAGCGTGCAGTGGCGCTGGACCTGGGCGCCCCAGCAGCGCACGCGGCTGTACCGGCTGATCGAGGTCATCGGGCCATGGTCCATGCTGGACATCTTTGTGGTGGCCTTGATGGTGGCCCTGGTGCAATGGCAGTCGCTGGCCAGCATCAAGGCGGGCCCGGCGGCCATCGCCTTCGGCGCGGTGGTGGTGCTGACGATGCTGGCCGCGATGAGTTTCGACCCCCGGATGATCTGGGATCCGCTTGAGGACAATGATGAGCAGTGAGACTCCGCAAACTCCGCCCGAGGCGGACCTGCCGCAGGCCGTGCCGGTGAGGCGCCGCCGCTGGGCGCCGTCCCTGGTTTGGCTGATTCCCGTGGTGGCGGCCCTGATCGGCGGTTGGCTGGCCGTGCACGCCGTTTTGTCGCGCGGGCCGATCATCACCATTGCCTTCCAGAACGCAGAAGGCATAGAGGCGGGCAAGACCCGCATCAAGTACAAGGACGTGGAGATAGGCGAGGTGACCTCGGTCGCGCTGAGCCCCAACCGCCAGTCCATCATCGCCACCGCGCAATTGAGCCAGCAGGCGGCGGACTACCTGGCCGAAGACAGCCGTTTCTGGGTGGTGCGGCCGCGCATCTCGGGCGGCGGCGTCACCGGGCTGGGCACCGTGCTGTCTGGCTCCTACATCGGCATGGACATAGGCAAGAGCGCGGCGCGCAAGACGGACTTCGTCGGCCTGGAGAACCCGCCCATCATCAATGCCGACCTGCCGGGCCATACCTTCTTCCTGCGCGCGGACAATCTGGGATCGCTCAATACGGGGTCTCCGGTCTACTTCCGCCGCGTGCCGGTGGGGCAGGTGACAGGTTATGAGCTGGATCCCAAGGGCGGTTTCGTGCGGGTGAGCATTTTCATCGGCGCGCCATATGACAGGTTTGTCACCGCCAACAGCCGCTTCTGGCACGCCAGCGGCGTGGATGTGTCGCTGAGCGCGGACGGGCTCAATGTCAGCACCCAGTCGCTGGCGGCCATCGCGCTGGGCGGCATCGCCTTTGAAACGCCGCTGACCGACAACGGCGGCGTGCCCCTGTCGGACCGCAACTTCATCCTGCACGCCACGCGTGAGAAGGCGCTGCAGAACCCGGACCGTGAAATGCAGCCATTCCGCCTGCGCTTCCATCAGTCCTTGCGGGGCCTCAGCGTGGGCGCGCCCGTGGACTTTCGCGGCATTCCCATCGGCGAGGTGACGGCGATAGGCGTGGAGTACGTGCCGGAGCGCAAGGATTTCGACATGACGGTGGACATCCGCACCTATCCCAGCCGCCTGGACACGCTGTCGCGCAGCGGCCATATCTCCGGCAAGCTGTCTCCGCAACTCTTGATCGCCAACGGCATGCGCGCCCAGCTGCGCGCCGGCAACCTGCTGACCGGGCAGCTCTACGTGGCGCTCGACTTCTTCCGCGACGCGCCGCCGGCCAAGCTGATCGTGCGCAACGGCCTGCCGGAGCTGCCCACCATACCGGGCGACCTCGAGGAGTTGCAGCGCGTGTTGCAACGCATTGTGAAACGGCTGGATGCCATTCCGTTCGATGGCATAGGCAAGGAGGCCAGCGCCTCGCTGAAGTCTTTGCAGCAGACCCTGGACAGCGTGAAGCAGCTTAGCGACGGCCTGAATCAGCAAACCGTGCCGCAGGCAGGCAAAACGCTGGAGCAACTGCAGCAGACGCTGGAGGCGACGCGGCAAGCCATGAAAGCCGACTCGCCGCTGCAGCAGGATGTGCGCGCCGCGGCGCAGGAGGTGAAGGAAACCGCGCGCAGCTTCCGCGCGCTGGCCGATTACCTGGATCGCCACCCCGAGGCGCTGGTGCGCGGCAAGGAGAAACAGCCATGATCAAACACTGGATGTCGGCCGCGCTGCTGGCCGCGGGGCTGATGGGCTGCGCGTCGCCGCCGGCCCGCTTTTACGGCCTGGATGCGCCGGCGCTGTCGCCGGCGGCGGTCCAGTTCGGCAAGCGCGTGATGGTGGGGCCTGTCTCATTGCCGGCGGCGCTGGACCGGCCGCAGCTGGTGCTGGACGACGGCAATGGCGAATTGCGGCTGCAAGAATATGCGCGCTGGAGCGCGCCCTTGGACCGCCTGCTGGCGCAGAATCTGGCTGCCGGCGTGTCCCGGGCCGGCGGCGTGGCCAGCGTCTATGCCTACCCTCAGCCGGGCATGGATGGCGGCGACTTGCGCTACACGCTGGATGTGCGCCGCTTGAGTTTGCGCCCCGGGCGCGGCGTGGGCATGGATGCGGTATGGCAACTGCTGCGGACGGCGGACGGCGCGGTGCTGGCGTCGGGCGCGTTTAGCCGCGACAGCGCCGTTTCCCGCCCGGATGCGGCCGCCCTGCTGACGGCTTGCCAGGGCATGCTGGCCGAGCTGGCGGCTGAAATGGCCTTGCCTTTGCGCCAGCATCCGCAGTGGTGGCAGCGGGATGCGGCGCAGCCGGCGGCGCAAAAATAGTCGTCCCTACGCGCGGATGCCGTTCGCGCCAGCCTCGCGCGGCATGGGTGGGCGCGCGGAATCCGCTGCGCGGGGCGCTTGGGAGCGCCAGCCGGCCGCGCGCGTTGCCGGGCGGCGTTTGCCCTGGTTTCGCACGGGCATTGCGGCGTGGCTTGCCGATCAGCGCGCGCCGCGGCTTTGTGATATGCTTGCGCGCCCAACTCAGCCGTGACCCGTCACCCATCAATGAAAGACCCTTGCGATCACTACACCTTCGACCTGATAGGCGGCGTCCAGAAGAAGCCGGGGCGCAAGCCGCTTGGCGCGCGCGCGATGACGGTGGCGGAGCGCAAGCGCCGCAGCAGGGAGCTGCGGCGCAATCGCCTGCAGGAGCTGTCCGTGACGGTGGAGCTGAGCCGCGAGGCGCAGAAGTCGCTGAGCAAGATGATAGAGTGGTGGGGCGTCAGCAAGAAAGAGGCGATCAATCGCGCCCTGGTAATCGCCTGCCAATCCCAGATGGGCCGCACCGCCAATCTGTTCGGTTTCGAGGCCGCGCCGGAGACGGCGGCCGCGCGCAAGAAAAAAGACGCCTGACGGCGCCCTCATGCAGGCCAGCGCTCTGCTGGCCATCCCAACTAGCTAGCTTAACCGTATCGCTTCATGGCCTCGATGGCGAGGCCGCTGCCAATGCTGCCAAACAGATTGCCTTCCACATGGTGAGCATTGGGCAGCAGCGCGCGCACGCCTGCGCGCAAGGCCGGCACGCCGCTGGAGCCGCCGGTGAAGAACACGGTGTCAACCCGTTCCGCCTGCAGGCCGGCATCGTCCAGTAGCCGGCATACGGTGGTGGCGACGCGATCCAACAGGCTGGCGATGCTGCCTTCGAAGTCTACCCGGGCCAGGTCGCAATGCAGGCCGCGCTCGATCGGGTCCATCAGCAGGCGGTGGCTGTCCTGATCGGACAGCGCGATCTTGGCCGCCTCCACCTCCATGGCCAGCCAGTGGCCGGCGCGCTCCTGGATCAGCTTGAACAGACGGTCCAGCTTTTGCGGCTCGGCCGCGTCGCGATGAACGTCCTGCAGGTCCATCCAGGCCTTGCGCGTGTAAGCGAAGTTGATGGTGTGCCAGGTGGCCAGGTTGAAGTATTGGCTGGATGGCATCTCGGCATTATTGCGCAGCCGGGTCTTGAAGCCGAACAGCGGCATGACGCCATGCAAGCTCAGCTGGCGGTCGAAGTCCGTGCCGCCGATGTGCACGCCGCCGGTGGCCAGGATGTCATCGCGGCGCTCGCCATGCGCGCGGCGCTCCGGCGACAGCCGGATCAGGGTGAAGTCCGAGGTGCCGCCGCCGATGTCCACGATCAGCACCAACTCTTCCTTCTGGATGGACGATTCATAATCGAAGGCCGCCGCGATCGGCTCCAGCTGGAAGGAAATCTCCTTGAAGCCGGCCTCCCGGGCGATGGCGGCCAGCGTATCCTCGGCCAGCTGATCCGCCTGGGGGTTGTCGTCGACGAAATATACCGGGCGCCCCAGCACCACATGGTCAAAGCCGCGTCCGGCCGCCTTCTCGGCGCGCTGCTTCAACTCCTGGATGAACAGTTTCAGCAGGTAGCGGAAGGGCAGCGCCTTGCCCTGGACCTCGGTTTGGCTATCCATCAGGCTGGAGCCAAGCAGGCTTTTGAGCGAGCGCATCAGGCGGCCCTCGTACCCATCCATATACTCTGCCAGCGCGGCGCGGCCATAGCTGGCATGGTCTTCCTCGTAATTGAAGAATACGACCGAGGGCAAGGTGATCTTCCCGTCTTCCAGTTGCAGCAGCGTGTCATGGCCGGGGCGCAGCCAGCCGGCGGTGGAGTTGGAGGTGCCAAAGTCGATACCGCAGGCGCGGGAGGCGGTTTGGACTGTCATTCTGGCATCTCCTTGAAATTTAAAGAGGCGCGATGGTACGCGGAATGCGGCGGAAAGGGAAGAGCGGAGCGCCATCCCACATGCCGACCGCATTGCCGCGGGCGGGCGGCGTGAGGCATGGGGGCGATGAGGGGACGCCGATTGTGCGGCCAAGCTGCCAGCGGCTGCTTGGCCGGTGGCTGATTGGTGAAAACGCCACATGCGCAGGTCGAAACTTGAGTTGCATCAACGATAAATGACCTCGACATTTCCCGCGAGAAGCCATTGCGCATAATAAGGTGTGCCAAAAATACATTAATTGCGCCACCGGGCGCGGGTTGCAACTAAAGGAGCGTGACGATGGGCCAGAAACGGAGCGGGAAATGGGCGTTATGCGGCGTGTTGGCGGGGCTGATGGCGGGAGGGCATGCTGCAGCGGCGTTTGCTGAAGGCAAGGACTTGCCCATCGTGCATGAAACGCTGGTGGCGCCGCCGAATCTGCCGCCGCCGATCACGCGCATGGCGCCGGCCAAAGTGGTGGTGGAGTTGACGGTGGAAGAGGTGGAGCGCGAGATCGCGCCGGGCTCGCGCTATATGTTCTGGACCTTCGGCGGCACCGTGCCGGGCAAGATGATACGGGTGAGGGAGGGCGATACGGTGGAGCTGCACCTGAGAAATCTGGCCAGCAACAAGCTGCCCCACAATATCGATCTGCACGCTGTGACCGGTCCTGGCGGCGGCGCGCCGCAAACGCTGGTTGCGCCTGGCAAGCAGGCAGTGTTCACATTCAAGGCGCTGAATCCTGGCCTTTTCGTCTATCACTGCGCCACTGCGCCGGTGGGCATGCATATCGCCAACGGCATGTACGGCATGATACTGGTGCAGCCCAGGACGCCGCTGCCCAAGGTGAGCCGCGAGTATTACGTGATGCAGGGCGACTTCTACACTAGCACGGGCTATCGGGCCGGCGGCCTGCAACCGTTCGACATGCAGAAAGCGATAGACGAGAAACCCACCTACGTCTTGTTTAATGGCGCGGACCGGGCGCTGACGGGCAAGAACGCGCTCACGGCCAAGGCTGGCGAGAAGGTGCGGATTTACTTTGGCGTGGGCGGCCCGAATTTGACGTCCAGCTTTCACATCATCGGCGCCATTTTCGACAAGGTCTACACCGAGGGCGGCGCCAATTTCCAGCGCAACGTCCAAACCACGCTGGTGCCGGCGGGCGGCTCCACCATCGTAGAGTTCACGCCCAAGGTGCCCGGCAATCTGACCCTGGTGGATCACTCCATCACCCGCGCCTTTAACAAGGGCGCCATCGGCCTGCTGTCGGTCAGCGGGCCGGATCGGCCCGATATCTACGGCAAGGGGCAGATCAGCGCCATGGGCGAACTGGCGCCCGCAGTGAAAACCGCGCCGGGCGAGGAGGCGCCGGTGAACGCGGAGCCGCCGCAGCCGCGCGAAAACAGGCCGGCCGATCATGGCCAGTCCGTGTTTGCCAAAAACTGCGTGGCCTGCCACCAGGCCAATGCCCAGGGTGTGCCCGGCGTGTTTCCGCCGCTGGCGGATTCTGATCTGATTCAAAAAACGCCGCTGGAGGCGGCGCGCATCATCCTGGGAGGGCGTGCCGGCCAGTTGCTGGTGAATGGGGTGAGCTACAACGGCGTGATGCCGTCGCTGGACCTGTCTGACGAAGAGGTGGCGGATGTGCTGAACTACGTCAGCGTCCACTTCAACAAGGGCAAGCCTGTGGTGACGGTGGAGGACGTGAAGACGCTGAGGGCGCAAAAGCCATGAAATGGCGAGCCGGGTGGCTGGCGGCGTGCACGGGGCTGGCCTGGATCCAGGCTGCCGCGGCGGGCCAATACGTGGACATTGCCGGCGGCCGCTTCCGCAGCGCAATGTCTGTCGATGGCGCCGCCGTAACCGTGGCGGCTTACAAGCTGCGAGCCGAGCCGGTCACCAATGCCGAGTTCCTAGGTTTTGTGCTCAGCCATCCCCAGTGGCGTCGAGATCGCGCGCCAGCCTTGTTCGCCGCTGCGGGCTATCTTGCCGCGTGGCGAACGGCGAGCGATTACGGGAAATTGCTCGCCCGCGCCCCGGTGACGCAGGTGAGCTGGTACGCCGCGCGCGCCTATTGCGCCAGCGAAGGCGCGAGACTGCCCACCTGGCACGAATGGGAGAGAGCCGCGGCCGCCGATGACAAGCGCGCCGATGCGCGCGACGACCCGGCCTGGCGTGAGCAGATACTGCGCTGGTATGAACAGCCCGGCGGACGCGGGCTGCCATCTGTGGGGCGGGATGTCAATTTTTGGGGCGTCGCCGACTTGCATGGCTCCATCTACGAATGGGTGGAGGACTTCAACGGCCTGTTTGTTTCCACCGATAGCCGTGCGCAGGGCGAGCAGCGCACCCTGGCCACCTGTGGCGCGGCGGCCCTGTCGCTGGGCGATCGGGAAAACTACGCCATCTTGATGCGAATCGCCATGTTGGTGGCGCTGAATGGCAACGACGCGCCGCAAGTCATGGGCTTTCGTTGCGCCAAGGATAGCGAGGAGAGGGCACCATGAGTGGATGGAAAAGAAACGGGGCGCTTGCCAGCCTGGCGGCATGGTGTTCGCTGGCGATGGCGGCAACCGTGCCGGGCGACTCCCTGTATCAATTGCGCGAGCCGCTGACCGATCAAAACGGAAAGCCGTTTCAGATGGCGGAATTGGCCGGCAAGCCTGCGCTGCTGACCATGTTTTACGGCAGCTGCCAGCTGGCCTGCCCCCTGGTGATCCATAATATGCAAACCACGATGGCGGCTTTGCCACCGGCCGCGCGGGGCAAGGTGGAAGCGCTGTTGATCAGCCTCAATCCACGGGAGGACAAGGTGGTGACGCTGAAACAATTGGCCAAGGAGCACGGCATGGATGGGGCGGGCTGGCTGTGGCTGGTGAGCGATTCGGATGAGCACACGCGCGGCTTGGCCGCCAGCCTGGGAATCCGCTATCGCCGCTTGGAGAGCGGCGCCATCAATCATTCAACGCGCATCCTGCTGCTGGATGGCCAGGGCAGAATCGCGGCTGCTGTGGATGATGTGGGGCCGAATCCCGATCCAACCCTCGTTGCCAAACTGCGCGCGCTGGCGCGCTGAGCGGACGCTGCCGGCCCCAGCCCCATCGCGTTGCGCATTTGCATGGCTGCGTGGCGCATGGCGGCGCGACAAGGCCGAACTGTCAAAACAACCGCTCCTGCCCATAATAAACAATGGCGCTTTCACATCGGCAGCCTCGGATTCATCCGTCAAACCAGGGGTGGTTCAATCTAAGTCACTGCCGCCTCAACTAGAGACTCTCCGTGCAAAAGAGGAACCGCCGCCATGGCGCAGCGAGAGATGGTGCTGAATATCACGCTACTGGGCATCCCTGCCGCCGCATTATTGGCGGCGTTGTCATACCACTTTGGCGGATGGGGGCCAGACTGGCCTGACGCACTCGCATGGTCTGCGCTGCCGGCTTTGTTTGTCCTGGTTTACGACGCTGCGCGCGCGCTGTGGCAAAAGCACATGGGCGTGGATGTTCTGGCGATTTTGTCCATCCTGGTCGCTCTGCAGATGGGGGAGCATGCCACCGCGGCTGTCATAGCCGCGATGGCGGCCAGCGGCCGTTTGCTGGAAAGCTATGCGGCCGGTCGAGCCGTCAGGGAAATGGAAGCGCTGCTGCAAAACGTGCCGCGATTGGCTCACCGCCTTAACGGGGAGCAGATCCAAACCGTTCCGGCAAATGACATCCGCCCTGGCGACACGCTGCTGGTGAAGCAGGGGGAGATGGTTCCGGTGGATGGCCCTCTCGCCAGCCCCGCGGCATCGCTAGATGAATCCTCGCTGACCGGCGAGGCGCTGCCTATTTTGCAAACTTCCGGCGACTTGCTGCGCAGCGGAGCGCTTAACGCCGGCGACAGCTTCCGCATGATCGCGGCCAAGCGCGCCGCAGACAGCACATTCAGCGCCATCGTCATGCTAGTGCAGCAGGCTGCCGCCGCTAAGTCCCCCGCCACCCGCATGGCAGACCGTTACGCAGCCTGGTTTATTCCGTTGACGGTTCTCCTGGCCGGCGCTGCTTGGCTCATCAGCGGCGACCCGATACGCGCGCTGGCCGTTCTGGTTGTCGCTACCCCATGTCCCTTGCTGCTGGCGGTGCCGGTTGCCCAGGTGTCCGGCATCTCTCGTTGCGCCGGGCGCGGCGTCCTGGTCAAGGGCGGCGCGGCGCTGGAGGGCTTGGCGCAGGCGGATACGCTGTTTTTCGACAAGACTGGCACCCTGACTGGCGGACAGGCCAAGCTGATTGGCATCCGCGGGCATGGCCAGCATGAGGCTGGCGAGTTGCTGCGGCTGGTTGCCGCGCTGGATCAGATGTCCTGCCATGTGCTGGCGACCGCGATTTTGCGCGCCGCACATGAGCGGGGCGTGACGGAGCTTCCACTGCCTGAGGGGGTGGAGGAAACTGCCGGAGCCGGCATCTGCGGGCGGGTGGATGGCAGGCGGGTTGCCGCCGGCACGCCGGCATTCATCCTGGCCCGGGCGGCAAGTGAGCCATGGCTGGATGCCGAGATCAAACGCCTGGCGGTGGAGGGGGCCACGGGGGTATTCGTCGCCATAGACGGCAAGCTGGAAGGGCTATTGGAGCTGTCCGATCCGCTGCGGCTGGAGACTCCACGCGCTTTGCGCTTGTTGCGGCGGGCAGGCGTGCGCCGCATCGCCATGCTGACCGGGGACAAGCGCGAGGTTGCAGAGTCGATAGGCAGCGGCATCGGGGTGGACGAGGTGCATGCGGAGCTGTCGCCGGCCGGTAAGCTGGCCCGCATTGCGGAAGCCGCGCAATCGCATTGCACCATGATGATAGGCGATGGCGTAAACGACGCGCCTGCGCTCGCGTCGGCTCAGCTTGGCGTGGCCATGGGCGCGCGCGGCGCGGCGGCAGCGGCGGAAAGCGCAGGGGTGGTGCTGCTGATCGACAAGCTGGACCGCCTGGCTGAAGCCAAGATGATAGCCGTGGCGACGATGCGGATCGCCCGGCAAAGTGTCGCGCTGGGCATGGCGTTGTCGTTGTTGGCGATGCTTGTCGCGGCCGCGGGCTACTTGCCGCCGCTGGACGGGGCGCTGCTGCAGGAGGCGATAGACGTGGCGGCCATCCTAAACGCCTTGAACGCCTTAAGGATACGTCCGCTGCTCAGCAATCGGACCCGCCTGGCCGCCGACAAAGTGCAAGCGCTGCGCGAGGAGCATCAGAAACTGGAGCCGCTGTTGGCCCAGTTATCGGACTTGGCCAGGGCCTTGCCGACGATGATGCCTGATCGGCAGGTGCAGGCATTGCAGGCGCTGAATGGCGTGTTGCGAAACGAGCTGATCCCCCATGAGCAGGAGGATGAACAAGCGCTTTATCCGGCAGTGTCGTCGCTTTTGGGCGGCGATGATCCGCTGGCGGCATTGAGTCGCAGCCATCAGGAGATTTTTCGCGGCATCCATCGGCTGTCGCGGCTCTTCGATCCGCTGCAGAGTCCCATTCCCGAGCCTGTCATTCAGGATATCCAGCGCACGCTTTATGGTTTGGAGGCGGTGCTGCGGCTGCATTTCGCACAGGAGAACGAGCTGTTCAGCAGCCTAAGCCCCTGAAGGCTCCTCGAATTCAAAGCCAATGGCCGCAAAGGAAATGGCGTCGGCCGGCATCCGGGCTAAGTTTGACTTAAGCTTGGTAGGCTAAAGTGAAAATTGCCCTAATGTAGGGTGTGGCGCCGGAGTGACTGGCACCTTTAACGATGTTTCACGCAGGAGGCTTGATCATGTCCATCGCTCCCATTTCCACCACGAGCACGAGTCCGCAAGCATTGACTCTGGGGCCCCTCCGCCATGCCCATGCGGCCGTTCCGGCGCAAACTGCGCAGGCAAGCCCCGCATCCGTCCAGGACAAGGTGTCCATCAGCAGCGCGGGGAGAGCCAAGCAGCAGGAAGAGGCCGCCGAGTCCGCGACCCAGGCTGCCAAAGAAAACGAGAGCGGAGAAGGCTAAACGCCATCTCCGCAATCATGCTTCTGTGGTGCCGCTGACCCAACATGGACGTGTTAGGTGAGGGCGAGTCCATGTTTTTTATCGGTTTTGCTGATATTGGCCAGATTATTTAATCCTCCCCATCCAGTCCGTGAGTAATGGCCGGCATTGCTACTGCTGATGGGCGCTGGCTGGCAGCCAAAACCTGCAGCCGTTTGAGCAGATGGGCCGCAGGCTGCCCGGCAATGCGTGGCGGCTGGCAGAGCGGCCGCCGACTGTACGTCTCATATGAAAAATATCAACGTCATAACATACAATATCCACAAAGGCATGTCGCCGTTGAACCGGCATGTGCGCGTGGGGGATATGGCGGAGGCGCTGGCGGGACTGGGGCCGGACATGCTGTTTTTGCAGGAGGTGCAGGGGCGGAATCTGGAGCGCGCCCTGCGTCATCAACGCTGGCCGCTTCAGCCGCAGCATCATTACCTGGCCGAACGGCTGTCCCATCGCGCGGTTTACGGACTCAATGCCAGCTATGAGCACGGACATCACGGCAATGCGCTGCTGACGCGGTTCAAAGTGGCACAGTGGTGCAATCGTGATATTTCAGTCAACCGCTTTGAAAGCCGCGGCGTCTTGCAGTGCATGGTGCAGCCCGAGGGCTGGAGCAAGCCGGTGGTGGCGCTGTGCGGGCACTTCAATTTGCTGGCGTTTGACCGGCGCAAGCAGTACCGGGGTTTGGCGCGCTATGTGCAGGAAGCCATCGCGGAGCATCAGCCGCTGATCCTGGCCGGAGATTTCAATGATTGGCGCGGCGAGGCCAGCGCCTTGCTGAAGGGCGAGCTGGGCTTGGAGGAGGTGTTTCTGCAATTGCATGGCAGCCACGCCCAGAGCTTTCCGGCGCGCATGCCCATGCTGACGCTGGATCGCATTTATGTGCGCGGCCTGAGGGCGGAGTCGGCGCGGGTGCTGTCCGGACGGCCATGGTCCGTCCTTTCGGACCATCTGCCGCTATGCGCGGAGCTGAGTCTGGCGTGAGTTTGTCCGGAGCGGCATAAAACAAAAAATGCTTAGCAATGAATGAATTTTCATATTGCAAAGCATTTTCTGCAATATGGCGACAGTTTCATATAATTTTCCGCAAGGCGGTTGACGCTAAGCGAAAAAACATGTTCAATCTCAATCAAACTTATCGCCGATTTGACACAGCTTGCGGGCGTAAAACAGCTAAAGCGTGGGTAGACAGACCCAGCATCAGTGAACCTGTCTACAGCCAATCTTCCGGATCATCCGCAGATTCCCACAGCAAAGCCCGCCGCAGCCATCGGCGGGCTTTGTGCTTTGGGAGTGTTAGGAATGATTCATCTGCAAAATGTCCAAAAACGGTTCCGCCATCCGGAAGGCGGTTGGTTCGACGCCGTGGCGGAGACCTCGCTGTCCATCCGCGAGGGCGAAGTCTTCGGCCTGATCGGCTTCTCCGGCGCCGGCAAGTCCACCTTGCTGCGCCTGATCAATCTGCTGGAGCGCCCCGATGCCGGCGCCGTGATCGTGGATGGTCAGGACCTGACCAGCCTGTCTCCCAAAAAACTGCGCGCCGCGCGCCAGAACATCGGCATGGTGTTCCAGCAGTTCAATCTGCTGGCCAATCGCACGGTGGCGGGCAATGTGGCTTTTCCGCTGGAAATCGCCGGCTGGAGTAAGGCCGACATCGAAAAGCGCGTGGCAGAATGCCTGGCCGTGGTCGGCCTGGAAGACCGCGCGGGACACTATCCGGCCCAGCTGTCCGGGGGGCAGAAGCAGCGCGTGGGCATCGCCCGCGCCCTGGCGCCGCGTCCGCACGTGATCCTGGCCGATGAGCCGACTTCGGCGCTCGATCCCAAAACCACCCAATCCATCCTTGATTGCTTGAAAGACATCAATGCGCGTTTTGGCGTGACCATCGTCATCGTCACGCATGAAATGCATGTGGTGCGCAGCATCTGCCATCGCGCCGCGGTGCTGGACCAGGGCCGCGTGGTGGAAGTGGTGGATGTCAAGAATTCGGAAGTGGAGGCGGAGTCCGCTCTGGCCCGCTCCCTGCTGGAGGCCGCGTAATGGATGCCGCAACCCTGAGCGAAGCGCTGCAAAACCTGCAGTCCATGAGTCCGGAAATCTGGCAGGCCTGCCAGGAAACCGGCGTGATGCTGGGCATAGGCTTGGCCGCCGCCATTCTCTTGGGCGGTCCGCTGGGCGTGATTCTTTATCTGTCCCAGCCTGGGCAATTGTTCGCCAATCGGGCGGTCAACGGCGTGCTGAGCTGGCTGGTGAATCTGGTGCGCTCCTTCCCCTTCATCATCCTGATGGTGGTACTAATCCCGCTGACCCGCGCCCTGGTGGGCAGCACCATCGGCCCGGTGGCGGCGTCGGTGCCGCTGGCTTTCGCCGCCATTCCGTACTTCGCCCGCCTGGTGGAGCAGACGCTGCGCGAGATCCCGCGCGGCGTGGTGGAGGCGGCCGAGGCCATGGGCGCGAGCCCGGCGCAGATCATCTTCAAGGTGCTGATCAATGAAGCCCGTTCCGGCCTGATTTCCAGCCTCACCATCCTGACCATCAGCTTTCTCAGCTATACCGCGGTAGCCGGCGTGGTGGGCGGCGGCGGCATAGGCGACTTGGCCATTCGCTACGGTTACTACCGCTTCCAGACCGATGTGATGGTGGCCATGGTGCTGCTGCTGGTGTTGCTGGTCCAGATCATTCAGCTGCTGGGCAACCGCCTGGCGGCCAAGCTCGACAAACGTTGATTTTCAAGACGCGCAGAATTTAAAGGAGAGAAAAATGCGTAGATTCGTCATCAAAGCCGTTGCCGCATCCGTCGTGGGCCTGGCCTTCGCAGGAAACGCCCTGGCCGCCGACCCGGCCAAGAAACAAATCGTCATCGGCACCACCGTCGGCGACTTCGGCGACATGGTCAAGCAGTCCATCAAGCCGCAGCTGGAAAAGCAGGGCTATGCCGTGAAACTGGTGGAGTTCACCGACTACGTGCGCCCGAACCTGGCGCTGCAGGAAGGTTCGCTGGACGTAAACGTATTCCAGCACAAACCCTACCTCGACAACTTCGCCAAGGAACACAAGCTGTCCCTGAAGGAGGTGTTCCAGGTGCCGACCGCGCCGCTGGGCATCTATCCGGGCAAGCTGAAGTCGCTGAAGGACGTCAAGCCGGGCGTGACCGTGGCCGCGCCTAACGATCCGTCCAATTTCGCCCGCGTGCTGGTGATGCTGAACGACCTGGGCTGGGTCAAGCTGAAGCCTGGCATCAACCCGCTGACCGCTTCCGAGCGCGACATCGCCGACAACATCAAGAAGGTCAAGCTGGTGCAACTGGAAGCCGCCCAGTTGCCGCGTTCGCGCAGCGATGTCGACTTTTCCGTGATCAACGGCAACTACGCCACCAGCTCCGGCATCAAGCTGACCGAAGCCGTATATCAGGAAAAGAGCTACGCCTATGTCAATTGGGGCGTGGTGCGCGCCGCCGACGCCGCCAAGCCGTGGGCCAAGGATGTGATCGCCGCCTACAATTCGCCGGCGTTCAAGGCCTACGCCAAGCAGAAGTTTGCCGGCTACAAGCTGCCGCAAAACTGGAACTGAGTTTTTCTTGTAACACTCCTGGCTACAAGACTTGCGGAGGACTTCGGTCCTCCTTTTTTTACGCGCATTCGCCGCGGAGGCGCTCGCATGGATTTTAAAGTGAAGTGAGCGGAGTGGTTTCGGCGTGGCGCGGCTGGGCGGGCGATTTCAATCGGGCTGTCGGACGCCAAAGCGCCGGCTTGCGGCTTTTCTTTCCGCGCCCCGCGCCCGAGGCGCTTGCCCGCCGTGGTTTGCGATGCCCGTCACGGGCATTTGGACAGGCTTTCATGGTAGAATCTATGGATTGTCACATTCAGTCTGCCAGTGCCGTCGCGGGCGAAAAATCGCATCGGCGATGCTCGCCATTGCGGCACTGGCTGAATCATCCTTACGAATAAGATACTTATGACCGAGAACCAGTTCGCCAAGGAAACGCTTCCCATCAGCCTCGAAGAGGAGATGCGCCGCTCTTACCTGGATTACGCGATGAGCGTGATCGTGGGGCGGGCGCTGCCGGACGTGCGCGACGGCCTGAAGCCGGTGCACCGCCGCGTGCTGTACGCCATGCATGAACTGTCCAATGACTGGAACCGCGCGTACAAGAAGTCGGCCCGTATCGTTGGCGACGTGATCGGTAAATACCACCCGCACGGCGACACTGCCGTATACGACACCATCGTGCGTCTGGCGCAGGACTTCTCCTTGCGCTACCCGCTGGTGGATGGCCAGGGCAACTTCGGCTCGGTGGATGGCGACAACGCCGCCGCCATGCGTTACACCGAAATCCGCATGGCGCGCATCGCGCATGAGCTGCTGGCGGACATCGAAAAAGAAACCGTGGATTTTGGCCCCAACTACGACGGCTCCGAGCATGAGCCGCTGATCCTGCCGGCCAAGATCCCGAACCTGCTGATCAACGGCTCGTCCGGCATCGCCGTGGGCATGGCCACCAACATCCCGCCGCACAATCTGAACGAAGTGGTGGACGCCTGCCTGGCCTTGCTGGCCAATAGCGATCTGACCATAGACGAGTTGATCGACATCATTCCGGCGCCGGACTTCCCGACCGCCGGCATCATCTACGGCACCGCCGGCGTCAAGGAAGGCTACCGCACCGGCCGCGGCCGCGTGATCATGCGCGCGCGCACCCATACCGAACCGATCGGCAAGGGCGACCGCGAAGCGATCATCGTCGACGAGATTCCGTACCAGGTGAACAAGGCCCGCCTGCTGGAACGCATCAGCGAGCTGGTGCGCGACAAGCAGATCGAGGGCATTTCCGATCTGCGCGACGAGTCCGATAAATCCGGCATGCGCGTGGTGATAGAGCTCAAGCGCGGCGAAATGCCGGAAGTGGTGCTCAACCACCTGTACAAGATGACCCAGCTGCAGGACAGCTTCGGCATGAATATGGTGGCGCTGGTCGACGGCCAGCCGCGCCTCTTGAATTTGAAGCAAATCCTGGAAGAGTTCCTGCGCCACCGCCGCGAAGTGGTGACCCGCCGCACCATCTTCGAACTGAAGAAGGCGCGCGAGCGCGGCCACATTCTGGAAGGCCTGGCCGTGGCGCTGTCCAATGTGGACGAGATCATCGCGCTGATCAAGGCGTCCGACGCGCCGCCGCAGGCCAAGGCCGCGCTGATGGCGCGCGCCTGGCGCTCCTCGCTGGTGGAGGACATGCTGTCCCGCGTCGAGGGCGACAAGGCGCGTCCGGAAAACATCGACCCGTCCTTCGGCATGAAGGAAGATGGCTACCACCTGTCCGACGTGCAGGCCCAGGCCATTCTGGACATGCGCCTGCAGCGCCTGACCGGTCTGGAACAGGACAAGATCGTTGGCGAATACCGCGAGATCATGGACGTGATCCTGGACTTGCTGGACATCCTGGCCAAGCCGGAGCGCATCAGCCAGATCATCAGCGACGAGCTGAATGCCATCCGCGCCCAGTTCGGCGATCCGCGCCGTTCGGAAATCGAGCCTTATGGCGGCGACATCAATATCGAAGACCTGATCACGCCGCAGGACATGGTGGTGACCATCTCCCATACCGGCTACATCAAGGCCCAGCCCATCGACGACTACAGCTCGCAGCGCCGCGGCGGCCGCGGCAAGCAGGCGGCGGCCACCAAGGACGACGACTTCATCGAGACGCTGTTCGTGGCCAATACCCACGACTACGTGCTGTGCTTCTCCAGCCGCGGCCGTTGCTACTGGCGCAAGGTGTACGATCTGCCGCAAGGCGGCCGTCAGAGCCGCGGCAAACCCATGGTCAATGTGTTGCCGCTGGAAGACGGCGAGAAGATCAACGCGCTGCTGCCGGTCAAGGAGTTCCGCGACGACCAGTTCATCTTCATGTGCACGGCCAACGGCACGGTGAAGAAAACGCCGCTGGTGGATTTCTCCCGTCCGCGCACCGCCGGCATCATCGCCGTCAATCTGGACGACGGCGACAATCTGATTGGCGTGGCGCTGACCCATGGCGACGACCAGATCATGCTGTTCTCCGACGCCGGCAAGGCTGTGCGCTTCAGCGAAACCGACGTGCGCCCGATGGGCCGCAACGCCACCGGCGTGCGCGGCATGATGCTGGGCGACGAGCATCAGGTGATTTCGCTGCTGGTCAGCAATTCCGAACAGCAGATGGTGCTGACCGCCAGCGACGGCGGCTACGGCAAGCGCACCTGCGTCGGCGACTTCCGCCTGACCAGCCGCGGCACCCAGGGCGTGATCGCCATGGACCTGACCGACAAGACCGGCCTCAAGCTGGTGGCGGCCAGCCTGGTGGAAGAGAGCGACGACATCATGCTGATCACCACCGGCGGCGTGCTGATCCGCACCAAGGTGGCGGAAGTGCGCGAAACCGGCCGTTCCGCCCAAGGCGTGCGCCTGATCAATCTGGACGAAGGCGAGAAGCTGATCGGCCTGGAAATCGTGGCCGAGTCCGAAGCCGAGTGCGCGGAAGGCGAGGGCGAAGCCGAAAGCGACGCCGCGCCGGAGCAAGGCGAAGCGTAATGGTCCAGACTCCCGCCAATGCCCGCGTGCTGGAGGCGATGAGCCAGCTCTTCGTCTCCTTCCCGCACTGCGCCACGCTGGGCTTCGAGTACGTCGGCACCGATGGCCGCAAGCCCACGCTGCGGCTGGGCTGGCGAGAGGACCTGGTGGGCAACCCGGCCACCGGCATCCTGCACGGCGGGGTGATCACCTCGCTGGTGGATACCTGCAGCGCCATCGCCGTCACGGCCAATCTGCCGGAGGTCGAAACCATCGCCACGCTGGACCTGCGCATCGACTACCTGAAGTCCGCCACGCCGGGCAAGGCCATCTACTGCCGAGCCGAATGCTACCGGCTGGCAAGCCAGATCGCCTTCACCCGCGCCGTGTGCTACCACGACGACCCGGCCGACCCGATCGCCCACGGCGTAGCGACGTTCATGCGCGAATCCAGCCGCACGCCCATGCTGCAGGAGGGCGCGCAATGAGCGATTTCATGCAACGCTTCGCCGAATGGCGCGAGCGCAAGGCCTTCGCCGAAATCGTGGACGCGCTGCCTTACGTCAAGCTGATGGGCACCATCATGCGCGAGGACGAACTGGGCGAGCTGCGCTTCGAGCTGCCTTTCCTTGAGCGCAATGTCGGCAATACTTCCTTGCCGGCGCTGCATGGCGGCCTGATCGGCGGCTTCATGGAGAGCGCGGCGATGATACACTTGATGTGGAACCGCGAATCGCTGGAAACGCCCAAGATAGTCGATTTTTCCCTGGACTATCTGCGGCCGGGTCGCCCGCAGACCTTGTTTTCCCAGTGCGAGATCACCAAGCAGGGCAAGCGCGTGGCGCATGTGCTGATCGAGGCCTGGCAGGACGACCGCGCCAAGCCGGTGGCGGTGGCGCGAGCCCACTTTCTGCTGAGCAACTGAGCGGGATCGGGATGAGAGGCTGATTGCAAACCGGCGCTTCCAACAGGAATGCGCCGGTTTTTTCATGGAACTGCTATTGCGATGGACGGCCTCGCCGCCATCTGAACAATAAATCGGACAAAGACAGAGGAAAGACCATGGCCAAGGTGTACAACTTTTCCGCAGGTCCCGCCGTTTTGCCGCACGCCGTGCTGGCCGAGGCGCAGAGCGAGCTGCTGGATTGGCACGGCTCCGGCATGAGCGTGATGGAGATGAGCCATCGCGGCAAGGAGTTCATGGAAATCATCCATGACGCCGAGCACGATCTGCGGCAGTTGATGGGCATCCCCGCCGGCTACAAGGTGCTGTTTTTGCAGGGCGGGGCCTCGCTGCAGTTCGCCATGGCGCCGCTGAACCTGCTGGGCGACAAGGACAGCATCGACATCGTCAACACCGGCCACTGGTCCAAGCTGGCGATCAAGGAAGCCAAACGCTACGCCAAGGTCAATGTGGCGGCGAGCAGCGAAGACAGAAACTTCAGCTATGTGCCGGAGGAGTCGGCCTGGCAGCGCGACCCGAACGCCGCCTACCTGCACTACACCTCCAACGAGACCATAGGCGGCCTGCAGTTCCCCTTTATTCCGGCGGAAGAGCACGGCGTGCCGCTGGTTTGCGACATGTCGTCGGACTTTCTGTCGCGGGAGATCGACGTCAGCCGTTTCGGCATGATCTATGCCGGCGCGCAGAAGAATATCGGCCCATCCGGCCTGACCGTGCTGATCATCCGCGAAGACCTGCTGGGCAGGGCCCGCGCCGACATTCCCACCATGCTGAACTATCAGGTCCATGCCGACGCCGACTCCATGTACAACACGCCCGGCACTTACCCGATCTACATCGCCGGCCTGGTGTTCAAGTGGCTGAAGGAGCAGGGCGGCGTCAAGGGCATCGCCTCGCGCAATGACGAAAAAGCCGGCCTGCTGTATCACATGATCGACAATAGCGAAGGCTTCTACTCGACGCATATCGAGCGTCCTTACCGCTCCAAGATGAACGTGGTGTTCCGGCTGAAAGATGAGGCGCTGGATGAAATCTTCCTGCTGGAAGCCCGCAAGGAGGGCCTGGCGCAGCTGAAGGGCCACCGCGCCGTGGGCGGCATGCGCGCGTCCATCTACAACGCCATGCCGATCGAGGGCGTCAAGGCCCTGGTCAATTTCATGCAGGACTTTGCTCGCCAGTACGGCTGACGCCGCGACGCATAAAAAAGGCAGGCCTGTCGGCCTGCCTTTTTATTTTCCGCGATGGCTTACTGCGCGCCGGATGCGTCAGCGGCCCGCGGTTTCGCGTGCTTCACATACTGATCCAGCCAGCGATCTTCTTCCCACAACATGTGCAGAATGGACTCGCGCGCGCGGTAGCCATGGCTTTCCGCCGGCAGCATCACCAGCCGCACGGTGCCGCCCAAGCCTTGCAGCGCCTGGTACAGGCGCTCGCTCTGGATGGGGAATGTGCCCGGATTGTTGTCGGCCTCGCCGTGGATCAGCAACAGCGCATCCTTGATCTGCTCGGCGTAGTTGAACGGCGACATGGTCTGATACACATTCTTGGCCTGCCAGAAATTGCGCTCCTCGGACTGGAAGCCAAATGGCGTCAGCGTGCGGTTGTAAGCGCCGGAACGGGCAATGCCGGCGCGGAACAGCCGCGTGTGCGCCAGCAGGTTGGCGGTCATGAAGGCGCCGTAAGAGTGCCCGCCGATGGCGATGCGGTCGCGGTCAGCCACGCCCAGCCTCACCACTTCGTCCACCGCCGCCTGCGCGTCCATCTTCAGCTGCGGCAGATAGCTGTCATTGGGTTCCTGCTTGCCCGCGCCGATGATGGGCATGGACGGGTCATCCAGCACCGCGTAGCCGCGCGCCAGCATCGCCTGCGGCCCCCAATAGCTTACGCGATTGAAGCGGTAGGGCGAGTCGGTGACCTGGCCCGCGGCTTCCGCGCTCTTGAACTCGGTGGGGTAGGCCCACATCAGCATGGGCAGCGGCCCGTCGCGCTTGGCGTCGTAAGCCGGCGGCAGATAGAGCGTGGCGGTCAGGCCCACGCCGTCGGCTCGCTTGTAACGCAGCAGCTGCTTTTGCACACCCTTGAGCTGTGGGGTGGGGTGCTGGAAAAATGTCAGCTGGCGCGGACTGCCGGCCGCGCCCCCCAAAGTCTGGAGATACAGATTGGGCGGCGTTTCAACCTGCTCCCGATTCAGCAGCGCGCGCCGGCCGCCATCCAGCACGGCGATGGGCGCTTCGTACCATGGCGCTTGCGAGCGCCACAGCCGCGTGGTCTTGTTGCTGGCCAAATCCAGCCGGTCGATGAAGGGGCGGTCGCCTTCCGGGCTGGCGCCATCGCCCAGCAGGTAGAGGCTATTGCCATCTGGACCGGTCTGCAGCACGGCTTGCCCGTTGTGGTCTCGTATCATCGCCGGGGAGCCGGGGTCGGCGTAGCGGTCTTCCGAGCTGCGCTCGTTCAGCAGTTCCGGCGCCTGCCCCGGCTGGCCTGGGCGAACCCGCCAGACTTTCAGATGGCGGGTATTCCACCAGTATTCGCTGACCAGGGCCAGATCGTCGCGGCCCCACTGGATGTCGGCAAAACGGCTGGCCAGGGTTTGCAGTTTGAATGGCGGCGTCTGGAACGGGGCGGCCTGCAGGTAGAGGGCGTCACGCGCCTTGGACGGCGCCGAGGGGTCGCCGCCGTCTTGCGCTTCCGCCCAGAACAGGGTGGCGGGCTTGTCCGCGCGCCAGCTCACATCACGCGGCCCGGTGTCGACCGCGTCGAAGCCGGAGGGCATGCGCTCGCGCAGCGGACGTTGGGCGACGACGTGCACACGGCGGCCGTTCAGGTCCAGCACGTCTATGCGCTGAGGGAAGCGGAATAAGGGCACTAATGTGGAGTAGGGGCGTTGCAGCCTGGCTGTCAGCAGATACTGCCCATCGGGTGAGGGCTGCACCGACAAGTAGCGGTCAGGCTTGCCTACCAGGCGAGTCTTGCCGGATAGATCCACCAGGGCGAGCTGGCTGCTCAGCTCGTAATCCAGCAGGTCGGCGTCGTACGGCGTTTTCAGCAGGTCCGGGTAGGTGCGGGTCTGGGACAGTTTTCCGCCCAGGCTTTGCTGAATGTCCGGCCCGCTTGGCGTGTCCGGCTTTTTCGGCGCGGGTCCCTGCGCGGACGGCAGCAGCTTGACCAGCAGGCGCTGCTTGTCCACCCAGGCGAAGCCGCCGCCGGTCGTCGCATTCAAGTGAAAAGCGCCCAGTCGATGCGCGCGCGCGCCGGACACGTCCAGCAGCCACAATTCGACGCCGCGCGCCCCCCATGCGCTGAAGGCCACGTGGCGGCCATCAGGCGACCAGGCGCTGTCCGCCAGGCGGACATGCGCGGGCAAGCCCCTGACCGGGCGGCTCTTGCCGCTGCCCACGTCCAGCAGGCTCATGGCGCTGCCAAAGTCGAAACGGCTGGCGGCGCGCATTTTCGGGTTCAGGCGCAAACCGGCCAGGCGCAGCTCCGGCTGGGCGACGTCGGCAATGCCGGGCAGGCCCGGGCGGTGCGTCTGCAGAATGGTGTCGCGCTGGGGGTTGAGCGACTGGAATGGCGTGCGAGGCGCGTTCACCAGCGCCGCCAATTCCGGCGCCGGGGTCTGATAGCCCTCGGCCAGAGCGGAGGCGGAGAGAAGAAGGCTGGCCAACGCCAGCCCGGTGCAGAGTGGTCGACTGCGGATCATGCCTACTCCATGGTGGTAATGCCAGAGTCAAGCAACTTGCATGAATCTGCCGCCAGGGTCAAGCGCTTACGCCAACGCAGGCTGGTCCAGCAGGGCTTGCGGCTGCAGGCCCAGCGGGGAGATCGTCGGATAGTCCAGGAACTGCAGCGTCAGGCTGTCGCCATCGGCTTGGAACCGAGCGGGGAAACCCAGGGGCAGGGTGGTCTTGTTGGCGATGTGGCCGAAAGGCAAGCCGGTGAACACCGGCACGCCGCTGATTTGGCGCAGCTCGGCCACCACGGCGTCAAAGTCATAGCGCGGGTCGTAGGCGTCCACGTGCTTGTGCATGGAAAAATCGCCCAGGAAGATGGCCCGCTGCTTCTGCAGCACGCCAGCCAGCCGCAACTGCTGCAGCATGCGCTCCACGCGGTAGGGCTGCTCGCCCACATCCTCCAGGAACAGCAGGCCGCCTCGAATGTCCGGCAGATAGGGCGTCCCGACCAGGCTGCACAGCACGCTGAGGTTGCCGCCCCAGAAGATGCCTTCGCCGCTGCCGCGCGCGCCGGAATGGGCGACGCGCAGGCTGCGTTGCGGGGTGGTCAGGGTGGCGATGAATTCATTGACGGTATATTCGCTGGGGTGGGCATTGCCCAGGTCGCCCAGCATGGGGCCGGCGAAGCTGCCGGTTCCGCTCTTGGCCAGCAGGGCCAGTTGAATGGCGCAGAAATCGCTATAGCCGATCAGCAAGGTTTGGGATTCCCGCAGCCGCGCGCCCAGCCGGGCGAAGTCCAGATCGGGCAGCAGCCGCATCGCGCCATAGCCGCCGCGCGCGGCCAGCACGATGGAGGGCAGTTGCGCTTGCGCCAGCAGTTGGGTGAGATCGGCCTTGCGTTCCTCGTCGCGGCCGGCAAAGCGAAGATAGCTGCGCTCCACGGCTGCCGCGTTTTCCAGCGCAAAGCCGGCGCGCTCCAGCCTGGGCAGTGCCAGTTGCCGCTGCTTGGCCGGCACGATGCCGGAGCAGGCGGCCAGGTAGAGCCGGTGGTTCGGGCGTGGCGGGATGGAGGCGGATGGCGAGGGCATGGTTTGGCATCCTTGTAAGACCGCTGCGCCTGCGCTCAAGGCCAGGCCTTGCAAGACGCGCCGACGGGATGGGTTGAAGGTATTTTTCATGAGCATGGGACGAGCGGTCCAAGGGTGGAGTTCCTGGGCGCTCAGCTTGCCTGCGCGCGGCGCAAAAAAATGGCGGCCCGCAGGCCGCCCGGCAGTTTGCCGCGTATCAGAGCAGATTGGCAAGGCTGTTGGAGGATTGCTGCATCTGCGACAGCTCGCTGTTCAGCTGCGAGTATTGCGTCAGCAGATTGGCTTGCTCCGTGTCCAGCGCGCTTTGCAGCTGGCTTTGCCGGTCCTGCTCGGTGCTGATCAGCGAATTGAGGTTGGTCTTGTCGCTGGCGATGAAGCCGGTTGGCCCCAGCAAATTATTGATGGTGGTATTGAACACGTTGCCGACCCCGTTGTTTTGCACATTGCCGAACAGATTGGATACCGCGGACGGATTGTTGGTCAGCGCGGTGTTGAAAGCATTTGAATCCAGCGTCAGCGTGCCGTCCGCTTTTTGCGTGATGCCCACCTGGGCCAGGTAGGCATAGCTGGTGCTGGGGTCCACGCCGGGCACCGGCGTGCTCAGCATGGTGGCCAGCTGCTGTTGCAGGCCGACCAGATCGCTGCTGATCTCGGTATTGGTCGGCGCGCTGCCCACGCTGGTGCGGCTTTGCACCGCGGACTGCGTGCTAGTGATGACCTGGTTGTAGGCATTGATGAAGGTTTGCAGCGAGGAGGTGATGCCGCTGCTGTCTTGCGCCATGGTGACCGTGGTCTGGCCTACCTTGTTGAGGCCGATGGATACGCCGTTGATGACATTGCTGACCGTATTGCTGCTGGACGAGACATTGACGCCATTGACGCTGAGCAGGGCGTTCTGCGCATTGGCCGACTCGCTGGCGGCATTGCTGCTCTGCTGCAGCCCGGCCAGGGTGTTGCCCGAGGTGCTGCCGCTGTCCGTGCCGCCGCTGGTGATGGTGAATGCGTTGTCCGGGCCGGATTGGGTAGAGTTCAGCACCAGAGAGTAGTTGTTGTTGTACTGCACCACGGAGGCGGTCACGCCTATGCCCGCCGCATTGATGCTGCTGGCGATCGACGACAAAGAAGCGTTCGAGCCCAGGTTCACGGTGGAGCTGGTGCTGCCGATTTTGAAAGTCAGCGCAGAGGGCGCCCCCGCCAGCGTGGCGTTCTGGTCCGTGATGGCGGCGCCGGTGCTGTCTTGGTCGAACACCAATTGCCGCGGCTTGGCCAGTTGCGACACATTCAGCACATAGGTGCCGGCGACGCCGCCGCTGGACGAGGTGGTGGTGGCTACCGTGGTGTCGGAAGAGGTGGCTTTGAACTGTTGCAGAAACGCGCCGGTGGACAGCGTGCTGGCAGCCGTCTGCAGGCTGGACAGCGCGGAGCTGACCTGGCCCAGCGTGCTCAGTTCCGACTGGTAGTTGGATTGCTTCTGCCTGCTTTGATTCAGCGGCTGCGAGTCTGCCGCAACCAATTGACTGACGATGGACTGAACATCCAGCGGACCGACATTGGTGCTGATCGATGAAGCTGACATGTCATCATCTCCTGGAGCCAGCCCGAACTGCCATCGGGCGGCGCAACAAAGAATTTAGGGCTAATGAGCCGTCTAGCTGTCATCACGGTGCGGTGTTTTTATTCAACAGGCGCGTAGCCTGATGCTTTTCATTGTAACTATCGGCGGCCACGACGCCAACTTGAGGGCGAAGGAAGAATTTCCCTCCCTTTATGCCTGATTTTTATCTTTTTATGACTTGCTAAGTTTATATGGATATATCCAATCGGTTTTGAATGGCCCGGAACAACCCGGTAGATTGGTTGCAACCCAAGAACAGGCTGCAAGCATGGATATCGATCAAGCAAGGCTGACCCACCTCCAGCAACTGGAGGCGGAGTCCATCCACATCATCCGCGAAGTGGCGGCGGAATTTGACAATCCGGTGATGCTGTACTCCATCGGCAAAGATTCCGCGGTGATGCTGCATCTTGCCAAAAAGGCTTTCTATCCCGGCAAGCCGCCGTTCCCGCTGATGCACGTGGACACCACCTGGAAGTTCCGCGACATGATTGCGTTGCGGGACAGGCAGGCCCTGGAAAACGGCTGGGATTTGATCGTCCACGTCAACCAGGACGGTGTGGACGCGGGCATCAATCCGTTCACCGCCGGCAGCGCCAAGCACACCGATGTGATGAAGACCGAGGGACTGAAGCAGGCATTGAACCAATATAAGTTCGACGCCGCTTTTGGCGGCGCGCGCCGCGACGAGGAAAAGAGCCGCGCCAAGGAGCGCGTCTATTCCTTCCGCGACAAGAATCATCGCTGGGACCCCAAGAACCAGCGGCCGGAGCTGTGGAACATCTACAACGGCAAGATAGACAAGGGCGAGAGCATACGCGTGTTCCCGCTGTCCAACTGGACCGAGCTGGATATCTGGCAATACATCTATCTGGAAAACATCGAGCTGGTGCCGCTGTATTTCGCCGCCGAGCGCCCGGTCGTGGAACGTGACGGCATGCTGATCATGATCGACGATGAGCGCATCCTGCAGTATCTGACCCCGGAAGAGAAGGCCAGCATCGAAACGCGCAAGGTGCGCTTCCGCACCCTGGGCTGTTATCCGCTGACGGGCGCGGTGGAGTCCGATGCCGCCACGCTGCCGGAAATCATCCAGGAAATGCTGCTGACCAAGACCTCGGAGCGGCAGGGCAGGTTGATCGACCACGACAGCGCGGGCTCGATGGAAAAGAAGAAAATGGAAGGGTATTTCTGATGTCGCACCAATCCGAACTGATCGCCGGGGATATCCTGGAATACCTGAAGCAGCATGAGAACAAGGACTTGCTGCGTTTCATCACCTGCGGCAGCGTGGACGATGGCAAATCCACGCTGATCGGCCGCCTGCTGCACGACTCCAAGCTGATATTTGAGGATCAGCTGGCGGCGATAGAGCGCGACTCGAAAAAATACAACACCACCGACCAGGAAATCGACCTGGCGCTGCTGGTGGACGGCCTGCAGGCCGAGCGCGAGCAGGGCATCACCATAGACGTGGCCTATCGCTACTTCAGCACCGACAAGCGCAAATTCATCATCGCCGATTGCCCGGGCCACGAGCAGTACACCCGCAATATGGCCACCGGCGCGTCCACCAGCAATCTGGCCATCATATTGATAGACGCGCGCCGCGGAGTGCAAACGCAGACCCGCCGCCACAGCTATATCGTCAGCCTCTTGGGCATCCGCCATGTGATCGTCGCGGTCAACAAGATGGATCTGGTGGACTACAGCGAGGATGTGTACAACCGCATCCGCGACGAATACCTCACCTTCGCCGAGCATCTGGACATCCCGGACATCCATTTCGTGCCGATCTCCGCGCTGCGCGGCGACAACGTGGTCAGCCGCACCGAAGCCGCGCCGTGGTACCAGGGCGGCACCCTGATGCACCTGCTGGAAAGCATACAAATCAGCCACGACGCGACCCTGGACGCGTTCCGGCTGCCCGTGCAATACGTCAATCGCCCCAATCTGGACTTCCGAGGCTTCTGCGGCACTATCGCCAGCGGCGCCATCCATCCGGGCGACGCCGTGGTGGCGCTGCCGTCCGGCAAGCAGAGCCGCGTCAAAGACATTGTCGCGTTCAGCGGCAATTTGCCGCGCGCCTCAACAGGGCAGGCGGTGACGCTGACGCTGGAGGACGAAATCGACATCTCGCGCGGCGACATGCTGGTGCGCGCGGATGAAGCGCGGCCGCATGTTTCGCGCAGCTTCGACGCCCACTTGGTGGCGATGGGCGAAGCGCCGCTGCGTCCGGGCAAGGAGTACGGTTTCAAGCTGGCCGGCAAATACGTGACTGGCCGCATTGAATCCGTTTTGCATCGCACCGACGTCAATACGCTGCAAAACAGTCCGAGCGAAGCCCTGGCGCTCAATGAGATCGGCCTGTGTCGCATCGCCCTGAACAGCCCGGTGGTGTTCGACCCCTACCGCGAATGCCGCGGCAGCGGCAGCCTGATCGTCATCGACCGGCTCAGCAACGGCACGGTGGCGGCCGGCATGATCAGCACCCACAACGACGATGCCGGCCTGGCCGAGCTGACGCCGTGGCAGCTGTTCGAACAGGACCTGTCGCTGCTGCTGCAAAAGCACTTCCCGCAAATGGGGCGCGAAGAATTGGCGCGCAGGCTGCTGGAATCTGAACGCAAGCCGTCTTAAGACGCTTGCCGGCACAAGCGGGCCTGACGGCGAATGCCTTCAGGCCCGTTCCGCATGCGGCGGCGCGACGCGCTTGCCATGGCCGGCGCCTTGCGCCCATGATGGGGTGTGCAAAGACTGGAGTCTGCCATGCCATCCCGCGCAGGAATCAGGCTGAAACCCTCACGCGCCAGGCCCTTGGCGCTACGCGCGCGCATGACGCCGCGTCTGGCGCTGCGCATGGCCCTGCTGGAGAGCCTGCGGCACTTGTCCGCCAATCTAGGTGGCGTGCGGGAGGGAGATGACCCGGAGTGCGTGCATCAGGCCAGGGTGGCGTTGAGACGGCTAAGCGCGGCAGGCACCGCTTTTCGTCCGCTGACCCGGGGCGAAGCGTGGCGGAGCGTGCTGCGGGAGGCGCGCGAATGGGCGGGCCTGCTGGGCGCGGTCCGCGATCTGGATGTCATGCTGCTGGAAACCTTGCCGGCCGTCGCGCCATCCGCGTGGGCCGCCCAGGATCTGTCAGCCTTGCGCAAGGCGCTGGAAAAACGTCGGGCGGGAATGAAGGCGCGGGCGAGGGCGGCTTTGGCGCCGGCGCGCTTTGACGGCTGGGCGCGCAGGCTGCTGGCCTTGGCGAATCAAGACGCGTGCATCCGCGATGGTTCATTGCCGGGCAGGCGGGGCTTTGCCGCGCGCTCGCTGAACCGAGGCTGGAAACCCGTCCGCCGCTTGACGGAACAATGGGACGCGCTGAGCGTGGAACAGCGCCACGAGCTGCGCAAGCGGGCGAAAAAATTGCGCTACGCGATCGAATTTTTTGCCCATCTCTATCCGGGCAAGCGCGTGGAGCGCTGTCTGGCGCCCTTGCAGCTGGCGCAGCAGCGGCTGGGCGCGCTCAATGATCGCGCCGCCGCCTGTGACATGCTGGCGCAATGCGCGGCGGAGTGGCCGGATTTGCAACCCAGCCTGGGCCAGCTGCGCCTGGCGCTGACGGCTGAGAATCCCGAGGATGAGAGTCGGGCGCGGTCTGCCGTCCGCCACTTGAGCCGGCTTGAGCCGTTCTGGCAATAGCCAAGACCCGCTTGGTGGGCGAGCTTAGGCGCCGGCCACTTTTTCAGGGCGGGAAGTTTCGGCTGGGGCGACCGGAAACATTCGCAGCAGAATGTCCGCGTATCGATCCAGCGCTTCTTGCTGCGGCGTGCGAGGCAGACGCAAAGGCAGCAAGCCGATTTGTCGCATCACGGCATCGCGCCGGCGGTCGTTTTCTTCCTTGCCTATATGGCTGCGGTCATCCAGCTCAATCACGGCCACCATCGTCAAGTCCGACTTGCATATCAGAAAATCCGCCACTTTTTGACTCATGGTGCGGAACAGCCATAAGTTTTGCTTATCAGTGCCGCCGCGGGCTTCCAGGATTTGACTGAATGCCACCTGCGGAAAAACCAGGAAGTGCGGAGACAGGCTGGCGGATAGGCGGCGATAGCATTCAATCTCTCTCGCGGTCAGGATGGTGGACCGCTTCAGCTCGAAGCGGGCATCGCCATAGTCGGGGCGCTCCGGTTGACGGAAGTAGGCTTTTTTCAGCGGGTCAACCGTGGGGGAGGCGGGCGGAAGCCGATTGACCGCCGGCCTGGAAAGCGCAGGGATAGGAGCGTGCGACTGTTGGTTAGGTCGGGGCCGCTTTTTGCGTTTCTTCTGGGAACCGCTCAAAGAGGCCAGGCCAACTGCGACCAGCAGCATGAAGATAAACAGACTCAATGCGCACCAAAGATGTCAATAGTATTGACGGCGAATATGACATCATGCGGCAGGCATGGCAAGCGGCCTGGCGCGAAGCGGCAATGCGGGCCGCGCTCAGATTCGACAGTCCTGAGCGGTCATCTGGTCCTTGACTTGCCACAGCTTGGTCATGGCATTGGCTTCATGAAACAGGCTGTTGGGTTCTAGACACCGCCGGTAATAGTCCCGCAGTCGGCGCAGTTGCTCACAGGACAGATATGACGCCGTGGACGGCTTTGACAGGGTGGCCACGTTGGACGTTGAAGGCAAGCCGCCAAGGCGTGGCGCAGCGTAAACGGGACCGGCCGCGCCCATATTGAGCGAGCCGCCGCTGGCTTTGGGATGGAGCAGTCGCTTGGGCTGATAGCCAGGCCGGCAATTGCCCGTATTGGTGAACTCCACCTGGCTGCCCTTGGCGCATTCCATGACCTCAGCACGAGAATCCAGACGATGGTTTTCATTGAGCCTTTGAATAGTAGCGATGACTTCGTCATTTTGCATCACGGCAGGCGTGATGAAAAGCAAGGCGAGTGAGCCAGGGTGAGCCATGAGCGGCTGCCGCAATCCATAATACTAAGCTACGCAATTTGACATAATATAGATTATGCGAACCAATGGATGTAATACTAGGCAGCCGTCCGGCGTGGCCCCGGCGCTAGCCTGCCATGCATCCTGACTTTGCGCTACGGGTGAAAATGGCGTACATTTGAATTCGTACAATATCAAAAATGTCGTGCCATGATGCCTTCTACTTCCTTGTTGCCACTCGCCTTGTCCCCCGTTCAGGCCGGCTTTCCCTCGCCGGCGGAGGACCGCATGGAACCGGGCATAGATCTGCAGGCTTATTTGGTCAGCGATCCGCTAGCCACCTTTCTGGTCCGGGTGGTTGGCGACTCCATGCGCGACGCCGCCATCTTGGAAGGCGATCTGCTGGTGGTGGACAAAGGCCGCTCGCCGCGGCATGGCGATATCGTGGTGGCGGTCATCGACAGCGAATTCACCGTAAAACGCCTAGGCCGCCAGGCCGGCCGCTGCGCGCTGTTCGCGGCGAATCCGGCTTATCCGCCCATCGTGCCGGCCGATGGACAGGAGCTGCAAATCTGGGGCGTGGTGACGGCGTGCCTGAGGCGTTACCGATGAAAACCTATGCGCTGGTGGACGGCAACAACTTCTACGCCAGTTGTGAGCGCGTGTTCCGGCCGGACCTGGAAGGCAAGCCCATCGTGGTGCTCAGCAATAACGACGGCTGCGTGGTGGCGGCCAGCGCCGAGGCCAAGGCCTTGCCGGGGATGAGCCTGTTCGGCCCGTATTTCGAGATTGCCGAGCAATGCCGCCAACATGGCGTGGAAGTGTTTTCCAGCAACTATACGTTGTATGGAGACATGAGCCGCCGCATGATGGCTGTCCTGAGCCAGCATGCGCCGGGGCAGGAAATCTACTCGATAGACGAGTGTTTCCTGGACATGAGCGGCATCGACGCGGTCTCGCCTCTGGCCAGACGCATGCGAGAAGATGTGCGGCGGCGCCTGGGGCTGCCGGTCAGCGTGGGCATCGGCAGCAGCAAAACCTTGGCCAAGCTGGCCAATCATGTCGCCAAGCGCGTGCCGGGCTGGGAGGATGGCGTGTTCGACTGGGCCTGGCTGGATGAGGCGGAGCGGGATGCCTTGATGGGCCGCCTGCCGGTCGGCAAGGTCTGGGGTGTGGGCCGCCGGCTGGCGGCCGCGCTAAGCGCCCTGGATGTGGATACCGCGCTGCAGTTGAAGCGCGCCGATCCCAAGCGCATCAGGCGGCGGTTCGGCGTGACGCTGGAGCGCACGGTGGCTGAGCTAAACGGCGTGGATTGCCTGGAACTGGACGAGGCCGCGCCGGAGCGGCGACAGATCATCGCCAGCCGCTCTTTTGGCGAAAAACCGCGCGACTTCAATGTGCTGGCGGCCGCCATCAGCCACCACATCAGCACCGCCGCGGAAAAACTGCGCCGCCAGCGCGGCACGGCTCGGCTAGTGGGCGTCAGCATACGCACCAGCCCGTTTATCGAAGAAGGCTACCACGGCTACACCGTGGTTCCCCTGCCCCAGCCCAGCGATGACACGCTGGCGCTGGCGCGCGCCGCGTTGACTGGCTTGCGCGCGGTCTTCCGTCGGGGCCACCGCTACCAGAAGGCCGGCGTGATCCTGATGGACATCTCGCCGCGCGGCATCCTGCAGGCAGACCTGTTCGCCGCGCCGCCCGATCCGCGCCGGCAGCGGCTGATGCAGACGCTGGATGCCGTCAACCGCGAGTTCGGCCGCGGACGTTTGAGGCTGGCCTCGGAAGCGCTGGCCAATAATTGGGAAATGCGCCAGGATAGGCGCTCCCCCTGCTACACCACCCGTCTGACGGACCTGCTGTGCGTCAAGTGAGCGCTCAGCGGCGCCTGATGCGCAAGCGCAAAGGCTCGCGCGGCCGCCGGGTGATGTAAAACGCAGGCTCCGGCGCCGCCTGCCCTTCCGGCACGGATAACTCGTAGCGACGCAGCAGCTGGGCGGCGATCAGCGTCATCTCGCTCATGGCCAGATGCTGGCCCAGGCATACTCTGGGCCCCGAGCCGAAAGGCAGGTAGGCGCCCAGCGGCGGGCGGGCGGCTTCCGGGGCGAAACGTTCCGGACGGAATGACCGCGGTTGCGGAAACCAGCGCGCGTCGTGGTGCATCAGCAGGACGGGCACCAGATACATGGTGCCGGCTGGAAGGCGCCAGTCGCCCAAGGTGACGGGCTGCAAGGCGCGGCGGCTGATCAGTATCGGCGCGGCGGGATGCAGGCGCAGCGTTTCCTGCAGGGTTTGGACCAGATAGCGCCAGGGCGCGCCAGCCTGGCCCATGGCCTGCTCCGGCGCAAACTGCCTTGCTTCGGCGCGAGCGGCCGCCTGCGCCTCGGGATGCGAGGCCATGCACCAGGCCCACCAGGTCAAGGTGGCGGCCACCGTCTCGTGGCCGGCCAGGAAAGTGGTCTTGCATTCGTCTCTCACGGCCTGCAGGGGCCAGGCTTGCGGCTGCTGCAAGTGCAGCCGCAACAGCCGGCTGAGCAGGTCTTCTGGCCACGCCTCGCGCGCCAGGCGCAGCCGTGTCTGCAAATGGTCCTCGATCAATCTCTCCAGTACTTGCCTGGCCTGTCGCCTGCCGCGTTGCCAGGGCATCCAGTCCGGCAGACTGAAGGGCTGATAGAACTCGGCATTGGAGGCCACCATCAAGGCGTGAGCAGCTTGCTCGGTGCGCCTGGCATCCTCGCCGATGCCGTTGGAAAACAACATGCGCATGATGACGTCCATGGTCAGCGAGGTCAGCGCGCGCTCTATCGGCCAGCGATCGTCCTGCTCCGGCCAGGCGGACAAGGCCTGCTCGGTAGCCGCGAGGATGGCGGGCGAAAATGCCTGCGCCGCCTGGCGGGTGAAATCTGCTTGCAAGGCCTGGCGCTTGTTTCGCCACGCCTCGCCTTCGGCGGTCAGCACGCTGTGGCCGTGTATCCGGCTGAAAATGCGCCGGGCGCGTTGCCAACGGACTAGCGCGCCGGCCTGGCTTACCAGCAGCTCGCGCACCAGGCGAGGCTCGCTGACGACGACCTGATGCTCGGGCCAGGTGCGCACATGCACCAGGTCGCCAAACTCGCTTTGCCATTCGGCCAAGGCGCCAGGCAAGTCGCGCGACATGCGCGCCACCAAGCGCAGGCCGGTCAGGCCCGCTTTGGGTCCGGGCGGCCAGGCGCTCGTGCCGGGGTTCGCGGTCGTCGACGCCTTGGTGTCGGCGTGGAGGGGGCAGGAGGATGTGTGGGGCGTTTTCATGGCGCCATATTGCCGTGGCGCGTGAAGGCCGTATTGAACGCAAGCGACATTTGGCAGAGCGCAAGAGTATACTTTTCGCATGCAAACAGAATGCCAGGCAGACGCCCTGCCCTGCCCCCACCCGCTGGCGCGCGCGCCGCGCGCCGCCACAGAGACTGCCGCCAGGTTGCTTCAGACTCCCCGTTCGCTGCAAGGCGCGCTGGCGGCGATTGCCCGGCGCGACACTCGCGGCTTGGCGCTGAGTGAGGCGCAAAGGCTGACCCATTTTCCAGCCTCCTTGCTGCTTACCCTGTCTTGGTTTCAGGGCATGGAGGGCGGCCTGGTGGAGCCGGCGCCGGATGGCATCGGCGGCTGTTGGCGGGCGTTTGCCTCGCCGATGGTGCTGTCCGGCAGCCAGTCCTTGCCGCGGGTAAGCTGGACGTCGTCGCCTGGCCGCGCCGTTAGCGTGTGCTTCACGGCCGATGTCGCGCAGGCCCTGTTTCGGCTGGACGTGGCGGCCGTGCATGACAAGGTGGTGGATGCCCGCTTGGCGCTCGGCCCGGAGTGGCAGGCCATGCTCGCCGATCTGCTGGCCGCCCAGGATGATGCCGCCACGCTGGCGACGCTGGAGCGCCACCTCGCTGTTTGCTGGCAGCGGGTTCGCCACGGGCAAGGCGCGGTTCCGTCGTTGCTGCGGCTGGGGCGGGACTGGGTGGAGCGGCTGGGCTGGCAAGCCAGACAATGGGCCGCCACGCACAGCCAGCGCCAGGTTGAGCGCAGGATCAAGACCTATAGCGGCCGCTCCTTGCGGGAATGGCAGTCCCTGGTGCGGACGGAGGGGGTGTTTTTTGCCGCGCGGGCGCAATATGAGGCTGGCTTGCAGCCGGACTGGGCCGAGCTGGCGCAAGACCAGGGATTTGCCGATCAGGCTCACCTGAGCCGCGCCAGCAAGCGCATCACGGGTTTTGCGCCTGGCGCGTTTGCCAAGCGTTTCATCGAGGATGAATCGTTCTGGCTCTACCGGCTATGGATATAAGGCGGGCTAGAACAAGGCGCCCTGCCGTGGCGGATGCGGCGCCTCCGGCGTCGCCGTCATCTGCTCCGCCGGCCAGGCTTGCAGAAAAGCGCGGGCGGCTTCCGGATCGCGGCAGTTGAGCCAAGCGTCGTAGTCGGCGGGCGAGACGATGACCAGCATGCGCTTCTCGTCGCCAGGCTTGTGCATGCGCCGCATGAGCGGATGCGGGTCGGCATTGATGGTGATTTGGGTGAATGCGGTGCTGATCGAACCATCCGCCTCCTGCCACTCCCGCCACAAGCCCGCCACGGCAAACGGCGCGCCATCTGCCAGGCCAATCCGCATGCGCACCGCCCGGCCGCTTTCATAGCTTGGCTCGAAAAACGCCCGCATGGGAACCAGGCACAGCTGGCCATGGCGCCAAGCGTCGCGATAAGTGCGCAGCTGGCCCAGGGTTTCGGCTCGGGCATTGGTGGTGGACAGGCGCACGCCATCCGGCTGGTGCCGCTTGGGGAGGAAGCCGTAGGAAGCCAGGCGCACGCCATCGCGGGTGAGGATGGGCGCCAGATAGTCCTGCCAGGCTTCCGCCAGCCACTGCGCCGAGCCGGGATCGGCGCCGAAGTGCTCCCGCAGCTGGCCGGAGGCTATGGTAAGAAAGTTAACGCACATGAGCGCATTATCCGCGTCTCCGGGCCTTGTCGTCCATGCCGGGCGGCTTGGCTCGCGTCCGCCACTCGCAGAAGATGGGAGATTTGCATGATCGACCTGCATTACTGGACCACGCCCAATGGCCACAAGATCACGATATTCCTGGAGGAAAGCGGCCTGCCCTATCGCATCGTGCCGGTCAACATCGGCCAGGGAGAGCAGTTTGCGCCGGATTTTCTGCGCATCGCGCCGAATAACCGCATTCCGGCCATCGTGGACCACGCGCCGGCGGATGGCGGCCAGCCGCTGGGCCTGTTTGAATCCGGAGCGATCCTGCTCTATCTGGCGGAAAAGACCGGTCGATTCCTGCCACAAGACCTGCGTGGGCGCAATGAGACGCTGCAATGGCTGTTCTGGCAGATGGCGGGTTTGGGGCCGATGGCGGGGCAGAACCACCACTTCGTCCAGTATGCGCCGGAGCGCTTGCCTTATGCGATAGACCGCTACGTGCGCGAGACGGCCAGGCTCTACCGCGTGCTGGACACGCAGCTGGAGGATGGCCGCGGCTACATCGCCGGAGAATACTCCATCGCGGACATGGCCTGCTACCCATGGATCGTGCCGCATGAGAAGCAACGCCAAAATCTGGACGACTTCCCGTCGCTGCAAGCCTGGTTTCACCGCATCGCGGCGCGGCCGGCGGTGCGGCGCGCCTATGCTAGGGCGGGGGAAATCAATCGCTCGCCAACGGTGAGCGAGCAATCGCGCGCGTGGCTGTTCGGCCAGGATGGCCGGCATCGGCAGGCCGGAAAAGACAAAAAAAACCCCGGCCAGGAGGTCGGGGGAGATTCAACCGACCGCCCTGAGGCCGATTGAAACTTGTCTGTATTCAGCATAGCCGGTTTGCCGCCGCGCGCAGCATTTTTACTTAGCGTCGCCAACAAAACTTCACTAGCAAGCCGGGGAGTGGGCGCGATGACTCGGCCAGCGCGCGCCTGGCAGGCCTTAGCCGTCGCCAAACTGTCGCCGCAGCTCTTCAATGGCCTCGCGGCGGATGCGCACCGGCATCAGGGCGCGGCGCACGGGTTGCACTTGGCCCAGAACCACCTCCTCCAGGCTGAGTTCGGTAGCCTCCTCCGCCTCGGCATCCAGCTTGATGCCCATTCGATTCAACCACAGCGTCACCGTTTGCAGGCTGAAAAAATCTTGCGGCTGCTCCAGAACCTGGCGCACCGCCTGCAAAATACCTTCCAGGCTGGCGTGGCTGCGCAACGCTTCCAGCTGCGGGGCCAGTTCATCCAGGCGGGCGTTCACCGCGGACAGGGTATCGGGCAGATCCGCCCCGGACTGGCCGTCCACCACGGTGCAGCCCTCCGACTGCAGCGCCATGCGCCGCAATTGCAGTCTGGCTTGCTCGGATTCAAGCTGCTGGCGCGTCTGTTCCAGCAACTCCAGCCGCCGCGCGATGACCGATACCAGCACGTCCAGCGCATGCGCACCGGAGCGGCGCAGGAAATCTTCCAGGCTGGGGCTGGGCATCATCAGGCGATGGCCATCGAAGCTGACCACGATCTGCGCCACATCGCTGCGCAGTTCGCCGTTTTCCATGGAGACGCCAAAGCGCCGGGTTTCGCTGCGTTGCATGGTCAGCAAGGCCCAGGCTTCGTCGCCATTGGATGCGGACAGGAAAAACGCCCGCAATTTATCACTATTTTCCAGCAGTTCCAGCAGGCTGGCCGGGCCGGCGAACAGCAAGCCCAGCCGGGGATCGCGCGCGAAGCTGGCCAGAGACAGGTCCAGCACCGGTGGCAGCTGGGTCATCAACGAAGACAGGTAGTCCTGTGCGGTGCGCATGCCGGGCGCCAGCGCGTCCTGATATCCCGGCAGCAAACGCAGCCGCTTGTCGCAGAGGTCGATCAGTTGCTCGATCTGCGCGGCGAGCAGGCGCGCGCGCTGCCGGCTCTGCCCGTCCCAACCCAGTTTGCGCAATAATTGATCAAGCATGGCCTGCCTCCCTGTTTTTGCTTGCGCGCCCAGTCAGAATTGTTCGTCGTCGCGCAGATAGCGCCACTGTCCGGTGGGCAGGTTGCCCAGCTTGACCTTGCCGATGGCGATGCGCTTCAGTCCGACGACGCGCAGCCCCACCAGTTCGCACATGCGGCGGATTTGGCGCTTTTTGCCCTCGCGCAGCACGAAGCGCAGCTGATCTTCGTTCTGCCAGCTGACCTTGGCCGGCAGCAGCTTCTTGCCGTCCAGCTCCAGGCCGTGGTTCAGCAGTGCGAGTCCGTTGGGGGCCAGGTGGCCCTCCACGCGAACCAGGTACTCTTTTTCCACCTCGGAATGCTCGCCGATCAGGTGCTTGGCCACGCGCCCGTCCTGGGTCAGCACCAGCAGGCCGACGGAGTCGATGTCCAGCCGGCCGGCCGGGGCCAGGCCGCGCAAATGCGATGGCTGGAAGCGTTTGCGGCTGCCGTCCTCCGCCCAGTGGTTTTCCGGCTTGATCAGCACCACCGCGGGTTCGTAACCATCCTCGGCCTGGCCGGAGACATAGCCTACTGGCTTGTTCAGCAGGATGGTGACGCGGGCCGACTGGGCGTCCTGCGCCTTTTTGTCGACCTCGATCCGGTTGTGCGGCAGTACTTTTTGCCCCAGTACGGCGACTTCGCCGTCGACTTTGACCCAGCCTTGTTCGATATAGCTGTCTGCCTCCCGGCGCGAACACAGCCCCAGTTCGGCCATGCGTTTTGACAGGCGTACAGGTTCCATTTGTTTTTCCGTGATCCGTAATGAAAAAGCGGCTCCGGTCGCATCGCGCTGAGGAGGCCGCTATTGAGTCGATGAATATTGTAGGGGATCGCGCGCCAACTGGCCATGATGCGCCGCAATCCCGGCTTGATCACGCCTCCAGGCGCGCGCGCAGCCAGGCGCGGGCAGCCTCAGGCTCGCGCGGCATCTCCTCCGTCAGCAGCGCGGCGCAGGCGCGTTCCAGCCATTGGCCCGGCAGCAAGGCTTGACGCTCTTGCAAGCGGGCCAGCACTTCGGTGGCCTGCCGCCACTCCAGCCTGGCCGCCTCCTCGGATTGGCGCATGTGCGATATCTGCGCGCGCGCCTCTTCCGCTTGCTGCTGCAAAATGTCAAGCCGCGCTTGCAGCCCGCCGTTTTCCCGCTCCCGCTCCAGCACGCGTTCGCGCCACAAACCCTCCACCTTGGCCGCGTCTTGCCGCGCCTGCTGCAGTGAAGTTTCCAGCTTGTGCAGCTGCTGCTTCATGTCCTTGCGCTCGTCTTCCACTTGCTGGTACAGGCGGACGCGCAAGCCCTCCAGGCGCTCATATGCCAGCGCCTCCTTGCGCTCGGACTCGTCCCGCGCCTCGCGCAGCTGCTGCGCATGCTTTTCTGCCGCTTCCGCTTGCTGCGTCTCGGCCTCCCGTCGGGCTTGCGCCAATTCCTGCTGCTGGCGCGCCAGGGCGGCTTGCAGTTCCTGTCGCTCGCGTTGCGCAGTTTCCAGCTGGCGCCTTGCCTGTTCCAGTTCACCGTTTAGCTCAAGCTGGCGCGCGGCCCGTAATTCAAGCTCATGGCGCAAGGACTGGAGCTCCGCCGCCGCCTGCTCCTGTTGCAACAAGAGTTGCGCGCGCTCGTCGCGCAGCGCGGCGGCTTCCGCTTCGATCTCCTGGCGCACCGCATCGAGCTGCAGCTCCGCCTCGTCGCAGGCCTTTTGCCACACCTGTTCGAATGATTCTGCCAGGCTGGCCGGCCAATCCGGGCGGCGAGAGGAAGTCGCCATGCGGGAAAGAAAATCCTGCCGCCATTCCTTCAGCACATTATTAATCGTGGTGTTGGAGCCGCTGCCTAGGCGGGCTCTCACCTCGGCCACGGTGGGCCAGGCGCCCTCGCCCACCAGTTCAAACGCGACTTGCCGAATGCGCGCATAGATATCGCTTGCCATGCTCGAGCCTTTTGTTCGTTTTCCTTCACAAGTGTAACAAATGCAAATCATAAAATATACTACGTATATCATTATATATTTATCATTTGCGCTATATTTTTCCGATAATTATACTTATCGGAAGTTATTGGCTGAAATATGCGCATGCCTGGCCATCTCAACAAGCCTCGCCGCCATGGCGCTTCCCCATCTCACCGCAAGACCCACCCATGCTGCCCGATACCACCCGCCCCAGCGCCCAACCTGCCCAGCTGATTCAGGCTCAATCCGATAGCCAGGCAGTGCTGACCTGGCTGGCCGAGCATGTCGAACAGCCGGCCACGCTGGCCGCTTATCGCAAGGAGGCGGAGCGTTTGCTGCTGTGGCTGGAAAGCCGCCGGCAAACTCTGGGGCAAATGAAGCGAGAAGATGTGCAGGATTACCGCCGCTTCCTCTCCGCGCCCCACCCCGCCGAACACTGGATAGGCCCCGCCCGCCCGCGAAGCCATCCGCAGTGGAAGCCCTTCTCCAGGCCCCTCTCGCCACAGAGCGTCAGCCACAGTCTGACCGTGCTGGGCGCGCTTTTTTCCTATCTCAACGACGCGGGCTATCTCAACGGCAATCCGTTCAAGCTGCTACGCCGCCGCGCGGCCCAGAAACGCAACCTGGAGGCGGAACGCTATCTGGACGCGGCTTGCTGGCGACATCTGCAGGACACGCTGGAAAAGTTGCCGCGAGACAGCGACAAGGAGATTCGCCACGCGGAGCGCGCGCGCTGGCTGTTCACGCTGCTTTACCTGACCGGCGCGCGGCGCAGCGAAATCGCGGCCGCCCGCGCGGGAGATCTCGTTCGCAGAAACGGGGGCTGGTGGTGGAATGTGGTGGGCAAAGGGGATGTCGCCGCCCGCATACCCTTATCCGATGAGCTGATGGCTGCCTTGGCCCGCTATCGGCAAAGCCTGGGATTGCCGCCAAACCCTGACGCCGGAGATGATGCGCCCCTGGTCTGCCGCATTGGCGAAAAAGGCAAGATGGCGCCGCTATCGGACAAGGCCATCTACCTGATCTGCAAGGAGGTCTTTGCCCGGGCGCTGCAAGGCGCAGCCAACGAGCCGCTGAAGACCCAGCTGCGCCAGGCCACCACCCATTGGCTGCGGCACACCGCCGCCAGCCACCAGCTGGAGGCTGGCGTGCCCTTGCTGCTGGTCAGTCAGAATTTAAGGCATGCCAGCATTCAGACCACGCGGCGCTATCTGCACAGCGAAGAGGATGCCCGCCACCAGGCCAGCCAACTTCACAAACTGCGGCGCGACGATTAAGCGTGGGCGAAGCAACAAAAAACGCCGCCCATCCCGCAGGATGGACGGCGTCGCCTCGTGTTGACCCCTAATTATTATGCTCAAGCCTTGCTGGCGGCCAGCTCCTGGTATTCCTGGATCTGGTCGAAGTTCAGGTACTTGTAAACTTCAGCGCCCTTCTCATTGATGATGCCGATATTGGCCTGGTATTCCTCCACCGTCGGGATCTTGCCCAGCTTGGAGCAGATCGCGGCCAGTTCGGCGGAACCCAGGAACACGTTGGAGTTCTTGCCCAGGCGGTTCGGGAAGTTGCGGGTGGAGGTGGACATCACGGTCGCGCCTTCGCGCACCTGGGCCTGGTTGCCCATGCACAGCGAGCAGCCCGGCATTTCCAGGCGCGCGCCGGCGCGGCCCAGCACGCCGTAGTGGCCTTCTTCGGTCAGCTGCTTGGCGTCCATCTTGGTCGGCGGGGCCACCCATAGGCGGACCGGAATGTCCGCCTTGCCTTCCAGCAGCTTGGACGCGGCGCGGAAGTGGCCGATATTGGTCATGCACGAACCGATGAACACTTCGTCTATCTTGGTGCCGGACACTTCGGACATCAGCTTCACATCGTCCGGGTCGTTCGGGCAGGCGACGATGGGCTCGGTCACTTCGTTCATGTCGATTTCGATCACGGCCGCGTATTCGGCGTCGGCATCGCCCTTCAGCAGCTGGCCGTTGGCGATCCAGTCTTCCATGGCCTGGATGCGGCGCTCCAGCGTGCGCGCGTCCTGGTAGCCATCGGCGATCATGGCCTTCATCAGCGTGATGTTGGAACGCATGTACTCGACGATGGGCTCCTTGTTCAGGTGCACGGTGCAGCCGGCGGCGGAACGCTCGGCCGAGGCATCGGTCAGTTCGAACGCTTGCTCCACCTTCAGGTCCGGCAGGCCTTCGATTTCCAGGATGCGGCCGGAGAAGATGTTCTTCTTGCCGGCCTTGGCCACGGTCAGCAGGCCCGCCTTGATCGCGTACAGCGGAATAGCGTTAACCAGGTCGCGCAGGGTGACGCCCGGCTGCAGCTTGCCCTTGAAGCGCACCAGCACCGATTCCGGCATGTCCAGCGGCATCACGCCGGTGGCGGCGGCGAAGGCCACCAGGCCAGAGCCGGCCGGGAAGGAAATGCCGATCGGGAAGCGGGTGTGGCTGTCGCCGCCGGTGCCCACGGTATCCGGCAGCAGCAGGCGGTTCAGCCAGCTGTGGATCACGCCGTCGCCTGGACGCAGCGAGACGCCGCCGCGGGTGGAGATGAAGGCCGGCAGCTCCTTGTGCATCTTCACGTCCACCGGCTTGGGGTAAGCGGCGGTGTGGCAGAACGATTGCATCACCAGGTCGGCGGAGAAGCCCAGGCAAGCCAGGTCTTTCAGCTCGTCGCGGGTCATCGGGCCGGTAGTATCCTGCGAGCCGACGGTGGTCATCTTCGGTTCGCAGTAGGTGCCCGGGCGCACGCCCTTGCCTTCCGGCAGGCCACAGGCGCGGCCGACCATCTTCTGCGCCAGGCTGAAGCCCTTGCCGGAATCGACCGGGGACTTCGGCAGGCGGAACTCGGTGGACGCCGGCAGGCCCAGCGCTTCGCGCGCCTTGGAGGTCAGGCCGCGGCCGATGATCAGGTTGATGCGGCCGCCGGCGCGCACTTCATCCAGGATCACGTCGGACTTCAGCTTGAACTCGGCCACCACGGCGCCGTTCTTTTCAATCTTGCCGGCGTACGGGTAAACGTCGATCACGTCGCCCATTTCCAGCGTGGACACATCCACTTCGATAGGCAGCGAGCCGGAGTCTTCCTGGGTGTTGAAGAAGATGGGCGCGATCTTGCCGCCCAGGGTCACGCCGCCGAAGCGCTTGTTCGGCACGAAGGGGATGTCCTGGCCGGTGGCCCATACCACGGAGTTGGTGGCGGACTTGCGCGAGGAGCCGGTGCCGACCACGTCGCCCACATAGGCAACCAGGTGGCCCTTTTTCTTCAGATCCTCAATGAACTGGATCGGACCGCGCTTGCCGTCTTCTTCCGGCTTGAAGGCCGCGTCGGCGCGGGTGTTCTTCAGCATGGCCAGATAGTGCAGCGGGATGTCCGGGCGGCTCCAGGCGTCCGGGGCCGGCGACAGGTCGTCGGTATTGGTTTCGCCCGGCACCTTGAACACGGTGACGGTGATTTTCTCGGCCACTTCCGGACGGCTGGTGAACCATTCGGCGTTGGCCCAGGATTCGACCACTTCCTTGGCGATGGCATTGCCCTTGTCCATCTTTTCCTTCACGTCATGGAAGGCGTCGAACATCAGCAAGGTTTTCTTCAGGCCGGCGGCGGCAATCTTGGCCACGGCGGCGTCGTCCAGCAGGTCGACCAGCGGCTTGATGTTGTAGCCGCCCAGCATGGTGCCCAAGAGCTCGGTGGCCAGTTCGCGCGAAACCAGCGGCGACTTCACGCTGCCTTCGGCCACGGCGGCCAGGAAGGAGGCCTTGACCTTGGCGGCGTCATCCACGCCCGGCGGCACGCGATGGGTGATCAGGTCGACCAGCGTGGCTTCCTCGCCGGCCGGCGGGTTCTTCAGCAGTTCGACCAGTTCTTCAACCTGCTTGGCGGACAGCGGCAGGGGCGGAATGCCCAGCGCGGCGCGCTCGGCAACGTGCTGACGGTAAGCTTCTAGCATGACTCTGGACCTTCTTGGCTTGGTTGTCGGCAAGCCCGTCGGCGCTTGGCCGCCGGGCTACACTCGGTGTTTCCGCATTGTCCGCGCGCGCGGCGCGGATATGCTCTTTGTAGTGGCTGAAGATTACGCTTTTCGGCGCTTGCATACAAACGAGTAATCGCAACACGGATTGTGAGATAAAATCACAGCATGAGCACCTACCCTCCCCTTAACTCATTGCGCATTTTCGAGGCCGCGGCCCGGCTGGAAAGCTTTTCCGCGGCCGCAGGCGAGCTGTTCGTCACCCACGGCGCTGTGAGCAAACAGATTAAGCAGCTGGAAGATTGGCTAGGCGTCATGCTGTTTGAGCGCAGCGGCGGACGCGTCAAGCTGACAGACGCCGGCTGGCGCTACTTGGTTCAAGTTCAAGACGGGCTGGACCTGATCGCCAACGCCACGGCCCAGTTACTGCAGCCCGACACGCAGCGCCGGCTCAGCATCAACTCCACGCCCACTTTCGCCGCTTACTGGCTGCTGCCGCGGCTGCAGCGTTTCCGCGCGCGCTTTCCGGAGCTGGAGTTGCACCTGGTGACATCGGACCGCGACCTGTCGCGGCTGGACGCGCCCTTCGACATCGCCATCCGCCGCGGCCCCGGCGACTGGCCCGGCCACATCGCCAAGCCGTTTCTGAAGGAGTGGGAGCTGCCGCTGGCCAGCCCGGCGCTGTTGGAGCGATTGCCGCTGCAGAGCCCCGCCGACTTGGTTTCGCACACGCTGTTGCATGCCGACACCCGGCCCACCGCCTGGCAGCGCTGGCTGACCCTGGCCGGCGCGCCGGAACTGAAGCCGGCCAGCGCCATGCATTTCGACAAATTCTCCCTGGCCCTGCAAGCCGCCGTGGATGGCCTGGGCGTGGTGCTGGGGCCGCTGCCGATGGCGCAAGCGCTGATAGACGCCGGCCAGCTATTGCGGCCGCTGCCCGCGCCGGTGGTGAGCGTGCGCGACTACTGCTGGGTGGCGCCGCGCATGGCGGCGGAGGACGCCACCGTGGAAGCCTTCTGCCGCTGGCTGGAGAGCGAGGCCGACAAAACCGGTCCTCTGCCGCGCTGATCCGGCGGCTTGCGCTAAAAAGCCCACGCCTCGTACAATATCGGCAAAGCGGAGATGGCATGCCTCCCTTAACCGCCTCGCCAGAGGCTGATGATGCCTACAGTATTCCTGGACGGAAGCTGTAGGCGCACCCTTCAAGCGCGCCCGTCCAGGCGATCCGCCATTCGAACGCATTGGACGCTCATGAAATACCTCATTTTCCCGCAAAGACTTTCCGCCCTGCCCCATATCGGCAAATGGCTGCTGTTGTCCGCGCTTGTCGCCGCGCTGGCCGGCAGCGCCTCCGCCATCTTTCTGTTCTGGGTGGATTGGGCCACGCAGACCCGCCTGAGCCACGCCTGGCTGATTTGGCTGCTGCCGCTGGCAGGCTTCGCCGTCGGCATGGCCTATCACCTGCTGGGCCGGGAGGTGGAGGCCGGCAACAATCTGCTGATAGACGAAATCCACGATCCCAAGAAAACCATTCCCCTGCGCATGGCGCCGTTGGTGCTGATCGGCACCGTGGCCACCCATCTATGCGGCGGCTCCGCCGGGCGCGAGGGGACGGCGGTGCAGATGGGCGGCGCCCTGGCCGATCAGGTTCACAAATGGTTGCCGCTGAAGCCGGATGACAGACGGCTACTGCTGATGGCCGGCATCAGCGCCGGCTTCGCCTCAGTGTTCGGCACGCCGCTGGCCGGCGCCATCTTCGGATTGGAAGTGCTGGCCATGGGGCGCCTGCGCTACGACGCCATCCTCCCCTGCCTGGCGGCCGCCGCGCTGGGGGATCAAGTCAGCCTGTCATGGGGCGTGCAACACGCTCATTACCGCATCCCCTTCATCCCTTCGCCCACACTCTGGGGGCTGGCGGCAGCGGTGCTGGCCGGCGCGATGTTCGGACTGACGGGCAAGCTTTTTGCCGAGTCCGTGCATGCCGTGTCCGGCGGGCTCAAGCGCCTGATCGCGTTCCCACCGCTGCGGCCGCTGCTGGGCGGCGCCGTGGTCGCGCTCGCCGCCGCGTGGATTCACGCGGACGCCTACCTGGGCCTGGGCGTGCCGACGATCGTTTCCGCTTTCCAGCAGCCGCTGCCGGCTTACGACTTCGCCGGCAAGCTGGCCTTCACCGTGACCACCCTGGGATCCGGCTTCAAGGGCGGCGAGGTGACGCCGCTGTTTTACATCGGCGCGACCCTGGGCAATGCGCTGTCGCCCATTCTGCATCTGCCGTTTCCGCTATTGGCCGGCATGGGATTTGTCGCCGTGTTCGCCGGCGCGGCCAATACCCCACTGGCTTCAACGGTGATGGCGATGGAGCTGTTCGGTCCGGAAATCGGCGTTTACGCCGGATTGGCCTGCGTGGTCAGCTACTTGTGCTCCGGCCATTCCGGCATCTACCGGGCGCAGCGCGTGGGCGTCGCCAAGCGCCGCGGCGTGCCGGAAAACATCCGCCTGGCGGAGTGGCCGGCCTTGCGTGACGGACGCTCGGACTAGCGAATCGGTCCGGGCGGCAGGCCTATCATTTTCATCTCAAGCGGCGCCGCATCGCGCGGCAGCCACTTGTTGTAGATGCGCTTGAAGGTGCCGTCTTTCTTGATGGCGGAGAAGCCGTCTTGCCAGCGCCTCACCTCCTCCGCCGTCGTGCCGCGGGAAAATGCAAGATACAGCTCAAGCGACTCCAGCACGCGCACCACTTCCACCGCATCGGCAGGCTTATGAATGTCCTTGAGCACCGACGCGACGACGAAACCGCCCTCCACCCACATGTCGTAGCGGCCCAAGAGCAGCTTCTGGGCCGTGATTTGCGGCGTGGGCGCCAGATCCACCTCGACGAAGCCCGCGGCGGAGGCGGCGTCGGCGAAGATGCTGCCGCGATAGGCGCCTACGGGGCGCTGATAAATGCCCGCCCCCAGGGCCAGCAGCTTTTTGGCCTCCCCCTTGCGCGCCAGCAACACCGTCTGCGAAACCGCGATCGGCCCCAGCAGCGTCATCTGCCTCTCTCTGGCATCGCTGCGCCCCACCGTGAACAGCATCACATCGGGAAGGGTCAGCAACTCCTTGTAGCCGCGCGCCCACGGCACTACCTCGATGGAGCTGTTGTCGTGGATGCGCGCCTGGATTGCCCGCACCACCTCCACGGCCATGCCGTCGGCCACGCCATTGTGCTGAAAGGTGATTGGCGGCCAGTCTTCGGTGTAAATGGTCAAGGCGCTCGCCGGCGCTGCCAGCGTGAGGCCCCATAACAAAAGCGCGAACATTCCGCAGCGCATGGCATGCTCCTACGCAGAATTACTCTCTTCTTGATAGTCCTCGCCGCGCGCCCATGCAGGCATATCCGCTATAATCCCGCATTGTGAAGCCAATCCAACGGCATTATCATTCGCGCACCTATCCATTCCAAAGGAAAGTCATGAGCCGTATCACCCTCTCCCGATTCCTGATCGAACAGCAGCGCAAAGCGGGCACGCTGCCGCCCGAACTGCGTCTGCTGATCGAGACCGTCGGCCGCGCCTGCAAGGCCATCAGCTACTCGGTGAACAAAGGCGCATTGGCTGGCGTGCTGGGCGAGGCCGGCACCGGCAACATCCAGGGCGAGGCGCAGAAGAAGCTTGACGTCATCGCCAACGATTACCTGCTGGACGCCAATGAATGGGGCGGCAGCTTGGCTGCCATGGCCTCTGAGGAAATGGAGCTGCCCTATCACATTCCGGGCGAATACCCCAAGGGCGAATACCTGTTGCTGTTCGATCCGCTGGACGGCTCTTCCAATATCGACGTCAACATCTCCATCGGCACCATCTTCTCCATCCTGCGCTGCCCGGAAGGCGTGACGCAGCCGACCGAGCATGACTTCATGCAGCCCGGCACGCATCAAGTGGCCGCCGGCTATACCGTGTATGGCCCGCAAACCCTGCTGGTGCTGACCTTCGGCAGCGGCGTGCACGGCTTCACGCTGGACCGCGAGCAAGGCTCTTTCGTGCTGACTCATCCGGACATGCGCGTGCCGGAGCAAACCAGCGAGTTCGCCATCAATATGTCCAATATGCGGCACTGGGAGGCGCCGGTGCGCCGCTATGTCGAGGAGCTGCTGGCAGGCAAGACCGGCCCGCGCGCGCGCGACTTCAATATGCGCTGGGTGGCTTCCATGGTGGCCGAAGTGCACCGCATCCTGACTCGCGGCGGCATCTTCATGTATCCCAAGGATGCGCGCGACCCATCCAAGGCCGGCAAGCTGCGCCTGATGTACGAAGGCAACCCGATGGCCTTTGTGGTGGAACAAGCCGGCGGCGCGGCCACCAACGGCCATCAACGCATCATGGACATCCAGCCGACCAAGCTGCATGAGCGCGTGGCCGTTTTCCTTGGCTCCAAGCAGGAAGTGGAGCGCGTCACGCGCTACCACCAAGAATCGGTCTGATCGGACCCGCAGGAAAATACCAGCCCGCCGCATAGCGGGCTTTTTTCTGCCCGTCCCAAGCGCCATTGACGTTTGGCTAGGCGGCGTTTGCGCTACGCCAAACCCGCAAGGCCGGGCGCCTTTCGCGCCGCCCCTTCGCTGCTTCGCGCTGGCAGAAAATGAAATGCGGCGCGCGAAACGCCTTGATTCGTCTCAATACGCATCCCGGCGCGGCCGCTCAGCAAACGTCAGCAGCCCCTAAGCGCGGACATCAAGGCGCGCGCGTCGATGGCGTAAACCACAACCGGCGATCCGACAAGGGCGTGTCGGGCGGCAAGGCCGGGTTAAGCAGCTCGATCACACGCCGGCGCGGAAGATTGCCCCGCTCGATGCTGGCGCGGTTGTATTTCCAGAAAATGGCGTCAAAACTGCCGTCGTTCAGCATTTTCTCCAACCCGGCCTTGAGACGGCTGGCCAGCCGCGGCTCGGCCGGGCTGACGAAAAAATAGAACGGGTAGATCGCATGCAGCAGCAAATCCTGCTCCACGGCGATGCCCTGCTTGGCCAGTTGAAACGTTTGGTACTCCGTGAATATCTCGTTGACGCCGCGAGAATAGAAATCAAACCGTCCCGCCGTCAGCATTGCGAATAGCTTTTCATAAGGATCAATCCAGATGGTCAGCCCGGCATGGCGGCAGATCGGAATATCCCCCCAGCCCGGTCCCATGCCGAAAGTGAAATGCCTCAGATCGTCCAGTGTCTTTACCTGGGAAAAGCGCGCCTGATCGCCCGCGCGGATCAGGCCGATGCGATAGCCCAGCAAACCCTTGCTCAAGGGGATGCGGATCGGAATCAGCGCATGCTCGCGCTCCACTGACGTCGCGCTCCACACCACATTGACGCGCTTGCCCGATACCGCCTCCGCCAGATAGCGGGGTTCATTCATTTCGGCTTCCGGATGGCTCATCGCATAAGGGCCGTACTCCGGAATGGTTTTGTCCAGCGCGGTGCGCAGCAACTCTATGTATTGCTGATAGCGAGGCGCATCGCTGATGTAACGCACCGCCATGACGTTGCCGGCACCGGCAAGGCGCGGGACCAACATCAGCCACAGCATAAGCATCCATGCGCGCATCTTCACTCTCCCAGGCGGACCTTCCCGCACCAGTATAGAAAGCGCCGACGCCTGGCGGCGCGCTTGGCGTGTCCGTCGAGGCCACATTTTGCTAGAATTACGTCTCATTAGCCGATGAAAACAGCAAGCCACCAATGAGCATTCAAATCAAAGACGCGGCCGACATCGAGAAGATGCGCGTCGCAGGCAAACTCGCCTCGGAAGTCCTCGACTTCATTACCCCGCATATCAAGCCCGGCATCACCACCGAAGCCATAGACAAGCTGTGCCATGACTACATGGTCAACGTGCAGGGCACCATCCCCGCCCCGCTGAACTATGCGCCGGGCGGTCACAATCCCTATCCCAAGTCCATCTGCACTTCCGTCAACCACGTGATCTGCCACGGCATTCCCAACGACAAGGCGTTGAAGAATGGCGACATCGTCAACCTTGACATCACCGTGATCAAGGATGGCTACCACGGCGATACCAGCCGCATGTTCTACGTCGGCGACGTCAGCCCGCACGCCAAGCGCCTATGCAAGATCACGTACGAGGCCATGTGGAAGGGCATAGAGAAGGTCAAACCGGGCGCCACGCTGGGCGACATCGGCTACGCCATTCAGCAGCATGCCGAAAGCGCCGGCTACAGCGTGGTGCAGGAGTTCTGCGGCCATGGCATCGGCAAGAAATTCCATGAGGAGCCGCAGATCCTGCATTACGGCCGCCCCGGCACCGGCTTGGAAATCCAGCCCGGCATGATTTTCACCATCGAGCCGATGATCAACCAGGGCAAGCGCCACCTGCGCATCCTGGCTGACGGCTGGACCGTGGTCACCAAAGACCGCAGCCTGTCCGCGCAATGGGAACATACCGTGCTGGTGACGGACAGCGGCTATGAGATCTTGACTCAATCCGCAGGCACGCCGGAAAAGCCCAGCTTCAAGTAAGCCTTGCGCCCCGCCCGCCGGCGCGGGGCGACGCCCCACTCCGGCTAAATTGTTGCTAATCATTGCATACCTTAAATTGATATTGCCGGTGCAAGCGATTGTTTCTAAACTAAGTAGGCGGTATTGCCCTGACGGCAGTCCGTTTGCGGGAGAGAGAACATGGCACTGACCGTCAACACCAATGTGGCCTCCTTGGCTGGCCAGTATCAGCTGGACAAGACCCAGCAGGCCACCAAGCAAACGCTAGCCAAGCTGGCATCCGGCAAGGCAGTGAACAGCGCGGCCGACAATGCCGCCAACTTGGCCATCGCCCAGCAGTTGCAGGCGCAGATCAACGGCAACAATCAGGCCATCAACAACACCAACGACGGCGTGTCTCTCCTGCAAACCGCGGACTCCGCCGTCAGCCAGTTGCAAAGCAACAACCAACAGATTCAGGATCTGGCCATCCAGGCCGGCAATGGCGCCTTGAGCGCCAGCAATCGCCAGGCATTGCAACAGCAGGTCGATCAGCTGACCCAGGCCAACTCCCAGATTATCCAAAGCACCCAGTTCAACGGCACGCCGTTGCTGACCGGAGGCAACGGCACCACGTTCCAGGTGGGGCCAAATGGCACGAGCTCCAATCAGATCACGGTTCCCGGGGTTGATTTGTCGGCCGCTCCGGGCTCCGGCGGACTCAATGCTTACAACGCCAATTTGGCGGCAACCAAGACCATAGACATCACCACCCAGGCCAATGCGCTATCTGCGCAACAAAACCTGCAAAGCGATCAAAACACGCTCTCCTCGTATCGCACGACCCTGGGGGCGGCAAATAACAGCTTCGAGGCAGTCGTCAACAATCTGCAAAGCTCCAATCTGGCCACCCAGGCCGCAAACAGCCGCATCAGCGATACGGACTATGCCGCCGCCACCGCCAAACTGGCTGCGCAACAGATACTGGGCCGCGCCGGCACGTCGGTGCTGGGTCAAGCCAACATCGCGCCGCAGGCCGCTCTTTCTTTGCTGGGCTAGCAGGCCGTTGAAAAACACGTCGATCTTGCCCCAACCCATTTCCATATGAACAAAAATGGGCGGTTTCAGCGGGCAGAATGCCAATAAATCCGCTCTCTGCCTGGGTTTTCAGGCTGTTTGCCGGTTATCCGGCGATTTTGGGCGCAATACGCCCTATACATGCGATCCGCCCCAACAGCCGGACAGGCTGCCCATGCGGATCAGGTTATAGGTCGCAAACGCTAAAAAAGTTTGCCCGGCCAGTTTGGCCCGGCCGATCAGTTTGGTTTTGCGAAGGCCTCCGACGGTTTTCAGCCAGCCGAAGCATTCCTCGATCCGTTTGCGTCGCCGCTGGCTGATCGCGTAACCCTCATGGCGCGTGGTGCGGCTGTCGATGGCGCTGCCGACACGCTTGCGCGCCACGTGCGGCGTGATGCCCAAGTCTCTGCAGCCGTTCACGAAAGCCGGCGTGTCATAGCCCTTGTCCGCGCCGACGGTGCTGCCTTTCTTGGCATTGCGCAGCAACAGGTTCAGCGCTTCGATGTTTTCGGCGTGGCCATTGACCTCGGACACCGAGACGTCCACCACCAGACCGTTGCGGTTCTCGGTCAGGATATGGGCCATATGGCACAAGCGGCTGGCGTCGCCGGCGCTCTTGCGGGCCAGTCGCGCTTCCGGATCGGTTCGCGATTGATGCGTCTGGTTGCTTCGCTTCTCACCCCGGAAATCGACGTCCGGGTTGCGCCCTGCGGGTGGGGAGGTGTCGTCATCCTTGTGAACAAAGCTTTTGTGCGAAGCCCAGGCATCGATCAGCGTGCCGTCGACGCTGAAATGTTCGTCGCTGGTGAGCTTGCCCCACTCGGCCAGGCTGCGTACGCGAATGAAGAAGGCGCGGGCGACGTCTTCGGTAAACAAGCGGTCGCGATTTTGCGAGAAGGTCGAGTGATCCCATACGCGGGCATCGGCGGAAAGGCCGACGAACCAGCGAAACAGCAGGTTGTAGTCCAGTTGCTCGACCAGCAGCCGCTCGGAGCGGATGGTGTAGAGCACTTGCAGCAGGGAGGCGCGCAGCAGATGTTCAGGCGGAATCGAAGGCCGCCCGACGCGGGAATATAAGCCGTCGAATACCTCATTCATCGAGCCGAGCACCAGGTCGACCATCTGGCGGATCTTGCGCAGCGGGTGATTGGCCGGGATGCGATCTTCCAGCTGGATGTAGCTGAACAGGCTCGTCTGACTGTCGTTGCGGACGCCTCTCATCGGGTGCTTTCGCGGTTCGTTGGATGTTGATGATTATACCAAATGAATGGCTGTTGGTTTTTCAACGGCCTGCTAGTGTGATTATTTCAAAAGTTCCTTTTATTTTGAAATAAATAAAAGGAATTCACTCTTTTAAAGACGCAAAGCTTCAATTAACATCGAGCAATGAATCCAGTACGGATTTATCCAAATGGGCACCCGAGCGGTGCCCTTTGTTCATCTGCCGGGAGCTCATATGTCGATTCCACCCCCTATCATCGTTTCCTCGCTGGATTACGAGCGCCTCTTCCGATTGCTGTCCACCTGCGAATACGGTCACCCCGTAGCGCCAGGCCTGGAAGCGGAGCTGGAACGGGCCGATATATTCGAGCCGCCCGCGATGCCGCCCGATGTGGTCACGATGAATAGCACGGCGCGGGTGCAATTGGAGGGCGAGGAACCGAAACTGCTGACCTTGGTATACCCACGCGACGCCGATGGCGCTCAGAACCGCATTTCGGTGTTGGCGCCGATTGGCGCGGCCTTGCTGGGTCTGTCTGCCGGGCAGCGCATAGAATGGCCGACCCCAGCGGGCATGGCCACGCTCAAAGTGCTTGAGGTCACTCGGCAGCCGGAAGCCTGCGGCGATCTCCATCGCTGACACCCGTGCCAGTCTAATCGGCGTCAGCGTATAGCAGGGCGATCTGCTGGAACTGATCGGCGATTTGCAGGAAAGCGTTGACGACATCCGGATCAAAATGCCGGCCACTGCCCTCCTTTATCATGGCCAGCGCCTGCTCGTGAGGAAAGGGGGGCTTGTAAACCCGTCTTGAGATCAGGGCGTCATAGACGTCCGCCACAGCCATCAACCTGGCCGACAAGGGAATCTGCTCGCCCTTGTATCCCTCGGGATAGCCGCTGCCATCCCACTTTTCCTGATGCGAATGCGCAATTTCACGCGCCAAACGCAGGAAATTGCTAGGACCGTCCAGCAGGCGCTCCGCGCTGGCTATGGCGTCGCGCCCCATCACGGTGTGGGTTTTCATGATTTCAAACTCATCCGGCGTCAACGGTCCCGGCTTCAGCAAGATATGATCTGGAATCCCCACCTTGCCGATGTCGTGCAGCGGCGCAGACTTATAGAGCAGTTCGACCGTTTCGTCGTCCAGCTCGGCTCGGTAGCGAGGGTGGTTGCGCAACTCCACCGCCAATGCGCGCACATAATTTTGCGTACGCCGCAGATGGTTGCCGGTTTCGTGGTCGCGTGTTTCCGCCAACGCCGCCATCATCATGATGGTAACGTCTTGGATTACTTGCACCTCTCGGGTGCGTCTTTCCACCTCTGCCTGCAGAAATGCCGCCTTGTCTCGCAAGAAGTCCGCAGCGGCCTTGAGCCGCATGTGTGTTTGCAGCCGGGCCAGCACAATAGGAGGCGAAATGGGCTTGACGATGTAGTCCGCCGCGCCGGCGTCGAACCCAGCCTGCTCCTCCTCGCCCTCTCCGCGTCCGGTCAAGAAGATGACGGGAATGTCCGTTGTCCGCGCATCGGCCTTCAGCCGTCTACAGACTTCATAGCCACCCATGCCCGGCAGCATCACATCCAGCAGCACCAGATCCGGGGGCGCTTCGCCCATGGCGAGCTGCAGCGCCCTTTCGCCGCTATTGGCAACCAATACTCGGTAACTGTCCTTGAGCAGGCCGTACATCTGGGTCAGGCACTCTGGCGCATCGTCCACTATCAGTATGGCGCGCATGGACTCTTTCATGGCATTGCTCATGGCGCGGGCTCAGACAAGCTCATGCCGGCCGCCCTGGCTGCCGCGCGCAATTGCTCCAGCGCCGCGACAAAGTCGAAACCATTCAGACTGCGCTCAAACAGCTGACGGTCACTTTCTGGAAAGGCGTACAGGATCGCCTGCGCGTGCTCTAGAAAATAACTCAGCGCCTCGCCATCTCCTGCCTGCAACAAGGCGGCCAGCCGACTGAACAATATTTGCGCATCCTGCCCCTGCGGCGCCGCTGCCGTTTGGCGCTGCGCGCTTGCCAGCGCCTGCCGCAGGCTTGCCATCGCCCTTTCCAGGCTCTCGGCCAGGCGGGCGCGCCACGGATCGCAGTCTTCCTCGTGCTTGAGCGCTTTCTCCAGCCTGGCGGCATCGCTTTGCAACTCCACCAGTCCTATGCTGCCGGCAGCGCCTTTCAAGGTATGGGCGATGCGCTCTGCGGTTTGAGGATCGTCCTCCGCCAGCGCCAGGCCAATCCTATGCGGCGCGTCCGCCTCCTCCTCCACGAACTGCCACAGCATGTGCAAATACAGTTCCCGATTTCCTGCCACGCGCCGCAGCCCTCCCGCTTGATCCAGGCCGGGAACCGGCGGCAAGGGCAAGCCGGATGCGGCCAGCTCCACCGGCCGCGCCGCCACCGCAACGGGCAGCCAGCGCAGCAGCGTAGAAAAAAGAATATGCGGGTCAATCGGCTTGGCCACATGATCGACCATGCCCGCCGCCAGGCAGTTCTCGCGCTCATCGGCTAGCGCATCCGCCGTCATCGCGATGATGGGCAGCGAGGCGAACTCAGCTTGCGCTCGAATCCGCCTTGTGGCTTCAATGCCATCCATAATGGGCATTTGCACATCCATCAACACGGCGTCGAAGCCTTTGGGTCCATAGGCCGCCAGCTTGTCCAGCACCGCCTGGCCGCTTCCCGCCACGGTAATGGTGGCGCCCGTACCCTCCAACAGCTCAACGGCGATCTGCTGATTGATCCGATTGTCTTCGGCAAGCAGCAGATGCATGCCGCGCAGATCCGGCTGCAACTCGAACTGCGGCGCGGCATGGCCGCCGCTGCGGCCAAAACCGAACGCTTCCAGTAAGGCGTCATACAAGGTGGATTGGCTGACCGGCTTGATCAGGAAACCATCGCAGCCTGCGCTTTTGGCCTGCCCGCGCACCTCGTCGCGGCCAAATGCCGTCACCAGGATCACGCGCAGCCTGCGGCTGATCTGGCGCATCCGCCGGATGGTTTCCATACCGTCCATCTCGGGCATCATCCAGTCCACCAGCGCGATGTCAAATGGATGGTCCAGACAGTGCTGGCGCACCAGCGAAACCGCTTCGCTGCCGCTGGCGCACTCCACGACTTCGAAGTCCAGCATTCGCAGCTGCTCAGACAACACCCCCAGCGCAGCGGAATTGTCGTCCACCGCCAGCACGCGCAGGCCGCGCAACTCATTGGGCAAGGCCGGCCGATTGCGGGACGCAGCAGCCTCATCCACGCCCAGCCAGCAATGGAAGATGAACGCGCTGCCCCAGCCTGGCGCCGACTCCACTCTGACCTCGCCCCCCATCAGCTCCACCAGGCGCTTGACGATGGCGAGCCCCAGCCCGGTGCCGCCGAAGCGCCGCGTAGTGGATCCATCCGCCTGGCTAAAGGCCTGGAACAGCCGCGCCACCTGCTCTTCCGTCATGCCCATACCGGTATCGTGCACGCAGAACCGCAGCTGGATCTTGTTGCCTATGCGGGAGGCCACGCCGATGAGGATGGCCACCTGCCCTTTCTCGGTGAACTTGATGGCGTTGTTAGCCAGATTGGTCAGCACCTGCCCCAGGCGCAAGGCGTCGCCGATCAGCGCTTGCGGCACCTCCCGGTCGGTTTCGAACAGCAATTCCAGCCCTTTGTCCGCGGCTTTCTGCGCCACCAGGGCCGACACATTATCCAACATGTCGTCCAGCCAGAATGGCCGCGATTCCAACTCCAGCCGGCCGGCCTCCACTTTAGAGAAGTCCAGGATGTCATTGATGATGCCAAGCAGCGAGGTGCCGGCATTGTGGATCTTGCAGACATAATCGCGTTGCTGGTCGCTCAAATCTGTGCGCAAGGCCAAGTAGGACATGCCGATGATGGCGTTCATCGGCGTGCGGATTTCATGGCTCATATTGGCCAGAAACATCGATTTGGCCTGGGTGGCCTCCTCCGCCTCCCGCTTGGCTGATTGCAATTCGGCGGTGCTAGCCGCCAATTGGGCATAGAGCCGCCCATTTTCCAACAACAGCACCAGCAGGATGAAGCTGGCGGCCAGCAGGCCGTACGCGCGACCGACGTAGAAGCCCAGGTCGAATCGACCGGCATTGAATACCGCGGACAGGCCAACGTCGCATAACCAGGCCAGCATGACAACCGTCAGCCACAAGTCCAACAAGGACTGCGGCCGGCGCAGCAGCATGGCGGTCAGCGCTAGGGCGCTCATGCCCCATACGCAGGACACCACGGTCCACAGCAACGGCGTGTAATGGTTGCCGCGCATGATGGGCGGCAGATAGTCGTGCCCCGTGATGCACAGCCAGACGATGCCCGCCGCCGCCAGGCAGACTTGGGCCAGCCCTTTTGCGATCAAGCGTCCGCTGTCATCCCCATCAAGCAGCGGACGAGGCGCCCGCCTGGCGTAGACGATGACGAGCGCCGGGAAGCCCGCATGCCAGAACATATAAAGCCAGGCCGTGGTTTGCGGGCCGCCGCTCAGCACGCCATGTTCGGCGAACAGGCCTGGAAAACTCAAGGCGTGGAACGCGGCCATCAGCGCGGTGAACAGATAGCCCATCGCCAGCCAGCGCAAGCCCGGATGCCGCAGGATGGCGAACTGGCCAAACAATAACACCGCCGTCGCCAGATCATTGATCGCCAGCGCGGACTGATACGCCGGAATGAAGGCCCATACCTTGACCAGCTGAACCTGCGCAAACGGCAAGGCCGCAAAGAACACCAATAGCGACGCCGCGCCCACAGCATAGGCCAGCCGTCTCTGACTTGGCGTCGGCGGCAAGGTGGAGAGGAATTCCAGGCTGGGGGGCGAAGCCGAATGTGCCTGTTGCATATGCGCAGATCTCCGCGTATTGGCATGCCTCTTGCACGGAGACTATCTGGGAGGCATGGGGATGCTTATGTATAGAGCATCATGCTGCGGCCTGCAGGCCGGGCCGGGAGCCGCGCAGAAAAAAGGCGCCTCACGGCGCCCTTGATATGAGCTGGCGGCGGATCAGGCCAGCCAGCCTTGCGTCTTGGCATCGAGCAAGCGGCCCTCAAGGTAGTCCCACAAAGCGGGACAGCCCTGGCGGATGGGCGGACCGATGCGGTCCAGCACCTGCTGATGGCGGATGCCGTTCTCGCGCCAGCTCTGGCCATTGTTGGCCAGATTCAGCAGCACCGGCATCGCGCGGTCAGCCGCATGGGCGAAGCGCGCCTCCGCCGTGTCTCCGGCTTCGAATTCATTCCATAGCGCCAGGAAACGCTGGCCTTGCTCTGCCGGCAGCAGGCCGAAAATGCGGGTGACGCAGGCCAATTCCTGCGCCTTGCGCTCTTCCCAGCCGTCTTCGGCGTAAACGATGGTGTCACCGGTTTCGATCTCGCCTATGTCGTGCACCAGCAGCATCATCACCACCCGGTTGATGTCCACCGGTTCCACCGCGTATGGCTGCAAGGAGACGGCCAGCATGGCGATCTGCCAGCTGTGCTCGGCTGAGTTTTCATAACGTTCGCTGTTCAGCACCCGAGTCTTGCGGGTGACCTGCTTGAGCTGGTCGATTTCCAGCACGAAATCAATGATGTTTTGCATTTTGTTGTCTTTCTGTGGGTGCAAAAAAAGCAGACCTCGGTCTGCTTGAAATCCTCACCAGCAGCGCTGGATCATCTGCGCCAGCTGCACCAGCCGGCCATGGAAGAAGTGGCCCGCGCCGGGGAGCACCAGCACCGGCAGGCTTTGCGGCCGCGCCCAGTCCATCACATGGGACAAGGGAATCACCTCGTCTTCCTCGCCATGAATCACCAGCGTGTCGGCAGGCACATCGGGCGTCGGAATGGGGTACTTGCCCACCGCCACACCCATCAGCAGCAGCTTGTCGGCCTCGATGCGGGCGCGAGTGCGCGCGGCGACGAAGCCGCCGAAGGAGAATCCCCCCAGCGCCAATGGCAGGCCTGGATGCTGCGACTTAGCGTACTCGGCCACGGCGATGACGTCGTCGACCTCGCCCTGGCCGTAATCGTGCTGGCCTTCGCTTTCGCCCACTCCGCGCAGATTCGGGCAGTAGCAGGCATAGCCCAGCTGCGACAGGGCCTTGGCCGCGGTCTGCACCACCTTGTTGGTATGCGTGCCGCCCTGCAGCGGATTGGGGTGGCAGATCACGGCCACGCCGCGCGCCTCCCCCTGCGCCGTCACGTAAATGGTTTCGAGCATGCCCACCGGACCAGCGATGCCGACCTTGTTCATGGCCTTCAACATCAGATTTTCAGCCTTTCCACCACGCGGCCGTTGACCATGTGCTCGCTGACGATTTCGTCGATATCCTCCTGGTCGACGAAGGTGTACCAGGTCTCCTGCGGATACACCACCATCACCGGACCCGCGTCGCAGCGGCCCAGGCAGCCGGCCTTGTTGACGCGGATCTTGCCGTCTCCGGCCAGGCCCAGCGCCTTGACCTTGTCCTTCATATAGCCCAGCAGTTCGCTGGAGCCGTGGTTGTTGCAGCAGCTCTCGCCTTCGGCGCGCTGGTTGCAGCAGATGAATACGTGCTTGTCGAAGAAGCTCATGTTTCTCTCAATGAATACGCTTTTGGCTTGGAACGACGGGCCGTCCCACGGTCATTAATTATCGCTGTCCGCCCAGCCGCTGATGCCCAGGGTGGCCGCGTTGTCGAACTTGGCGTATTTGCCGACGAAAGCCAGCCGCACCGCGCCGGTGGGACCGTTACGATGCTTGCCGATGATGGCCTCGGCCATGCCCTTCACGTCCTGGTTTTCCGGGTTGTAGTACTCTTCGCGGTACATGAAGATGATCAAGTCCGCGTCCTGCTCGATGGCGCCCGACTCCCGCAGGTCCGACATCATCGGCCGCTTGTTGGGGCGCTGCTCCACCGCGCGCGACAGCTGAGACAGCGCGATCACCGGCACCTGCAGCTCCTTGGCCAGTCCCTTCAGGCCGCGCGAGATTTCGCCCAGTTCCGCGGTGCGGTTGTCGCCGCGGCCAGACCCGGACATCAGCTGCAGGTAGTCGATCACGATCAAACCCAGTTTGCCGCCATGCTGCCGCGCCAGCCGGCGCGCGCGCGCGCGCACTTCCAGCGCGGTCAGCGCCGGCGTTTCGTCGATGTACATCGGCGCCTCGGACAGCTTGCCGATGGCGTAAGTCAGCTTCTGCCAGTCCTCGTCGCCCAGCTTGCCGGTACGCAGCGTGTGCTGGTCCAACCGGCCCACCGAACCCAGCATCCGCATCACCAGCTGCGCGCCGCCCATTTCCATCGAAAACACCGCTACTGGCAGATGGGTTTCCACCGCCACATGCTCGGCGATGTTCATCGAGAAGGCCGTTTTACCCATGGACGGACGGCCAGCGACGATGATCAGGTCGCCCGGCTGCAGGCCGGAAGTCTTGGCATCCAGGTCGATGAAGCCGGTGGGAACCCCTGTCACCTCGTCCGGGTTATCGCGGCTATACAGCATGTCGATGCGCTCCACCACTTCCTTCAACAGGCCCGGCATTTCCAGGAAGCCCTGCTTGGACTTGGCGGTGGATTCCGCGATCTGGAACACGCGGCCCTCGGCCTCGTCCAGCAATTGCGCGGCATCGCGCCCCATGGGCGAGTAGGCGGCATCGGCGATCTCAGTGCCCACCTGCGCCAATTGACGCATGATGGAGCGCTCGCGCACGATTTCCGCATAACGGCGGATATTAGCCGCCGATGGCGTGTTCTGCGCCAAGGTGGCCAGATAGGCCAGGCCGCCGATCTCGGCCAGCTCGGCATTCTTGTCCAGCGCCTCGGCCACCGTCACCACGTCAGCCGGGCGGGCCATTTCCACCAGCTTGGCGATATGCTTGTATACCAGACGGTGGTCATGACGGTAGAAGTCGGCCTCGGACACGACGTCGGCGATCTTGTCCCAGGCGCTGTTGTCCAGCAGCAGGCCGCCCAACACGGATTGTTCGGCTTCCACGGAGTGCGGCGGCGTGCGGATGGCCGCCATCTCGCTGTCGAAATGTTCGTACTGTTCTGTCATGTAGACCCGGAAGGCGCGCGCGGAACGGCGCGCGTAAGGCAAAACGCAATTCTAGCGCGAAACGTCAAAGCGCTCACCAATCATTCAAGCCGGAGCGCGCGGCATGCATCAGCAATTCATCCCGGCGACGAAGCCGGACGACCACGCCCATTGGAAGTTGTAGCCGCCCAACCAGCCGGTGACGTCCACCACCTCGCCGATGAAAAACAGGCCCGGCACCGCGTTGGCCATCAAAGACTTGGATGACAGCGCCTGGGTGGCGACGCCGCCCAAAGTGACTTCGGCTTTCTTGTAGCCCTGGGTGCCGTTGGGCTTCACGCACCAGCGGTGCAGCTGCTCCGCCAACTGACGGCGCTGCCTGGGCCCCAGGTCCTTCAAACGCTTATTCATGCCGATGCGATCCAGCCAGGCGTCGGCGAAGCGGCGCGACCAACCCAATTCGGACAGCGCGTTGGCCAGCAGCTGCTCGCTGTCCGACCTCGCCTCCAACCAGCTTTCCGCGTCGCCGTCCGGCATCAAATCCAGCAGCAGCTCCATGCCCGGTTGCCAATAGGACGACACCTGCAGAATCGCCGGCCCGGACACGCCCTTGTGTGTGAACAGGACATTCTCGCGGAACTTGCCTTTGCCGGCCTTGGCCTCCACTTCCACCGACACGCCAGCCAGCGGCGTAAAGATTTCCGCATCCTCGACGTGGAAAGTCAGTGGCACCAGCGCCGGCGACAGCGGCGTGACCGACAGGCCAAATTGCTCCGCCAACTGGTAGCCAAGCGGCGTGGCGCCGATCTGCGGAATGGACAGCCCGCCGCTGGCGACGACCAGCGATTGGCTGGAGAAGCGGCCGCGGCTGGTTTCCACGCCAAAGCCGCCATCGTCGCCGCGCGTCACGGCCAGGATGGCGGTTTCCATGCGGCGGTCCACGCCGCCTTTGCGGCACTCCTCGTCCAGCATGGCGATGATGCGCTCGCTGCCTTCGTCGCAGAACAGCTGGCCCAACTTTTTCTCGTGGTAGCCGATGCCGTGCCGCTCTACCATGGAGATGAAATCCTGCGGCGTATATTGGGCCAGCGCGGAGCGGCAAAAATGAGGATTGGCCGACAGATAACAGTCGAAGCGCGCGTGGATATTGGTGAAGTTGCAGCGGCCGCCGCCGGAAATGCGGATTTTCTCCGCCAGCTTGGCGGCATGGTCCAGCAACAGCACGCTGCGGCCGCGCTGGCCGGCGGTGGCGGCGCACATCAAACCGGCCGCGCCGGCGCCGATGACGATCACATCAAATTGCAAAAGTTTATTCCTATCATTTTAGTCAACTATTGGCCATCCCGACCGTATTCCAGTAAACTGCGCGCAAAGCATCCGCTTATGCGGCTTACTTTCTCAACAAGGAGAGCATAATGGAACACAAACTGCCTGAACTGCCGTACGCGCTGGACGCCCTGGCCCCGCACATCTCCAAGGAAACCCTGGAGTTCCACTACGGCAAGCACCATCAGACCTACATCACGAACCTGAACAACCTGATCAAGGGTACCGAGTTCGAGAACGCCTCCCTGGAAGAGATCGTCAAGAAGTCTTCCGGCGGCATTTTCAACAACGCCGCTCAGGTTTGGAACCACACCTTCTACTGGTTCGGCCTGGCCCCGAACGCTGGCGGCGAGCCGACCGGCGCGCTGGCCGACGCCATCAACGCCAAGTGGGGCTCTTTCGAAGAGTTCAAGAAGGCCTTCACCCAGACCGCCGTCGGCACCTTCGGCTCTGGCTGGGCCTGGCTGGTGAAGAACAGCGACGGCAGCCTGGACCTGGTATCCACCAGCAACGCCGCCACCCCGCTGACCACCGACAAGAAGCCGCTCCTGACCTGTGACGTGTGGGAACACGCGTATTATATCGACTACCGCAACAGCCGCCCGAACTATATGGATAGCTTCTGGAAGCTGGTGAACTGGGACTTCGTGGCCAAGAACTTCGCCTGATTCCCGCTTCGCGCCGAGTCAAAGGGGCCTATGGCCCCTTTTTTGCGTCTTGCGGCGGCGCATCCGGCGCCGTGGCCGCGATGATGCGCTGATAGCTGCCATCCTGCTTCATCGCCTGCAATACCGCATCAAAGCGATCGCGCAAGCCGGCCAGCTGCGGCTTGCGCGAAAAGGCGATATAGCTCGGAATTTCCTCCAGCGGAGGCTGTAGTTCGCGGATGCGCCCTTCCGCGCGGCGACGGCGCGCGATGTCCCAGGCGCCGTAACGGTTGCTGACCAGGATGTCGAAACGCCGCGCCAGCAGTTTGTCCATATTCTGCTCCCCGCTGGCGGCCACGTCGGCGATGCGAATTGAGCCCGCCTTGACCGCGGCGTCAAAAACCGCCCCATAGCTGACCGCCCGCACCACGCCGAAACGCAAACCGGCCAAGGCTCGCAGATCGCCGTCGAACGGGATGGCCGAGTCCTTCAGCGCGAACAGCGACACAGTCTGCGGCATCAATACTTGGTGGGAGTAGTCCAACAGCGCCTCGCGCTCCGGCGTCTTGTATACGGTAAAGATAGCGTCTGCCTGCCCGCCCTCGACCATGGCCAAGGAGCGGCCCCATGGATAAACCGTGACATGAATCGGCCTGCCCAGTCGATGAAAAGCCTCGCGCACGACATTGACCACGAACCCCTTTACCTCCACGCCATCCAGGTATTCGTAAGGCGGATACTGCAAGGTGACCAATTCCAGCGGCGGTTCGGCCATGGCCGGCCCCGCGCACAACGCGCCCCATGCGGCGGCCACGCTGAAGGCGGGCCAAGCCAGTCGACGAAACAAGGATTTTGAACAGGCGCTGCGCACTAGGCCACTCCTGAAAAGAAACGGGCCCGCTCCGGACAGGAGGGGCCCGCTTTACGTCCGGGCGCCAGGCGGGCATCCACTCCACGGTATAGCCCAGATGAGGCTCCGCGGCGTGGCGCTGGCTTACATCAGGTTCTGCTCCGCCACATTCAGGTTCAAATCAATCATCTGTTCGCTGCCGTCCTTGTCTTTGCCCTTCAGGTCCAGACGCGCGCATTCTATGGCGTCCAGATAGGCCGTGGTGATGTCGCCAGTGATGTACTCGCCGTCGAAGCAGGAACTTTCGAACAGTTTCAACTCTCGATTGACGCTGCTGACCGCGTCTTTCAGCGCATCCAGATCCTGATAGATCACCTCGTCCGCGCCGATCTCGCGCGCGATCTCCCGTTCGTCGCGGCCGGTGGCCAGCAGCTCGGCGCGGGTGGGCATGTCGATGCCGTAGACGTTGGGAAAGCGCACGGCCGGCGCGGCGGAGGCGAAATACACTTTCTTGGCGCCGGAGTCGCGCGCCATCTGCACGATCTCCTTGGAGGTGGTGCCGCGCACGATGGAATCATCTACCAAAAGCACATTGCGGCCGGCAAACTCCAGCGGCACCGGGTTCAGCTTCTGGCGCACCGACTTCCGGCGCACCGCCTGCCCCGGCATGATGAAGGTGCGGCCGATGTAACGGTTCTTGATGAAGCCCTCGCGGTACGGCAGGCCCAGCGCATTGGCCAGCTGCAGCGCGCTCTGCCGGCTGGAGTCCGGAATGGGAATCACCACGTCGATGTCCAGCCCCGGCAGGTCGCGGCGGATCTTCTCGGCCAGCATCTCGCCCATGTTCAGGCGGGATTGATAAACCGACACGCCGTCTATCACCGAGTCCGGGCGGGCGAAATACACATACTCGAACAGGCACGGCGCCAGTCGGGTGTTTTCGGCGCACACCTGGCTGTGCATGTCGCCATCGAAGCTGACATAGACGCACTCTCCGGGCAGCACGTCGCGCAGCAGCGTGAAGCCGGAACAGTCCAGCGCCACCGATTCGGACGCGAACATGTATTCGGTCTTGCCGTCTGACTCGGTGCAGCCCATCACCAGCGGCCGGATGCCGTTAGGATCGCGGAAAGCCACCAGGCCGTAGCCGGCGATCATTGCCACCACCGCGTAAGCGCCCTTGACTCGGCGATGCACGGCGGACACGGCGCCGAACACCGCATCCACGGTCAATTCCGCCCCCTGCACGCGCTGCGCCAGCTCATGCGCGAACACATTGAGCAGCACCTCGGAGTCCGAGTTGGTGTTGATGTGCCTCAGATCGTGCCGGTACATCTCCGCCTTCAGCTCCTCGGTATTGGTCAGATTGCCGTTATGCGCCAGCACCAGGCCAAACGGCGAATTGACGTAGAACGGCTGCGCCTCGGCCAGGCAGGAGGCCGAGCCGGCCGTCGGGTAGCGCACATGCGCGATGCCGGCATTGCCCAGCAGCGAACGCATATTGCGGGTGCGGAACACGTCGCGCACCATGCCGCTGCCCTTGTGCATGTGAAAGGTCTTGCCATTGGCGGTGACGATGCCGGCCGCATCCTGTCCGCGGTGTTGCAGCACCTGCAAGCCGTCGTACAGCAGCTGATTGACCGGAGATTGACCGACCACGCCTAGAATTCCACACATCTTGAATGCCCTCTATCCCTGCTTGCTGAAAAAGGAAATGCCCAAAAGAAAGAGGCGGAATCTTGAAGTGAAAATATCAAGAGATTCCGCCTCTATCGCCTAACTGTCCGGCGCCTGGCCGGGTGAGTCGTAGTGTAGGTTGTTCGCCATCATGGGCGGCAACCATGGCCTCAGTGACAAAGCCAAAGATTCAAATGGAGCGGCCAACACCGCGTTCCTCCACATCGGTTTCTGGGGCAGGCTGCTCAAGCCGCCCAACAGCACCATGACCGTGACTAGCACCACGCCGCGCGCCAGGCCGAACATGCCGCCCAACAGGCGATTGATCGCGCCCAGCCCTATGCTGTCCACCAGTCCGGTCAGCATCACGCGCAGCAAGGCTGTGCCCAGCCAGATCAGGAAAAAGACCAATACGAAGCTCGCCACCATGCGCACGCCCTCGCCCGGCAGGCTGGCGGGCAAAAAGCCCTCCACCAGGGGAGAAAACTGCTTGGCGCACCAAAAGGCGATCAGCCAGGCGCCCAGGGAGAGCACTTCCACGATCAGGCCGCGCACCAAGGCCATCAGCACCGAACCGGCGACGATGGCAATGACGATATAGTCGAAGGCGGTCATGGCGGCTACTTATTGATGATGATGCCGTTGATGCCGGCGCGCGCCAGCTTATGCAGCGCCGCCTGGGCCTCGGCCTGGCTGGCAAACGGTCCCACCCGCACCCGCGTCACTTCGCCCTTGCTGGTTTCCACCTTGGAGAAGTGGGCCGTCACGCCGATGGACGCGAGCTTGCCGCGCATGGCCTCCACTTTGGCCGGATCGGACAACGCGGCCAGCTGAATGATGGACTTGCCGCGGGCCTCGCTCTTGGCCGGATGGCTTTCGGAGTCGAAGCGGCCTTCCAGAATGGCGGCCGGATCGGGCTGCTTGCGCGGCTTGCTTTCCGGCTTGGGCGCCTCCGGCGTGTGCTTGGGCTCGGACTTGGGTATGGGCTTAGGCTCGGGCTTGCTGCTTGCGGCCGGCTTCTCTTGCGTCTTTTCCGCTGGCCGCGACGCCTCGTGGGCGGCGGGCGCAGGCGCGGTGATGGACGACAGATTGGCCGGCAGCTCGGTCGCCGAACCGGCGGGCGGCATCGCTTCCGCAACGACGGGGGAAGCGGCTTTCTTGGCCGAGGCTGGCGCGGAGGCGCCGCCCATGATCTCGATGGATTCGGGTCGCATCTGCTGCTCCGGCAGATGATCCACCACTTTCCACAATACGGCGGTGGCGACGGAAACCAGCACCACCGCGCCCACCAGGCGACGGCGGGCGCGCTTTCTCAACAGGATCAGTTCATCGTGGCTGGACAGTGCCATGCATTCCTCAAACCGGGTGACGCCGGGCCGCTTCCACTTCCGCTACCGTGTGGAATGACCCGAAAACGACGATTCTATCATTGTCGCCGGCCTGCGATAAGGCGGCCGACCAGGCTTGCGCCACGCTATCATACGATTCGACGTGGGAGACGCCCGCCTGTTTCAGCGCCGCGGCTATCGCAGCGCCACTTTGGCCGCGCGGCATGTCCAGCCCGGCCACCAGCCACCGGTCAAACTCTCCCTTGGCCAGCTCGATCACGGCGGCCATGTCTTTGTCCGCCAGCATGGAGAACACGGCATAGCGCGTTTCCGCGTACGGCAGCTGTTTCAGCGCCGCCGTCATCGCCTTGACCGCGTGCGGATTATGGCCCACGTCCAGCACCACGGCCGGCCGGCCCGGCAGCACCTGGAAGCGGCCCGGCCACTCCACCTCCACCAGCCCTTGCTTGACCGCGCCGATGCCGACCGGCAGCTTGTCCTTGATCGCTTCCAGCGCGGCCAGCGCGCCGCAGGCGTTGACCATCTGGTAGCCGCCGCGCAGCGCCGGAATCGGCAAGGCATGGCGAGCATGATCGCCATGGCGGAAGGACCACTGGTTGTCCATGCGCGTGAAGCCGAAATCGCGGCCGTACAACCGGAGGTCCGCGCCGATGGCCGCGGCGTGCTCCAGCAGCCGCTTGGGCGGCTCCGCATCGACGCAGATCGCCGGTTTGCCCGCGCGGTAGATGCCGGCCTTCTCGAAACCGATGTCCTCGCGGTTGTCGCCCAGAATCGCCTGGTGGTCCAAGTCCACGCTGACCACGACGGACACGTCCGGCTCGAAGATATTGACCGCGTCCAGCCGGCCGCCCAGACCCACCTCCAGGATGATCACATCCACTTTCTCGGCGACAAAGCTATGCACCGCGGCCAGGGTGCCGAATTCGAAGTATGTGAGCGTGGTGTCGCCGCGCGCCGCGTCTATCGCCTCGAAGCTCTGGATGATGCGCTCGTCGGCGGCGGGCTTGAGATCAATGGCGATGCGCTCGTTGTAACGCAGGATGTGCGGCGAAGTGTAGGCGCCCACCTTGTAGCCGGCGGCGCGCAGCATGCTGGACAGCATGGCGCAGGTGGAGCCCTTGCCATTGGTGCCAGCCACCATGATCACCGGGCAGGCCGGCTTGAGATTCATCGCGTCGCGCACGCGCGCAACGCGCGCCAAGCCCATGTCTATCGCGGAGAGGTGCAGGGTTTCCTGCCAGCGCAGCCAATCGTCCAGGGTCTTTTTCGTAGTCATGGATGGGTTTCCGTTTGATCGCTAGGCTGGGGCGGCTCAAACCACAGCAGATACACTCTGAGCCGACGCCGCGGCTCGGCGTCCGCGGAGTCAGGCCACAGCATCACGCTGCGCCGGCGCCCGGCCACGCGCACATTCAATACCGTCAGCACGGGGGTGATGAAACAGTCGTCCAGCACCACGGCCTCTTCGCGCGAGGCCGCGCGGCACAGAAACAATCGCCCGCGCGGATCGACCTCCAGCCAGGCGGGGAAATCGCCGCGCAGCCAGCCGCCGCCTCGCAGGGCCAGCCATGCCAGCGCCGCGGCGAGCGGCAGGCTCAGCGCGTAGCGCGACGGCAAATACAGCAAAAGCAGCAGACTGTAAGCCGCCAAGGCGCCCAGCACCAGCGCCAGCCAGCAACGGGAGGGCCGCAGCGGCACGGCGAACGGCTGCAGCAGCGGCTTGTCCCGTCGCATCGAGGATTACAGCTCGCCTGCCGGGCTATTGGTGATGTCGCTGTCCACGCTGTCCAGCACCATGGAGTGGATTTCCACGTCGAACCACTCCCAAAACGCCTTCAGCGACAGGTCTTGCGGCCAGCGGCTATCGTCCTCGTCCCAGGAGGCCAGCTCCATCTTGAACAGTTGCTCGTAGATTTCATCAATGTGGGCCACGCCCTCTTCCGGCTCCACGAACTCCGGCAGCAGCACGGCGGTGCAGTCGCTGCGCAGACTATCCAACGTCAGATCCACCATGTCGGTGTCGGGCAGTTGGTTCAGCCAATCCAGGAACGGTTGTTTCGGCTTGATCACGGCGACTGCGCGGTCGACAAAGTACATGGCGGGGCCTTTCGGGCAAATGTTGATTCGGCGCGCATTGTAGCAGCCCCAGCGCCGGCAGGCGACCCGTCCGCCACCAGGGGCATCGTGTTAAACTGGCGGTTATTTTTCCTATCGCAAGACACACAGAACATGGCTCTGATTACCGTCGAGAAGGCATGCCTCGCCTTCGGACACCACGCGCTGCTGGACAATGTAGATTTCGCCCTGGAACCGGGCGAGGCAGTCGGCCTGATCGGCCGCAACGGCGCGGGCAAATCGTCGCTGCTCAAAGGCATCGCCGGAGCGGTGCAGCTGGACGACGGCCGCATCAACATCAAGGGCGACGTCAAAGTCGCCTACGTGCCGCAGGAGCCGGAATTCGATCCCGAGCACAGCGTGTTCGAAGCCGTGGCCGAAGGCCTGGGCGACCTGAAGGCCCTGCTCACCGACTACCACAAGGTCACCCAGCAGCTGACTCAGGCCGACGCCGACCACGAGCAGGCGCTCGCCCGCATGGAAACCATCCAGCACGAGCTGGAAGCGCGCGGCGGCTGGCAGTTCGACGCGCTGATTTCGTCCACGCTGAGCCACCTGGGCCTGAACCCGGACGCGCGCATCTCCGACCTGTCCGGCGGCTGGAAAAAGCGGGTGGCGCTGGCGCGCGCGCTGGCGTCCAAGCCGGATGTGCTGCTCCTGGACGAGCCGACCAACCACTTGGACGTGTCCGCCATCGAATGGCTGGAAGGCCTGATCAAGAGTTTCTCCGGCAGCGTATTGCTGATCACCCACGACCGCCGCTTCCTCGACAACGTCGCCACCCGCATCATCGAACTGGACCGCGGCATTCTGCGCAGCTATCCGGGCAGCTTCTCCGCCTACCAGACGCGCAAGGCGGAAGAGTTGGCGATTGAAGAGGAGCAGAACCGCGTGTTCGACAAGTTCCACGCCCAGGAAGAAGCGTGGATACGCAAGGGCGTGGAGGCGCGCCGCACCCGCAACGAAGGCCGCGTGCGCCGGCTGGAGGCCATCCGCCGCGAACGCTCCTCGCGCCGCGAGCGCGTGGGCCAGGTGAACTTCCAGCTGGACGCCGGCGAACGCTCCGGCAAGCTGGTGGCGGAGCTGGAGCACGTCAGCAAGGGCTTTGGCGACAAGCAACTGATCCGCGATTTCACCAGCCGCATCCTGCGCGGCGACAAGATCGGCCTGATCGGGCCCAACGGCGCCGGCAAGACCACGCTGCTGAAGCTGATCCTGGGCGAGCTGGAACCCGATGCCGGCACGGTCAAGCAAGGCACCAAGCTGGAAATCGCCTACTTCGACCAATTCCGCGAGCAACTGGACGAGGAAACCAGCGTCGCCGACATCATCAGCCAGGGCAATGACTTCGTCGAAATCGGCGGCGTGAAGAAGCATGTGATGAGCTATCTGGAGGACTTCCTGTTCTCGCCGCAACGCGCCCGCAGCCCGGTGCGCTCGCTGTCCGGCGGCGAGCGCAACCGCCTGCTGCTGGCCCGCCTGTTCACCCGCCCGGCCAATGTGCTGGTGCTGGACGAGCCGACCAACGATCTGGACATTGACACCCTGGAATTGCTGGAAGACGTGATCGCTCAGTACAGCGGCACCGTGTTCTTGGTCAGCCACGACCGCGCCTTCCTCGACAATGTAGTAACCCAGGTCATCGCCTTCGAGGGCGCGGGCAAGCTGGAGGAATACCCTGGCGGCTACCAGGACTGGCTGGACGCCAAAAAACGCATGGCCGAATACGCCCCGGCGGAAAAAGCCAAACCGGCCGCCCCGGCTGCGGAAGCGCCGCGCCAGGACAAGCCCAAGGCCGCGCGCAACAAGCTGTCCTACAACGAAACCCGCGAACTGGCGGCGCTGCCGGACCAGATCAGCGCGCTGGAGGCCGAGCAGGCCGAGCTGAACCAGCGTCTGCTGGACCCCAACTGCTATCGCGACACGCCCAAGGAAGCCATCGCCTGGCAGCAGCGCGTGGAGGCCATCGACGAACTGCTGTTGGACAAGCTGGCGCGCTGGGAAGAACTGGAAGCCGCTCAGCAACGGTTGCGCTAAGCCTTGGCGGGCCGGGACGCGGCGCCCGGCCCGCAATACGCCTTTGCTCGCTGCCCTGCATGGGCTAAACCGGTAGAAAGGCTTACCGCAAGGCGCGGTTCCAGTGACGCGCCGCGCAAGCCTGTCCAAACAAGACTCCAGCTAAGGGCTCAAGAACATGACGCTCGCTTGCGCCAAAACCTGCCGCAAGCGCAGTGCGCAGTGGTGGCGAAAACTCAGCCAAGTCGCGGCAATCGCGCTGATTTTCGAATCGACTCAAGCCGCGCCGTTGCGTGCCTGCGCCTCCGAGATCGACATCCCGCCCTTTGTTTTCACCGCATCTTCCGGTTTTGCCGGCGGCTCGCAGGACACCGGCCTGGCCATCAATGTGTTGCAGCGCGCGCTGCGCCGCGCCGGGCAGGAACCCGCCATCGTGGAGCGCCTGCCTTGGCGTCGCTGCCAGGAGAGCGTGGCTTACGGTCAGCGCGATGTGGCCATCAATGTGCCGGGGCAGGAGCTGGACCCCAAGCGATTTCTGCCTACGGAAGCCTATGCCCAGGTGCATCACCTATATTTTTACTCGGCGAAGCGCCACCCCAAAGGTCCGCCGCTCAAATCTCTGGCCGACCTCCAGCACTACATGGTATGCGGACTGTTGGGCAGCCATTTGGACGCCTTCGGCTTGGCGCCGGACCACCAGGACACCGGCTCCAAGAACGAGCGCAGCGCCATACTGAAAGTGGCGGAAGGCCGTTGCGATATTTTCATCGAAATCAAGGAAGTGGTGGAAAGCCTGTCCGCGCACGATGCCGCGCTGCGCGACTTGTTCAACCTGCCCTCCGTCCGCCGGGCCGACCTGCCCGGCGAAACGCCGACGGGTTTGCATTTCGAATTCAGCCGCCAGCTGTCCAACGGCCCCAGCCTGCAACGCTCGTTCAACGCCACCATCCGCGAACTGATCCGCAATAATGAGATGCGCCGCATGACGCCTTGAGGCCGCTCACTTGCCGAATACGGTTTTGGAGGCGACCGGCATCAGTTTGTCCACATTCAATCGCGTGGCCACCAGGATCGGCACCAGGATTTCCCGCGCAGGCTTGCTGCCATGCAGATAGCCGATCAATGCTTCCGCGGCCGAGCTTCCCATCAGATAAGGCTGCTGCATGCCCACCGCGACCAAGTCGCCATTCTTGAGCAGGCGGGAGACCTCGGGCATCGCATCAAACGAAACCAGCATCACCTGCTTGCGCTTGCCGGCCTCGCGCAAGGCGCGCATCGCGCCGTCCACCGGCTGATCGGTTTCGATGAAGAAGCCGCGGACGTCGGGATGCGCGGCCAGCACATCCTTGGTGTAGCGATAGGTTTCCGCCGCGGAATAATCCTTCATCTGCTTAAGCGCCACCTCGGCCGGAAAGCCGGCGTCCGTCATCGCGTCGCGAAAGCCATTGCTGCGGTCTTGCCCGTTCTTGCGGGAGAGTTCGATCGTGATCATCGCGTAGACGCCATTTGCCTTGCGCGCCTTGAGCGCCGCAGCCAGCTCTGCGCCTACGTCGTACGCCCCGCGATAGTTGTCTGATTTGACGAAGCTGACATAGTCCCCGCCATTGGTGCCGATGTCGGCGATGGCGACGGGAATGCCGGCTTTTTTAGCCGCGGCCAGCGCTTCCTCCGCCGTCTGGGAGTTGGTTGGCGAAATCACGATGCCGGCAGCCTTACGCTCAATGGCTTGGCGCACATTGGCCAGCTGCGCGTCTCCGCTCAGTTTGCTGTCAAGCTCGCTAAACGTGTAGCCATTGGCATCGGCCACGGATTTGACGCCCTTGCCCACGGTATCCCAGAATGGCAGATCGGCCTTGGCCGTGATGTACACGATCTCGGCCGCGCCGCTGGAGGCGGACGCCATGCAGGCCGCCGCCATGCAGATCAAACCGCTTGCGCGGCGCACGCGGGATGCCCAGGCAGCCCGGAAGGCAGAAACTCCTAGCACAATGACTCCCCTTTCTTCTGACGATTCGGCATGGTTTTCCCTTATTGTAGATAGCCAGCCCGACTTTCAAATCGCCCTGTGCGCAGGATTTCATTCATGCCGAAACTTTATTTAAAATAAGATGGTCATTCCATGGCATGGAACAAGGGAGTACGCGATTATGCATGAGCCTTATCTGGATGAAGACGGCGCATCGCGCCGCCGCCTGCTGCAAAGCGCGGCGCTGGGCGGCATTGCCGCGCTGCTTGCGGCCTGCGGCACCACGACGGCCCCGTCCAGCCAGCGCCCGCCCTACCGTCCGGGACGCTCCTCCGGCGATTTGTCCTTGTCCGGCATTCATGCGGATGGCGACGGACGCGAAATTCTGCTTTACACCATAGGCCTGCTCGATGGCGGCTACCGCTTCGGCGGCAACAATCCAGAAGCCGGCCTCGATTGCAGCGGCATGGTCAGCTACATCTATCAGAACGCCCTGGGCATCCGCTTGCCGCATAACGCCGCGCAAATCGCCAATATGGCGCGCCCCATCCCGGACGGGCAGCGCCAGGTAGGCGACCTGGTGTTTTTCAACACCATGAATCGTCCCTTCTCTCACATGGGCATTTACATCGGCGAGGGCAAGTTCGTCCATGCGCCACGCAGCAACAGCACGATACGGGTGGCCAGACTGGACAATGTCTACTTCGCGCCGCGCTACGAAGGCGCAAGGACGGTGCTGCGGGCCTGACGCGGCGGATGGCATCGCTCCCGGCGATGAACATCCGGCCTCGCTATGCTAATCTGCGCTATCTCGTTTCCGTCAGCACAGACTCATGAAACTCAAATTCAGCAAGATGCATGGCCTGGGCAATGACTTCATGGTCATAGACGGCGTGCGCCAGCCTGTCTCCCTCACGCCTGAACGCATCCGCGAGCTCGGCCACCGCCAGCTTGGCATAGGCTTCGACCAGCTGTTGCTGGTGGAGCCGCCGCGCGAAGCCGGCCATGACTTCCGCTACCGCATTTTCAACAACGACGGCAGCGAAGTGGAGCAATGCGGTAATGGCGCGCGTTGCTTCGCGAAATTTGTCTTCGACTCAGGCCTGACCCAGAACCGCCGCATCGCCGTGGAAACCGCGCGCGGCGTCATCACCCCGGAATACCTGGAAGACGGCCTGGCGCGCGTGGACATGGGCGTGCCCCGCTTCGCCCCGGCGGACCTGCCTTTCCTGGCCGAACAGGAAGCGTTGCGCTACCCCTTGCAATTGGCTGGCCGCCGCTGTGAGATCAGCATCGCGTCCATGGGCAACCCGCACGCGGTGCAGCTGGTCGATGATGTGGACGCGGCGCCGGTCGCGGAAATCGGACCGCTCATCGAACGGCATCCCCACTTCCCACAGCGCGTCAACGCAGGATTCATGCAGATCGTCAATCGAAGCGAGATCCGCCTGCGCGTCTACGAACGCGGCGCCGGCGAGACCCTGGCCTGCGGCACCGGCGCCTGCGCCGCCGCCGTCTGCGGCATCCGGCTAGGCTTGCTGGATGCGCGCGTCACAGTACATGCCAGAGGCGGCGACATCGTCATCGAATGGGCGGGCGAAGGCTCTCCCGTGATCATGACCGGACCGGCGGTCACGGTTTTCCAAGGCGAAATCGAACTTTAAGCCCAGACTGGGCACCAACCCATTTCAGCATTTCACAGGAAAGGGCTTTCAGATGCATAGTGAACAGGTCCTGGCTTTTCTAGACGATCATCCCGAGCTGCTGCAACAAGTGGCGTCCCGCTATGGGCTGCAAGCCGCGCCGCAAAGCGGGGAAAGAGTGGTGGTGTCGTTTGTGGAGCGTCAGCTGCTGGAACTGAAAGACCGCAACCGACAGCTGGAGGCGCAGCAACAGCAATGGATCGAGCGCGGCCATGAAAACGACCGCCTGCTGGCCAGGCTGCATCGCCTGACCCTGGCGCAATTGGCCGCCGTTGGCGTACGCGGCCGCATCGACGCGCTGATCCAGTCGCTGAACCAGGAATTCCAGCTGGATCGCGCGGCGCTGCGTTTGTGGCATCCCGCCGCGGAAGGCTGCGAGGGACATTACAATGCGCGCCATGAGGTCCGGGGTCTGGCGCGCAATCTGTCCACGCCCTACTGCGGGCCCTATGTCAACGATGAAGTCATGAGCTGGTTCCCGGCCAAGCCGGTGCTGCAGTCGTTTGCCCAGGTGGCGCTGCGCGATGCCGCCGGCCAGCCTTTCGGCATATTGGTGCTCGCCAGCGACGACCCGCAACGCTTCGCCTTCGACATGCACACTGCCTATCTCAGCCAGATCGGCGAGCTGCTGTCCGCCTCCCTGCTTGCCGCGCTGGAGGCGGAATGACGGCGACGCCGTGCGGCCTGGCGCTGCTCTGCATCATTGTCTTGTTCTTGCTGCACGCGCTGTGGCGGCTGGGCGCCAGCCGCGATGGCGCCGCCCTTGCCTGCTTTGCCGCAGCCTACCTGATTCTGGCCACACTGTTGCATCAGCATGCCGAGCCGGTTCTGATCGCCCCGCTGATGCTGCCCTTTGTCTACGTCTACGCCTGGCTGAGCCTGGCCGCCGCGATGTGGATCGCCGCTCGCGCGCGCCCCAGCCGCAACACGCTGTCCTTTCCCGGCTGCGAGCCCAAGCTGGCCGCGCTGTTCGCCAGTCAGCTTGCCCTCCTCATCGGCGTACTGGCGGTTTCGCCATGGCTGGGTCAAGCGCCGCTGGCGGTATACCTGATGGCGCCGCCCCTGACCATGGCCGTCAGCTACCTGTGCTATCGACTGCAGCTGCTAGAGATGCGTCGTGGCGACGTCTGCGGCACGCGTTGGCTGTACTGGGGCGCGCTCTGCCTGCTTGGGCCGCTGCTGTTGGCCTGCCTGAAAGTCTGGGCCGTGCCCATGCTGCTCGACCTGACCTGAGCAAAAAAATGGCGCCGCTTGCGCGGCGCCGCCTCAGCCCATATACAGGCGTTGTCGTATGCATGCCATCGGTACAGATTTGTTCTGCGAGTCGCAATCCAAAATGGTCAACGCAACCGGGCTGATGACGAAAACTAGCTTATCACAAGCAATGGGCCACCCGTAAAGTCAAGATTTCTGCGTCCGCAATGCACCCTTCTGCGCCGGGACACTGCTCGCCCGCGTCAGGGAACTCAGGGCGATGCCGCCGAAAATCGCCGCCAGCCCTGCCACATGAAACCAGTGCAACTCCTCGCCCAGCAACAAGATGGACTGCAAAGCGCCAAAAGCCGGCATCAGATACAGAAAGCTGGCCGCCTTGGCCGTGCCGATCGCGGCGATGGCTCGGTTGTACAACAGATACGCCACCACCGATGGCAGCATGCCCAGGTAGAGCAGGCTGGCCCAGCCCACGCCATTCAGCGTAGGCAAGCCATGCCGCGCCACCTCCATGCCAAACATCGGCAGCAGGACCGCTTCGCCCACCAGCAGCAATATGGCCATTTGCACCATGGCGTCGATGCCGGGCTTCAGCTTGCGCAAGCCCAGCGTATAGATGGCCCAGCACAGTCCGCCGGCCAGCACCAAAACATCGCCGCCGCCAAAATGAAAGGCCCCGATGGCCAACAAATTGCCTTTCAGTACGATCAACAAGGCGCCGCAAAGCGCCAAGGTCATGCCCAGCCACTGTCGGCTGCTCAGGCGTTGGCGGAAGTACAGCGATCCCAGCAGCAAGACCATGACCGGCGTCGCGCTGTTCAGAATGACGGCATTGGTGGCCGTGGTGGTCTGCACCGCGAAGTAGACGAAGGTGTTGGTCAGTCCGATGCCAAACAGGCCAAGCAGCAGCAGCAAGGGCCACTGCGCCCGCAATTTGTCCCAGTTTTGCCGCAATCTGCCCGCGGCAAAGGGCAGCACGCAGCAAAGCGCGATGCCCCAGCGGGCAAAAGCCAAGCTGAACGGCCCAATCTGACCGTGCAGCGCGCGGGCGATGATGAAATTGGTGGACCACATCAGCATGGTCAGCACCAGCAGGGCATAGGGTTTTCTATTGTTTGTTGCGCGATTCATGGCAGTGTCTGAAATAAACTGCCAATATTTTAGCAAACAAAAACAATATTATTGTTCAATCAAGCGATATTAACTTTAAATTCGTTCTTTAATTTACGCCTTGCTTGGCAATAAATTCCACCCTGTATAGGTTTGATGGAATTTTAATGATACTGAGCCGCCAGCTTGTTGCCGCAGGAAGGCCAACCGCGCGCCCGCCTCACCCGGCAAAACCACGGGCATCCTGCGCCAAAATCACGCGCTCGGCCTCTCTGACTGCCGCTTGGCCAGCCACGCCAAGATGTATCGCGCCACGGCATCCGCGTCGTTCAGGTTCAGCACCGGAAGGTCGGCAGCAACAGTCTGATCCGAAACCACGGCGATGATGTTGCCATCCTCCGGATAAAGCGGCGGTTTGCCCAGCGCGGGCCGATATACTTCCAGCTTGGGCACGGGCAGGCGCTTCTGTCCTTCCAGCAAAACCAGATCGCAAGGCGACAGTCGGGCCAGCTGCTCGTCCAAAGTCAACTCGTTTGCGGTCTCCGCAAACACGCCCACTCGGCAGGGCGATACGATCATAACTTCGCACGCGCCGGCCTGGCGATGGCGAAAGCTGTCCTTGCCTGGCTCGTCCAGCTGCACGTCGTGATGACTGTGCTTGATCACCGCCACCTTCAAACCAGCGGCCCTCAACCCAGGCAGAATGCTTTCCAGCAAGGTGGTCTTGCCGCTGCCGGAATATCCACAAATGCCTAATACCTCGCGCATGCCCTATCCTTTGCCTCAACTATCCCGATTGCCATGCCTGATTATTCACTTTCACCGAGCCCTGCCGCTTGCGCTGACGCAAAGCGGCACTCTTTCCGCATGCTGGATGATCGCATACTCGTCCCCGCTTGCCGGGAGGCAAGCCGATGCCTGGCGCAAATTATCGTCTCCTGCGTCTGATGGGAAGGCGGGCGATGCCGACCAAATTTGGCCAGCGGCAGGCTATCGAGTCTGGCTGGCGATGCCGCGCGGGTGGAGTGGATCCATCGGCTGCCGGGGGAGGAGAAACTGGGCGAGATATTGACGGCGCGGCATCCGCGCCGTCCAGGCAAGGCGCCGCGCAAGCGCGGCGAAGTCATTACTTCTGGATTTCCAGCAGCTCCACCT